>NZ_CP065958.1:6033518-6341898 GCF_041270065.1 Streptomyces fradiae | reverse complement strand
ACCGAGGTCGGCTCGCGGTGCGCCGCCAGGAACTCCCGCTTGGTCATCCCGCCGACCAGCGCCTCCACCAGGCCGCCGGTGTCGAGCGCGTCGAACGCGGCGCGCAGATGGTCGGCGGCGAGCGGGCCGTACTCCTTCTCGTCGAAGACCCGGTCGAGGACGAGCTTGCGGGCCGCGGGCACGTCGAGGACCTCGCGCAGGAGGTCCCCGAACAGATGCACCTCCACCCCGCGGTCGCGCAGCACGTCCGCGAAACCGTCGTGCTCCTGGCGGGCCCGGCGCACCCACAGCACGTCGTCGAAGAGGAGGGCGTCCTTGTTGGTCGGGGTGAGCCGCTTCAGCTCCAGATCGGGGCGGTGCAGGATGACGCGGCGCAGCCGCCCGGTCTCGGAATCGACATGGAATCCCATGCGCCCATCCTGGCGGAGCGGGGCGGCTCGCGCGTGGTACTCCGCGTGTCACGAGGCCGCGATGACGACCACCACCAGGATCACGAGCAGCACCAGGGCCGCGCCGAGGAACGCGAAGGCGAGCCACCCGTCCTTCGCGTGCGGGGCGGCCGCGGTGCGTACGGGGACGGTGGTGCGGGTCGGCGGGGCTTGTGGCTTGGACTTTGGCTTGGACTTGGGGTGTGGTTGGGGCTGGGGGTTCGGCTGGGGCTTCGGCTGTTCCGGGTGCGGGGTCACATGGACCGGGGGCGGGATCGCCGCCCGTACCAGCTCGCGCCACACGCGCTCGGGCAGCCCGGGGCGTTCGAGGGCCACGATCTCGCGGAGCACGGCCCGGCCCTCCGGCTCGGTGCGGGTCGCGAAGCGCAGCAGCAGGGCGCCGAGCCGGTCGGCGGCGCCGGGGTCGCCCCGGTGGTCGAGGAGCGGGCCCACCGCCCAGTCGTGCAGCGCGGCCGCGTCGGCGCCGCGCTCCGCGGCCGGGATCCACTCCTCGGCGACGGGCCGGGCGAGGAAGTACTCCTCGTCGATCACCAGGTCCCGGAACGCGCACTGCTGCGCGGGTGTCCAGCCGGGGAAGCGCCGTGCCGCCTTGCGGACGAGGACCTGGGTGTCGGCGTACGAGTACCCGGGGTCGCGCAGCACGGCCAGCAGCTCCGCGTCCCCGAGCCGGGCGGGCTCGGTCCGCCGTACCGGCTCGGTCCTCCGTACGGGCGGGTCCGCCGGCGCGCGTCTCGGCCGGTCCTCGGTGCGCGGCCCGCGCGCCTTGTCCCGGTCGAGGGCGGCCAGGGCGGCGCGGGCGCAGGCCAGGAAGGAAGCGTCGGGGAGGTGGCGGCGGGCTTCGGCGAGCCGGGAGCAGACGGCGTAGTCGCCGTCGCCCGCCGCGACCCCGCGGAGGTGGTGGGCGACCAGCCGGCCGGCGATCGAGTCGGCCGCGTCGCCGAGGCGTTCGCGCGGATCGCTCCGGTGCCGGTCGGTGTTGGGGCCGGCCGCGCCCGCCCAGCGGCCGACGAACACGAAGTTGAGGTGGGTGCTCTCGGCCGTGTCGTGGGTGGCGAAGGACCAGCGGCGGGCGAGGAGGTCGCCGAACATGCCGTACAGGCCCCACAGCACCGGCAGCGCCCGGTCGGCGTCCTCGTCGAGGAACATGAAGCGGCCGCCCGGACGCCGCAGCAACTCCGCCACCGCGCCGCCGAGTTCGACCTCGGCCCGGGCCAGATCCGCGTCGAGGGCGCGGAGTCCCGCGTCCCGCGACTCGACGAGCACGCTCTCCGGTATCCGGTCGAGCGCCTCGCCGCGCACCCGGCCGAGGTCCACCTGGGAGCCCCGCCACCGCCACGCGTGCAGGCCGAGACAGGTCATCGGGTCGAGCAGGCCGGCCGGGCCGACCAGGGCGTGGCAGACGGTGGAGGCGCCGCCGCCGGGGTCGGTCCAGGGGATCCGGCGGATCAGCATCGCGTCGGTCTCGCTCTGCAGCCGGATCAGCGCGGGCCGGACCTCCTCGCCGCTGGCCCGCAGCATGGGGCCGGCGACATGGAAGAGTTCGTCCACGTCGATCCCGCCGCCGGACCAGGCGACCGGGCCGAAGCCGGTGGTGCCACCGGCGTTCATGCCGTCCCAGCGGAAGACGATCTGGTCGAGCAGCTCGTCCGCACCGCCCCCACCACCGCCGCCCGGCGGCCCGCCCGGTGATCCGCCCGGTCCCCTCGATGCCCTCGCATCCGTCGGTGCCATCGGTCAGTCCCTCCCTCGGATCAGCCCGCACGCGGCGAAGACGGACAGCAGGGGCGCGAGCACCCGCCGGGGCCGGGCCCCGTGCGGGAAGCGGTCGCCGCGCGCCTGCCCGCCGGTCGCGGCGACGAAGTGCAGGGTGCAGCGCGCGCAGTCGTCGAACGGGCGCAGCCAGGCCGGGCTGGCGTGGTGGTCCAGGAAGGCGTAGGCGTCGCGGCTCTCGGCCGTCTCCGCCCCCGGGTCGTGCCGGCCCGGCAGCGCCCGGCCCAGCCAGCGGTCCACGGCCGGTTCGAAGCGCATCAGGTCGCTCTTGTTGACGGCGAGCGCGGCGGGCGCGGCGATCCGGCCGTCGGCGGACCGGGGCAGCCGGTTGAGGACGGTGGTGAAGGCCTCGTCGCCGAGGTCGCGGCGGGAGAGCCCGTACCGCTGGCGCAGCGGGTCGAGCGAGGGCATCCGCAGCGCGCGCAGCGGGTCGACGACGAACACGAAGGCGTCCACGCCCATCAGGAAGCTGGTCACCGGCCCGTCCTGGGCCAGGTCCTCGCCCGCGAGGTCGAAGAAGACCACCGGGCGCGGGGTGCGGCCGGGCGCGGAGACGAGCAGGCCGTCGGCGAAGCGGGCGAAGGTCTGCTGCCCGGTGCGGCCGAGCTGCCGCCCCTGCTGGAGGCTCTGCACCCGTTCGCGCAGGAAGGTGCGGTGCGCCTCCGGGTTGAGCGGCAGGCATTTGAGTCCGTACGGCTCCAGGCCGCCGAGTTCGACCTCGCCGAGCATCGCGGCCATCAGATGGGTCTTGCCGACGGCGGAGCTGCCGACGAAGGCGATCGACAGCGGGCGCCCGTTGGTGAGGTAGGGGACGGGCAGTTCGTGTGCCTCGTCGCCCTCGCCGCCGTGCGGGCACAGGTGGTAGGCGGTGCGCAGCAGGTCGTTGCGGCGGCCGGGGCGGTGTTCCCTGGACAGGTCGAGCGGGATGCGGTTGCCCTTGGCGTCGATGGTGACGAGCAGGCTCTCGTCGTAGACCACGGGCAGCAGGCAGTGCGGGCAGGTCCGGGCGGGCGGTGCGCCGGGATCGACGCCCGGATCGTCCAGGCCGGTCGCGGCACCGGGGCCGTGACCGGGGTTGTGAGCGGAGTCGGGGGTGAGGGTGACGGGCGGGCGGGCCGGCTGCTCGCCGAAGAGCAGCGCGCGCAGGCCGCGCCGGGGCGGGGCGCCCTGTTCGGCCCGCCCCGCCGGATCGCCCGGTTCGTAGCGGTCGTACGGGTCGTACGGGTCGTACGGGCCATATGCGTCGCCCGGATCGTCCGGGTCGGTGTCGCGGCGCAACGGCTCCCGGCGGCGGGCGATCTCGGCGTCGTAGCGGGCCCGGCCGGCGGCGAGCGGGTCGGCGGTGGCGACGGCGTGGGCGAGAGGGTCGGGCAGCCGCAGCAGCCGGAGCAGCTCGGCGGGCGCGGGCCGTCCGCCGGCCGCGGGCGCGAACAGGCCGCTCTGCGCGAGCGCCGCGAGCCGCCGGTAGTCGCCCAGGTCCTCCGGTGGCCCGTCGGCCCGGTCGGGGCGGCCGGGCGGGCTCGGGTGCCCGGAAAGGAGCAGATAGGCGAGCCGGGCGAGCGACCACAGGTCGTCGCGGGGGTCGGCGGTGCCGTGCCCGGCGCGCTGCTCGGGCGAGGCCCAGGGGGCGGTGCCGAAGGGCTCGCGGGGCTCCCCGGCGCGCAGCGCCGCGTGCGGTTCGGCGAGCCGCACATGGCTGCCGTCCCACCGTACGGAGTCGGGGGCGAGCGCCCGGTGGACGAGCCCGGCGTCGTCCAGGAGCCGTACGGCCAGGGCGAGCTGGCCCACGATCCGCTGCTGTTCCTCGGCGCCGAGCCGGGGCAGCCACTCGGCGAGCGGCGCCCCGGCGGCGCGCCGGTAGAGCACGAACGGCTCGGCGCAGTCGAGGTCGTAACCGACGATCCGGGTGAACAGCTCGGCGAACTTCTCGCCGCCGTAGCGCCGTTCGAGGACGACGGCGGCCGACACCTCCCGTTCGAGGAGGGTGTACGCGCGGGGGTCGGCCTGGGCGGAGGCGGGCAGCCGGAACTGGACGACGGGCCAGCCCGCGCCGAGCGTGACGGCCCGGGTCCGCAGGTGCGGCCGGCCGGGCGGGCGGGCGTCCTCGCCGTACCGCACGGAGAAGCGGACCGGTTCCTCGCGCGGGGTGAGGAACTCCAGCTCCTCGTCGGGACCTTCGGGCGGCGGTTCGGGTGGGAACCCGGGGGTGGGCGGGTCGGCGGTCATGGTGCTCCGTCCTCCTCTGCCAGGACCGTGTGCACGACGTCCGCGCGCAGCGGTACGAGGCGCAGTACGCCCGCGTGCCGGCCGGCGTCCGTCCACACCACGTCCTCGGTGGTGCCGCGCCAGATGTCGTCGCCGGTCGTGCCGCGGCGCATGGTCTCGGGCACGAACCGGACCCGGCGTACGGCGCCGGGTTCGTGGGAGAGCAGCCGCAGGTGCTCGGGCCCGCACAGCGGGACGGTCAGGCCCGGGTCGTCGTCGGCGGCGAGGAGCCGGGCCACGCCGTCCGGGGCGACTCCGGTGAGCCGCGCGGCGTCGGGCCGGTCGCCGCGCTCCCGGCCGGGCGGCGGGGACGCGGCGGCGTCCCGCTCCAGGCGGGAGCGGGTCTCGTCGAGGAGGGCGGTCATGGGCTTGTCCAGGGACAGTCGGGCCGCGTTGCCGGGGTCGCGTTCGATGCCGGCCCAGCAGCCGCGGAGCAGCCCGGCGACCCCGTCGGACAGATCGCCGTGGAGGGTGTCGACGAGGGCCGGCCCGCCGTCCCCGTACCGCCGCTCCAGCCAGCGCGGCGCGGCGGCGGGCCCGGAGTCGGGGTCGGGGTCGGGGTCGGTCTCGCGTACGGACCCGCGTTCGGGCTCGCGTACCGGCTCGGGCCGGACGGGCTCCGGCGGCGCGGGCGGTTCGGGGGGCGCGGCCGCGGGGCGCGGGTCCGGGACCGCGTCGGACCAGCCGGCGTCGGCCGGGGCCGCGCGGTCCGTCCACGCGTCGGAGACGGCGTCGGACCACGCCCGGTCGGACCAGTCGACCGGGTCGGACCAGCCGGCCGCTTCGGCCCGCCCGGCGCCGCCGCCCGGGCCCGGGGCCGGGGCCTGGTTCGATGCCCGGCCCGGGGCCTGGCCGCCGCCGTCCGTCCAGTCGTCCCAGTCCCATGCGCCCCGCCCGTACCCCTCGGGCTCCGGGCTCGTGCCGGGGCCCTCGTACGCGCCGGGCACGCCGGGTCCCTGGTAGGCGTCGGCCGTCGCGGCGAGGGCGCGCAGCAGCCGGGCCACCGCGCCGGCGCCGTCCGAGCAGTGGTGCCGTACGTCGGCGAAGAGCCAGTCGTGCACGGCGGCCGTGACGAGCAGGTGACGGACCTCCCGCAGGGCGCGGTCCGCGTCCTCGGGGTCGGCGCGCTGCCACCAGTCGTCGACGCCGTGGGTCCAGTCGCGCAGGGCGAGCAGCACGACCGCGGCGACGGAGACGGCGAGGGCGGTCGCCGCGGCCCAGACGGGCGGATCGAGGGCCTGGCCGAGGACGGCCCCGGCGACACCGCCGATCAGGCCGCCGAACAGCCGGGGCGCCGAGCCGGTGGCGCCGCCGCCGTCGAGGCGTCCGTCGGGCGAGCGGTTGGGGCGGCGGCGCAGCATGAGCAGGGCGAGCACGGCGGCGAGCAGGCCGACGGCGGGACCCAGGCCCCAGCCGAGGCCCGGCCACACCCCGGCGAGCAGGGCGAGGACGCCGGTCACGGCCGCGGCGACGGACCGCGGGCCGCCCGCCCGGAACGGCTCCTGCGCGGTGAGCCGGTCGAGCCGGTCCGGGCCGCAGACGGCGTCGAGCGCGGCCAGCCGGGCGGCGCTGCCGGCCGGCGCGGTGCGGGCGGACAGGGCGGCGAGCCGGGCCGCGACCGAACGCAGCGGCAGTCCGCTGTCGATGAGTCCGTGGGTGTGGTCGCGCAGCGCGGGCACGATGCCGGTGCGGCTGATCTCCCGGGGCATCTCCGGGAGGTGGACGCCCCGTTCGGCGAGGAGTCCGCGCTCCTCGACGGTGGGCCGGCTGCCGCCCGCGAGGGCGAAGGCGTCGGCGACGGTGGCGCGGAAGCGGCGCAGCGCGAACGCGGCCCGCTCGATGTCCCCGGGCAGGTCGAGGCCGCGGCCGGCCCGGGTGAGCAGTCCGGCGGGGCCGCGCACCCGCTCGTAGCCGTCGAGGGCGTCGTCGAGGGCGTCCCGGCAGGCCCGCTCCTCGGCTCCGGCCCGGCCCTGGGCGGGCAGCCAGTCGTGGGCGGAGAGCGAGCGGGGCACCGACTCGTCGAGGAGCAGGGAGAGTTCGCCGGGGACGGTGCCGACCGTGCCGGCGACCGGGACGTCGGGGCCGGTGAGGGCTTCGACGGCCTGCCGCCAGGCCCGGGCGCGGGCCTCGTCGCTGAGGTCGTGCTCCACGACCCGCGCGGCGGGCACGGCGACCCCGCCCGCCACGCGCGCGAGGGCCCGGAGGACCGCGTCGAACACCTCGGGGGTGGCGAGCACGTCGACCAGCGGGCGCAGCGCGGCGGCGTCCGGGCCGCGGAAGCCGTCGAGCAGCCACAGCACTCCGCCGTCGGGCGGCCACGGGGTGCGGGTGCGGCGCAGGGTCCGCTCGCCGGGTGCGCCGACAGCCAGGCAGACCACCCGGGCCGGGCCGTAGGAGGAGAGGCGCTCGTGCAGGAGCTGGTGGGCGACGAGCCGGTCGGCGTCGTCGACGACCAGGAAGCGGCGCTCGTCGGGGGGCTGCGGGACGGCGAGGGCGCGGCGGACCGCCTCCTCGGGTGCGTACCGGTCGGCCGGGTCGTACGCCTCGGCGCGCAGGTCGAGGCAGACGGCGTGGCCGGGGGCCGGCCGGCCGGGGACGACGCTCGTGCTCACTCCTCCTCACCGTCCTCCTGGTCCCACGGGTAGCCGCCGCCTCCGAACTCGGGCACGGCCTCCCGTACGGGCTCTCGCACGGGCTCCCGGACCGGCCCCTGCTCGGTCTCCCGTACGGGCGCGGGAGCGGGCGGCAGCGGGTCGGGCGCGGGAGCGGCGGACGGGGCGTGGCGCTCGTACAGCGCGCGGAGGGTCGGCCGGGTGGGCCGGCCCGCGCCCGCGAAACGCATGTCCAGGGCGGCCGGGTAGGTGACCTCCCAGAAGTCCCGCAGCGGCGCCAGCCATTCGGCGTCCTCGGGCCCGTACTCCTGCGCCATCTCCTCGAGCAGCCGCCGCTGGCGCGGCGCGATCTCCTCGACGAAGCGGACGAAGAGCGGCGAGGGGCCCGCCGGGGTGTGCGCGAGGCCCTTGGGCAGGGCCTGCATCAGGCGTCCGCAGAACTCCTCGATGATCTGCCCCTCGTCGAGCAGCGCCCACCGCTCGTAGGCCCGCAGCAGCCCCGCCCAGCTGGACAGCGCGCCGTCGAAGTCCTCCAGGCGCAGCGACATGGTCGCGCCCTCGCCCTCCTGGAGCCGGATCCGCACGCGGTGCGGCGAACCGTCCGGGCCCTCGGTGTGGATGTGTCCGTTCCACATCGTGCAGAGCAGGCGGTGCAGTATCCGCCGGCGGTCCTCCTCGGTGGAGACCAGCCAGTCGTCCTGGTGGCCGAGCCGCTGCCGCCAGTGCAGGAAGTCCTCCTGGCCGCCGCTGTCGCGGGCCTCCGCCCAGAGGGTGAGGACCGAGCGCACCTCGGAGATGTCGGTGAGGTTCATGCCGCTGCGGAACAGCACCACGGTGATGGACTCGGTGTCGACGGCCCGGTACTCCTGGGCGGCGCGCGGCGGCAGGTTGAGCTCCTGGCGCAGATAGTCGGAGGCCCGGCCGTCGGACTCGCTGGCCGGGTGCACGATGAGGATCTTCAGCGGGCCGCCGCCGTCCGGGGTGAAGCCGACCGGCAGGAGCCCGGCGAGCGCGGCCCGGAACTGGTCGAGCCAGCGTCCGTCGACCTTCGACTCGGCGGACTCGTCACCGGCCGCCGCGCGGAGCAGCAGGCCCATGGAGGGCAGCAGCGGCCGGGCGAACCGGTCGTCGTTGGCCTCGCCGAACAGCCGCTTCACCCGCCGCTCGACGACCTGCTTGATCTCCTTGACGGCGGCGCCGGGCGAGCGGCGCACCGCGTCCAGGGCGCCGCGCCACTCCTCGGGCCGGACGAGCCGTTCGAGCAGCCCGGCCGCGTCGGTGTTCTCGGGCAGGCCCTCGCTCTGCACGAGCCGGTCGAGGACGTCGTCGTAGAAGGCGCGCAGGCTGTTCTGCGGCGGCAGGAGGTAGGAGACGCCGGTACGGTCGTCGCGGTAGAGCTCGCGGCGCCGGTCGGCGAACAGCTTGCCCTCGTCCTGCTCGTGGGCGCGCAGCCCCTTGGCGAGCTCGCCGAGCTCGTGCAGCACCTTGGTGAGCGCGGGCCGCCACTGGGCCTCGCCGGCCTGCCAGGCCCGGTGCCACAGCGACCGGGCCCGCCACTGGTACCAGGCGTCCTGGCGGGCGAGGGCGTCCTGCACGTCGGGATCGCTCCAGCGGGCCGGTACGAGGCCGCCGGCGCCGCGCCGTACGTGCGGGATGGCGGGGGCGAGGGCCTGCACGTCCGGGGGCCGTTCGGCCTCGTTGCGCCGGTTGTCGAGCATGCCGGTGAAGCCGGCGGCGGCGACCCGGTCCGGGTGGCCGGGGTGCCCGTTGAGGATCATCTCGACGTGGAACGGGCTGACGATGCCGAGGAGTTCGCGCACCGCCGTGCCCGGCTTGAAGTCCTCGGTGAGCCGGGGCACGTCGCGGGACAGGTCCGACTCCAGGCGGCGCAGGGCGTCCTCCATGTCGCCGAGCCGGTTGCGCAGCTCCTGGGTGATCGCGCCCCTGCCCTTGGGGAGCTGCTCGGGCAGCGCCACGTCGGGGGCCTCGCGGCTCCACAGCGGGCCGACGCCGGAGCGGGTGAACAGCTCCTGGACCTGGGTCTTGTCCTGGGGCGTGGTGCGGCGGGCCTTCTCGCCGAGGCCGCGGACGGCCTGGGCGAGCAGCCGGCCGGCGACGATCTCGGCGAGGTCGTCGACGGGCACGGTGAGGGAGGCGGCCAGGCTGGTGGACATGCCGCGGTAGCCGATGCCGGTGCGGGCCGGGGTGGAGCGCTCGACGCTCTTGTTGATGAAGCTGGCCGCGAAGGACTGGTAGTCGTCCTCGGCGCGGGCGGCGGCGCCGGTCTCCTCGCTGAGCTCGGTGCCGATCAGGGACATCACCATGGCGGTGATGGAGCGGCGCAGGTCCTCGGTGCCGATGACGGCGGGCTTGGAGAACAGGAACGCGGTCTGCACGGTGGAGGGGCGCAGCGCGACGACCCCGTCGACGGGGTAGTGGACGCTGATCCGGCCGCGCTGCTCGACGTCGCCGACGTCGTCGAGGGCGTCCGGCACGTTCTGGTCGTCGACGAGGCGCGACAGGTCCACGAGGGCGCGGGCGGCGTTGAGTTCGGCCTCCCGGCCGCCGCCGCCCTCGGGCGGGAAGGCGGAGGGCATGACGACCAGCGGATAGATCTTGACGCCGGGCACCTTGCCCTTGCGGAACTCGTGGCCGATGAGGTGGAGGAAGTCGTAGTAGATGCCGGCGCCGGTGCCGCCGGCGACGGAGAAGGCGACGAAGACGTCGCAGCCGCGGATCCGGCTGCCGCCGACCCGCTGGAGGTCGCCGGCCGAGTTGCCGATCGCGCCGATCGCCTCGCGCAGCTGCCGCAGCACCGGTTCGAGACCGGAGCGCATGGTCGCGAACAGCGCCGCGCGGCCCACCGTGGGCAGCTGGCCGGCGCCGCTGTGCAGCGGCGCGACGCGCGGCTGCCGGGCCTGCGGCGGCAGCCACAGCTTGGTCTCCTCGTGCAGGGCGACCCGCAGCATGCGGGTGACCTCGGGCGAGGAGTCGTAGTCGGTGGGCAGCAGGTCGCGGACCATCCGGGAGGTGCGGGAGTACGCGGCGCCCTCGGCGCCCTTGGCCCGGAACTGGGGCTGGCGGGTCAGCTCGGCCTCGCTGAAGTCCGCGTACACGAACTGCAGGCAGTCGGGCAGCTGGAACGGCAGCCGCCGTCCGCCGTCGACGAGTTCGGTGCCGTCGGGGCCGCACAGCTCGCGGCGCAGGCTGCGTTCGAGCTCGCTGCCGATGCGGCCGCCGGTGCCGCCGAGGCCCACGAACAGCATGGGCTGGTAGATCTTCATGTCGTCTCCCCTGGGGCCCCTGAGGACCTTTCGTTCGTACGTGCGTGGGGCGTCGGTCGTGGGTGTCGGGCGTGGGTCCGGGTCCGGTGCGCCGGTCCGGTGGCGGTCTCGCCGGTCAGAAGTCCGGGTCCCAGGCAGGCGTCGTGGTGGGCGCGTTCGGGGCGTCGGGTCCGGGGCCGTGCGGGCCGCCCGTGGTGGGCGGCCGGGCGTCCCCGGCCGGGGCGGAGCCGCGGGGGCGGGCGGGGCGCCCCCGGGGCCCCCCCCCCCCCGGCCCGGCCCGTACCGCCGCGGCGGGCGCCGGGGAGCAGCCGGCCGGCGGCCGGTATGCGGCCGCGGGCCGCCGGCCGGCGGTCCCGTACGACCAGCTCGCACTCGTCCACGGCGACCGGCCGGCCGGCGCGGATCGGCGCCTCCCGGCCCCGGTGCGGGCGGAACAGCAGCTCGCCCGCGCCGGTCCGGCGCAGCCGGTGCGCGCCGCCGCCCCGGGAGCCGCGCCGCAGGGTGGGGGCGGCGCCGCGCGGCTGGTCGATGCCGAACTCGTACTCCCCGCCCGGGCTCTGTCCGGCGTGCACGACCAGCGTGTGCAGGACGACCCCGTCCCTGAGGAGTTCGATCCGCACCCCGGTCAGGTCCTTCGTCCGCCGGCCGACGGCGATGCGGACGGCGGCGACGGCGGCGAGCAGGGCGAGCGCGATCGCGCCGCCGACGGCATACGGCCACCAGCGGTCCCACCAGGTGGGGGGCGCCTCGACGCGGACGTCCAGGAAGACGGCGTCGAGCTTGCTGTCGCCGCGCCCGGTGTCCAGGACGACGAGCCGGCCGCCGAGCGCGCCGAGCGGGGCGTCCTTGCCGACGGTGAGGGTGAACTCGGCTCGGGTCGCCGGGCCGGGCTGGGCGACGACGGTCGCCGGGGCGAGCCTAAGCCCGGAACCCGGCCCGGAGTTGGATCCCGTTCCGCCCGGTTCGTCCTCCAGGGCGAGGCGGAGGGTGTGCGGGACGCTGTCGTGGTTGGTGAGGTCGACCCAGCCGTGCACGGTGTCGCCGGGGTGCACAGTGACCCGGTCGACCGAGACCTGGGCCTCCAGGAGCGGGGTGCCCTGGGTGACGGTGGTGTGGAAGGGGCGCCGGTCGGAGGTGACGCCCGGCGCGGCCATGTCCGCGACGATCTCCAGGTCGCCGGTGGCGGTGGCCGGCACGGTGAGCCGGCCGGTGAAGCGGACGTCCCCGGCCGTGCGGTCGGGTGCCTTTCCGTCGTCGGCGAGGCGGACGGTGACCGGGGCGAAGCCGCCGTCGCCGGTGATCCGGGCGCTCACGGTGACGCCCCGCAGCTGGCGCGGGTCGGTGATGACGACGCCGCGCCGGGTCTGCATCCGCACCTCGACCACGGCCTCCTGGCCGGCCCGCGGTGCGACCGGGTCGAGGACCACGGCGGACCGCAGCCTGCCCTGCCAGATGGCCCGTACGGCGACCTCGCGGTCCCGGTGCCCCTCGGGGGCCTCGATGTGCACCCGCCAGCGGCCGGGCAGCGGGTTGCGCACGCGCAGCGCCTCGACCGGCCCGTCGGCGCCGCTGACCTCGAAGGCCGAGCCGTCGAAGTCGCCACGGGTGGGCACCGGCCGGTTCCGCGGGTCGAAGTAGGTGACCCGCACCTTCGGGTCGTGCTTGGCCACGGTGAGGGAGCCGTCGGTGGCGATCGGCGGGATGGTCACGAACAGGTCGGCGGGCGGCTTGCCGGCGGTGCCGTCCACGATGCTGGCGCAGCGGGCGGCGGCGAAGGTCTCCTGGAGCGCCTTGTCGATCTGGCCGGAGCCGGCGACCACCCGCATCCGGGGCGCGGAGCCGGGCACGTCGGAGCAGGCGCCGCGGTAGCCGCCCTGGGCCATCGCGGTGAGCGCCGCCCGGTCGATCTCGCCGCCGAAGCCCAGCGGCCAGATCTGCACCCCGGCCGCGCGGGCCCGGGCCAGCTCCTCGGCCAGCCGCTTCTCGCCGTTGGACTGGCGACTGGGCGCGTCGGTGCCGTACTCGGGGCTGTCGCTGACGTCGAGCCGGCCGTCGGTCAGCAGGAAGACCACCTTGGGGGTCTTGGCCGGGCCGCCGGCGGCCGTGCCGCCGTTCTCGGTGAGCCGGGTGACGGCCTGTCGGACGGCGGCCGGGAAGTCGGTGCCGGGGCCGAGCCGGGCCCGGTCGCGGCGGTTGAGCTGCTTGACGCAGTCGCTGAGCCGCTGGCGTCCGGCGGCGTCGACGACGGCGAGCGGGCAGACCTCGTTGACCGGCGACTGGCCGGCCTTCTCGGAGCTGCCGAAGCCGATGACGGCGGCCCGGGAGCGTTCGGAGATCTCGCCCTGGCCGATCAGCGCGGCGGCCTCGGTCTCCCGGGCCAGGTCCTGGTCGGCCAGGCTCTCCGACTGGTCGACGAGGACGACGAAGTCGATCGGGTCGGCGCCCTCGGCGGGGTCGGCCGCCGCCGCGCGCGCGGCGGGCACGGCGCCGGCCGGGCCGGCGAGCGGCCCGGCGACGACGAGCAGCGCGGCGGCGAGCAGCGTCCCGCCGGTCCTGAGGCTCCGCCCGACGGCCTGTCCGAGCCGGGCGCTCGGGCGGGCGCTCGGGCGGTGGTTCTGCGGCGGGGTGCGCCACG
Source organism: Streptomyces fradiae (assembly GCF_041270065.1). Taxonomy (NCBI): domain Bacteria; kingdom Bacillati; phylum Actinomycetota; class Actinomycetes; order Kitasatosporales; family Streptomycetaceae; genus Streptomyces; species Streptomyces fradiae. The sequence goes on along the minus strand of NZ_CP065958.1, from coordinate 6,328,883 downwards.
GCTTCGACTGCACGGTCACCTTCATGGGCGTGTCACCACAGTTCGCTGAGGAGGGCCAGGAGGGCGCCGAGCACGAGGGCGGCGACGCCCAGCCGCAGCCATCGGTACTTGGCGGCGAGGACGAGGCCGTGGACGCTCGCCTGGTCCAGAAGCCAGCCGGTGGCGTCCGGTCCTGCGGCCTCCAGGCGGGTGCGCAGGGCGTCCGCCGAGGTGCCGGAGACGAGCGTGCGGAGCAGGGTGCGTTCGGCGCCGGGCCGGGTGCGGGGCAGCACGACGGAGACGAGCATCAGCACGCCGGCGGTCCACAGCGCTCCGGCGGCGACGAGCAGGACGCGGCCGGCGCCGCCGGGCAGCGGGCCGTGGTCGCGGGAGAAGACGATCGCGAGGAAGGCGAGCGCGCCGGACAGCAGGATCGCCGCCTTGGTGTCGGCGCGTCCGATGTCCTCGCGCACGGTGGTGAGCAACTGCTCGGCCATCCGCCGCAGTTCGCCGGGCTCGGGCGCCTCGGCGGGACGGGCCGCCCGGGCCGGAGCAGGCGTGGGTGCGGGCACGGGCCTGGGGGCGGTGCCCCCGGTCGGGGTGCTCATTCGTCGTCCCAGTCGTCGAACGCGTCGCTCGGCTGGGAGCGGGGAGCGTCGTGGCGGTCGCGGGCGTCGTACGGGTCGTCGTACGGATCGGGCCCGGACGCGGACGCGGGCCGGACGTCGGTCGGTTCGTAGATCCGCCGGTCCTGGGGCGCCGCCTCCGGTGCGGGCTCGTCGTCCCAGTGGGGCGCGGCGGGCTCGGGCCGGGCGGGCTCCAGGGCGCGCCGGCCGGAGCCCCGGTCGCCGTCCAGGACCTGGGAGGCGACGCCGCCGAGGATGGCGCCGGTGGAGCCGCGCAGATGCTGCAGGACCTGGAAGGCCTGCTCGTCGATCTCGTGGCGTTCGAGCACGCCCGCGTCGAGGAGCTTGGTGAAGACGGTGAGCAGGTCGGCCTGGCCCTCGCGCTTCTCGCGCTGGAGCTGGGTGCGGATCTCCCACTCCCGATCGGGGTTGCTCGCCATGTGGTGGGCGATCTGGGCCAGGTCGCCGCTCCGGAAGACGGCCATCAGCGCCTCGGCGCGGGCCTCGATCCGCTTGCGGTCCCACGCCTCCTGGCGCAGTTCGCGCTCGGCGACCCGGGCGTCGGAGCCGCTGGCGACCCCGGCCTGGTCGCCCCGGGCCACCTCGATCCTGGTCTGCTCGGCCAGGTCGAAGAAGACGTAGACCTGGGTGCGCAGTCCGATGTCCCGGCCGATGACGAGCCGGCCGGAGGCCAGTTCGTCCCGGACGGCCTCGTCGGCGCGCTGGGCCTCGGTGAGCCGGAAGCGGCGGGACAGCGAGCGCAGCCCGTCGAGCAGGTCGTCGTGCAGCAGCTCGGCCACGTTCCACGCCTGTTCGCGGACCACGAGGTAGGGGTCCTCGACCGTCCACTGGATCCGGACCCGGACGTCGAACCAGGAGCCGTCGCCGGCGGCGGGCAACCGCAGCGCGAACTCGGTGATGTTGCGGCCCAGTTGCACCTCGAAGACGGTGTACGGGGGGCGGAGCAGCGGCTTGTCGACGTCGTCCGTCCGGTCCGGCCACACGATCCGGTGCCCGCCGTTGCGGTAGAGCAGGACCGCCGCGATCTGTCCGCTGGTGCGGCGGTACGGGGGCGCGCTCTCGCGCAGCAGCGGTCCGAGCGGCCCGGTGCCCGCGCCGTCCCCGGCCTCGGCTCCGCCCGCCGCGGGGCCCGGCGACTTCCGCTCCTGGGCGGGGTCCGCCCGCCGCTCGCGGCGCTCGCGCAGGCCGTCCGGCTCGCGGCGGACCTGCCCCTCCTCGTGCGGCCCGTTCATCGGTGCGCTCCTTCCGCGACGGCGTCCCACATGCGACGCGCCGCGCTCTTGTCCAGGGGCCGGTCCCGGTCCCGTACCAGGTCGTTGAGAAGCCCGCGGAGCCGGTCCCGGTCGCGGCGCTCGACGGAGATCAGGGGCAGCAGCCCGCAGACGAGGTCGAGGGCGGTGGGGTCCTTGGCGGCGCGGCGCAGCAGGCTGCCCAGGCCGTCGAGGGCGGCCTCGCCGGCCCGCGCGGTGACGAGGCTGTGCCGCAGCAGCCCGCCGAGCACCGGGGCGAGGTCGGGCCGGGTCGCGAGCAGCGCGACCATCAGGGGCCGGGCGGCGTGCTCGTCGAGTTCGGGGACGTCCCGCAGGCCCCACAGATAGGTGGTGCGGGTGGTGAGGCTGCGGATCACGGTCAGGTGCACCAGGTTGGCCAGGTTCTGCCGCCCGTCGGTGAGCCAGCGCCGCATCCGGCGAAGGACCGGCTCGGGGTCGCCGGAGGCGAGCAGCCGGGTGACGCTGAACGAGGCGGGCACAAGGACGTCGAAGTCGGTCGGCTCCTGCTCGCGGACGACGCGGGCGACAGCGTCGAGCGAGCGGCGCAGGCCGCCGGCCGCGTACTCGTAGCCGTGGGTGAGCAGCGCGGTGTCGCGCAGCTGCGGGTCGTCCGAGGCGGCCCAGTCCTTGAGGGTGGCGGCGACGGCGGGCCGCACCTCGGGGTCGCGGGCCGCCTCGGCGAGGGCGGTCGCCGCCGCCATCCGGGCCACCGGGTCGTCGGTGCCGGCGAGCGGCGCGACCAGCTCGTGGTAGCCGTGGATCCAGTCCCAGGAGCAGAGCACCCCGGCCGCGATGGAGGCCCGTACCCACACCTCGGGGCGGGGGTCGTCGCAGAGGCCGCGCAGCCAGCGGGCGACCGGTCCGCGCACGTTGTGGTACCCGTGCCAGACCTCGGCGAGGACGGCGGTGGCGAGCGCCGTGCCCTGGAAGCGGACGGCGCGGACCGGCACCTTGGCCCGGCCGAGGTCGAGCTCGCCGTCCTCCAGGACGGACCGGGCGAGCACCGGCCGGTGCTCGGCGTGGGTGCCGAACAGGCGCCGTCCCGCCGGGTGTTCGGGGTCGAGGGTGACGGCGAGCTCCCAGGCGAGGAGCTCGGCGGCCTCGGTGGCGATGCTGTAGGCGGAGCCGTCGAAGACGGCCACGGCGATCCGGAAGGCGGCGGCGTTGAGCAGCGGCAGGGCCTCGGGCAAGGTGCCGGGCCGGTCGGCGCCCGCGAACCAGTCGCGGGCCTGGGCCCGTACGAAGGAGGCGCACTCCGCGAGGAGTTGCTCGTCGGTCAGGGAGCCGCGCCGGTGTCCGGCGAGGTGGTCGGCGAGCCGGGCGGCCTCGCGCGGCCGCAGCTCCTCCAGGCCGAGGGCGTCGACGACGTCGGCGCGGACCGCGAGGGCCCGGGCCTCGGCCGTGGCCTCCTCCGGCGCGCCGCGCAGCAGCAGCCGCAGATGGCGGTGGAGGACGTCGGCGGCGGGCGGCGGCGCGCAGTACATCCCGTACCGGCCGCGCAGCAGCCGGTCGGCCAGGTCGCCGTTGCCGAGGACGACCACCGCGTAGCCGTCGACACCGCGGAGCAGGTCGGCGAAGCGGTCGAGGTGCAGCTCGGACAGGCGCACCGGAGGGCGCGGGGCCGGTTCGCCGCGCTCGCCCCGGGCGCGCCGGCGCCCGTCCTCGGCACGGATGTCGTCGGGGCGGTGTTCGAGGAGGTGGCCGGACTTCTCGTGGAGGGCGTCGGCGGTGATCTCGTCGACCCCGTGCCGGGGGTCGAGCCGGTGGACCCGCCGCCCGGTCTGCTCGGCGAGCAGCGCGAGGGCGGTGGCGGTGCGGCCGCTGCCCGGCTCGCCGCAAAGGACCAGGACCCGGTGGCTGCGCAGCCGGTCCTTCATGCGCTGGTAGCCGTCCGTCTCGCAGTACACGTCGTCGAGATGGTCCAGGGTCTCGGCCGGGACCGCGCCCTGCACGAAGTGCGGACGGTCGCCGAGCAGCAGCTCGTACCGGTCGCCGTAGTGGACGTGGGCATCGCGGCCGGCGGCCGTCCGGTGGTCGCCCGGCGAGCCCTGCCCGAGGGAGCGGCGCGCGGCGCGCGCGGTCCCGGCGCCGCCGGTGGTGCCCGCGCCGCCGAGCGGGCTGCGGTCGGCCCGGTCGAAGGGGTTGGGCTCCCGGGCCGCGTCGCCGGACGGGCCGTCGCCGGTCGTCGACGGCGTCCCAGGGGTGCCTCCCTGGGCCTCGTCGGCCTTGGGCTCCGCGTCGGGCGCCGCACCGCCGCCGTGGTCGAGGTCGTCGTCGCTCATGCCCGCTCCTCCCGCCCGCCGTCCGGATGGCCGTCGCCCTCGCCGTACGTGTGCTCGCGCCGCTCCTCGGGGACGCCGGCATACGAGTCGTCGGCGTCCGGGTCCTCGTCGTCCCAGTCCGGCTCCCACTCCTCCTCCGGCACGTCGTCGCCCGTTCGCCCGCGCGAGCCCCCGCCGCGAGCCCCCGGGCGCGAGGACCCGCCCGGCTCCCCGTCCCTCGTCCCGTCCCGCGTCTCGTTGCGGATGCCGGTGATCGGGCCGTGGATCGTGGTGGCCTCGATCACCTGGATGTCGCGCCCCGCCGTGAACGTCCTGCTTCCAGCCGGGGCCTTGGGCCTGGGCTCGGCGGTGCCGGGCGGTGAGCCGTCCCCCCGCGACGGCCCACCGCCGGTCTGTGGTGACCCGTCCGGCCGCGGCCCCGGCCCGGCGGCGCGCGGGGCGCCGGCCAGGGCGGGCGGCTCGGGCAGGCCGGGCACGTGGAACCAGGCGTCCTCGTGGGTCTCCTTGGCGACCACCGGGGCCCGCCGGTAGCGGTCCGGCTCGACGAAACGGCCGCCCTCGATCACCACGTTCCGGTAGAGCGAGTCCGAGACGACGATCAGCAGATCGACCTCCGGGGCCTCCGTCATCACCTGGCGGGCGGGCACGCTGTCGCACAGCCGGCAGGCCAGGTCCACGGCCCGCCCGACCAGGCCGCGTCCGTCGTCGAGGACGAGCCCGGCGTTCATGCCGACCCGCAGCCGCAGCCTCCGGCCCCCACCGCCGCCCCCACCGCCGCTGCCCGCTCCCCCGCCGCCGTGGAGGGCGTTGTACGCGCGCAGGACGGCGTGCAGGGTGGCGATCCAGCGTCCGACCATGAGGGCCGGGGGCACGTCCGGGCGGAGCGCGGCGAGGATGCCGTCGCCGCGGTCCTCCTGGTGCACGGTGCCGGGCTCGACGCCGACGGAGGCGTACGCCTCTCCGAAGGCCTCATACATGGCGGCCCGGACGAGCCGTTTCTCGTCCATGCCGAGGCGCCCGGAGCCGACGACGTCCCCGAAGACGACGAGCCGGTGGAGGGCACCCGCGCTCGCCCCCACATCCGCTCCCGTGCTGGCTCCCGTACTGGTCACTCGGACTCCTCTGATGTCGTTCAGGCGGTTCCGTCGTGCGGAGGTCAAGGGCCCTTGCCGCCCCGCGCCCTGGCCTTGGTGGTGGTCACGGGTCCAGCGTGGCGGCTTTCGCACCAGGGCGATGTAGCCGTTTACACAGCCGGGGGTTGTTTGTCCGACGAATGTGCGCCGGGGTGTGCGCGCCCCTGCGCGAGCAGCACGAGCAGGGGCATGTCGACGACGACCACGGTGCGTTGGGCGGTGCGGACGACCCCTTGCTCGCGCAGCAGCCGCAGCGCCTTGGCCACGGCTTCGCGGGTCGCCCCGATGGCCGCCGCCAGATCGTGCTGGGGCAGCGGCAGTTCGAGTACGGTGCCGGACTCGGCGCGCCGGCCCGCCCGTTCGGCGAGTTCCACGAGCCGGGCGGCGAGCCGCTGGAGGACGGTTTCGGAGGCCAGCGAGCGGCGCTCGACGTCGGCGCTGCGCAGTCGGGTGGCGAGCTGGCGCATGATCAGCGAGGTGGCGTGCGGCCGGGCGGCGAGGAAGCGCCGGAACCGGTCGCCGGAGATCGCGACGGCCTCGACCCGGCCGAGCGCGGTGACGGTGGCGCTGCGCGGCCGGCGGTCGACGGCGGCGAGGTCGCCGACCACCTCGCCGGCCCCGCGCAGCGCCAGGATCAGCCGGGCGCCGCGTTCGGTGCCGACCGAGACGACCGACCAGCCGGAGAGCAGGGCGAGGACGAACGCGGTGGTGTCCCGCTCCCGGATCATCACGTCACCGGGTTCGTAGGTGCGCGGGGCGCCCTCCGCGAGCAGCGCGCGGCGGTCGGCCGCGGGGAGGGCGTGCAGGAAGGACCGGTCCTGGCCGAAAAGACTCAACGGTCGCTCACACCCCCGCACGACTTCGCGCATTCGCGTGCTTGTTCCCACATCAACGAGCAACCAGAGTCACATTGTTGACGCTGCGTCACTCCGTGGGGTGAAGAACGCTAGGCCCACCCGAAGAATCACGTCAACGCGGGTGGGGGCGGACACGAGGGGCGCAAGGGAGCGCTGATTTCCGCCCCCTTGCGCCCCCTGTGTCCTGCCTGTGACCGGCCGCGGACCCCTTCGGAACGAAGGGGTCCGCGGCGGCTGCGCTCAGTCGGCTCAGAGCCGCGGGTCGACCGGCTCCGACTCCAGGGCGAGGACCGCGAACACGGCCTCGTGGACCCGCCACAGCGGCTCCCCTGCGGCCAGCCGGTCGAGCGCCTCCAGGCCGAGCGCGTACTCGCGCAGGGCGAGCGAGCGCTTGTGGCCGAGGAACCGGTTCCGCAGCCGCTCCAGGTTGTCCGGACGGGTGTACTCCGGGCCGTAGATGATCCGCAGGTACTCCCGGCCGCGGACCTTGACGCCCGGCTGCACCGGCCGCCCGTCCTTACCGGTGGCGACGGCCGCGAGCGGCTTGACGACCATGCCCTCGCCGCCGGCCGCGGTCAGCTCCAGCCACCAGTCGACTCCGGCCCGTACGGAGGCCTCGTCGGCCGGGTCGACCACGAGCCGCCGGGTGACCTGGAGCAGTCCGGTCGGGTCGTGCTCGACCAGCAGGTCGAGCCAGGCCAGCTGCTCGTCGTGGGGTACGGCGGCCAGCGAGCGCCCCTGCGCCGCGAGCACCTGGAACGGCGCGAACCGCACGCCCTCCAGGCCCTCGGTCGGCCAGCAGTAGCGCCGGTACGCGTCGGTGAACGCCGCCGCGTCCGCCGCCCGCTCCCGCTGCCGGCCGAGCAGCGCGTCCACGCCCGGCACCCCGCGTGCGGCCGCCTGTTCGAGCGCCCCCAGCGCGCCGGGGAAGACCACCCGGGAGGCGGCGCCGACCGCCGCGTACTGCGAGCGGAGCAGACCGGCCGACTTCAGGGACCACGGCATCAGCTCGCCGTCGAGCAGCAGCCAGTCGGTGTCGAGCTCCTCCCACAGCCCGGCGGCACCGATCGCCGCCCGCAGCCGCGCGAGCACCTGCTCGGTGGTCGCCCGGTCGTCGAAGAAGGGCCGGCCGGTGCGGGTGTGCACGACGCCGGTCACCCCGGCGCCGGCGGCCACGCCGAATCGTTCCGCCGCCACCGCCGCGTCCTTGCAGACGAGGACGACGGCCCGCGACCCCATGTGCTTCTCCTCGCACACGACCCGTCCGACCCCGTCGGCCGCGTACTGCGCGAACGCCTCCGCCGGGTGCTCCAGGTAGCCGTCCACCTTCGAGGTGGCGGTCGGCGCCATGGTCGGCGGGAGGTAGGCGAGCAGCCGCGGGTCGACGGCGAAACGGCTCATGACCTCCAGGGCCGCCGCCGCGTTCTCCTCCCGAACGGCGACATTGCCCATCAGGCGGGTCTCCACGATCCGGCGTCCGTGCACGTCGGCGAGGTCCAGCGGCCGGCCCTGGTGCCCGCCGGGCGCCTCGGGCGCGAGCGGCTTGGCCGGCTCGTACCAGACCCGCTCCGCCGGTACGTCGACGAGCTCGCGCTCCGGCCAGCGCAGCGCGGTCATCTTCCCGCCGAACACGGCACCCGTGTCGAGGCAGAGGGTGTTGTTGATCCACGAGGTGTTCGGCACCGGGGTGTGGCCGTAGACCACGGTCGCCCGGCCCCGGTAGTCCTCGGCCCACGGGTAGCGCACCGGCAGCCCGAACTCGTCGGTCTCGCCGGTGGTGTCCCCGTACAGCGCGTGCGAGCGCACCCGCCCCGAGGTCCGGCCGTGGTACTTCTCCGGCAGACCGGCGTGACAGACCACCAGCCGGCCCCCGTCGAGGACGTAGTGGCTGACCAGGCCGTCGACGAAGGCCGCGACCTCGGCCCGGAACTCCGCCGGCTCGCGCTCCAGCTGCTCGATCGTCTCGGCGAGTCCGTGCGTCTGCTGCACCTTGCGGCCGTGCAGCCAGCGCCCGAGCTTGTTCTCGTGGTTTCCGGGCACGCACAGCGCGTCCCCGGCCGCCACCATGCCCATCACACGGCGCAGCACGCCCGGGCTGTCGGGGCCGCGGTCGACCAGGTCGCCGACGAAGACGGCGGTCCGGCCCTCCGGGTGGTGCCCGTCCACGTATCCCAGCTTCGCGAGCAGCGTCTCCAGCTCGGAGCGGCAGCCGTGCACGTCGCCGATGATGTCGAACGGGCCGGTGAGGTGCCGCAGATCGTTGAACCGCTTCTCCAGGACGACCTCGGCCGCGTCCACCTCCGCCACGCTGCGCAGCACGTGCACCTTGCGGAAGCCCTCGCGCTCCAGGCCCTTCAGCGAGCGGCGCAGCTCGCGGCGGTGCCGCTGGATGACGTGTCCGGGCATGTCCGCGCGGTCGGGGCGGGCCGCGTTGCGCGCGGCGCAGACGTCCTCGGGCAGGTCGAGGACGATCGCGATCGGCAGCACGTCGTGCTCGCGGGCGAGCTGCACGAGCTGCCGGCGCGCCTCGCGCTGCACATTGGTGGCGTCGACGACGGTCAGGCGTCCGGCGGCGAGCCGCTTCCCGGCGATGTAGTGGAGGACGTCGAAGGCGTCCTTGCTGGCGCTCTGGTCGTTCTCGTCGTCGGCGACGAGCCCGCGGCAGAAGTCGGAGGAGACGATCTCGGTCGGCTTGAAGTGGCGCCGCGCGAAGGTCGACTTGCCGGAGCCGGTCGCTCCGACCAGGACCACGAGGGAGAGATCGGTGACGGGCAGGACGCGCCCGGTCTTCGGGGTGGTGCTGGTGGTGGTGTCGTCGTCGGTCATGCCTCCTCCTTCGTGATGTCGGCGTTGCGAGTGGTGTTGTCGTTGTCGTTACGGGTGAAGGTGGCCATCTGCGTGGGCGGGCCGACCTCGGGGTCGTCCGGGCCCACGGGCAGGAGCGCGACCTCGTAGCCGTACCGCTCCCCCACCGCCGCCGCCCATTCCCGGAACTCGGCCCGGTTCCACTCGAAGCGGTGGTCGCTGTGCCGGACGTGCCCGGCGGGCAGCGACTCCCAGCGCACGTTGTACTCGACGTTCGGGGTGGTCACGACCACCGTGCGGGGCCGGGCGGCGCCGAACACCGCGTATTCGAGGGCCGGCAGCCGGGGCAGGTCGAGGTGCTCGATCACCTCGCTGAGCACGGCCGCGTCGTAGCCGGTCAGGCGCTTGTCGGTGTACGTGAGGGAGCCCTGGAGCAGCTTCACGCGGGCGGCCTGCCGCTCGCCCATCCGCTCCAGGCGCAGTCGGCGCGCGGCGACCGAGAGGGCGCGGGCGGACACGTCCACTCCGACGACCTCGGTGAACCGCACGTCCTTGAGCAGCGCCTGCACCAGCTGGCCCTGGCCGCAGCCGAGGTCGAGCACGCGGGCGGCGTCGGCGGCGCGCAGCGCGCCGAGGATCGCCTCGCGGCGCTGCTCGGCGAGCGGCACGGGCTTCTCTTCGGTGTCGGTGGTCTCGTCGACCGCGTTGTCGACGTCCTCGACGTCCAGGCCGTCCGCCTCGGCGAGCCGGACCAGCTCCAGACGTTCCGTCGCCGCCCGGGTCAGACCCCAACGGCGGGACAGATAGCGGCTGGTGATGAGGGCGCGGTCGGGGTGGTCGGCGAGCCAGCCGTCACCGGCGCGCAGCAGCTTGTCCACCTCGTCCGGCGCGACCCAGTAGTGCTTGGCGTCGTCGAGCACCGGGAGCAGCACGTACAGCTGGTTGAGGGCGTCGGCGAGCCGCAGCTCGCCCTCCAGGACGAGCCGTACGTAGCGGGAGTCGCCCCAGGCCGGGAACTCCGGGTCGAGCGTGACCGGTTCGGCGGTCACGCGCGTCCAGCCGAGCGGCCCGAACAGCCGGGTCACCAGCTCCGCGCCGCCCCGGGCGGGCAGCGCCGGCACCTCGATGAGCAGCGGCAGCGGTTCGGCGGCCCGCTCCGGCAGGGCGGCGCAGCTGCCGTGCAGGGCGCTCTTGAAGACCTTGGCGAGCGCGACGGCGAGCAGCGAGGAGGCGGCGTACGGGCGGTCGTTCACGTACTGCGCGAGTGCCGCGTCCGGGGCGCCGCCCCGGCCCTTGCCCTTGCCGCGGCGCACCAGCGCCACGGGGTCCACGTCGAGCAGCAGCGCGGCCGTGCACCGCTCCGCGCCGGCCTCGGGGTAGAGGACGTGCGCGGTGCCGTGCGAGGTCGAGAAGGACTGCGCCTTCCCGGGATGCTTGTGCAGTAGAAAGCCCAGGTCAGTGGCGGGTTTCTCGGCGGTGCCGGTGGTGCTGATCGTCAGGAACATGCGTTCAAGGATGACCTTTCGCGCCGCCCCGTCACAACGTATTTCGTGCCCGCCGGGTCCCCGTCCCCGCTGTCCCCGTCCCCGCTGTCCCCGCTACCGCTCCGTCGCGAGTTCGGCGGCCAGGGCGGCGATCGCGGTGGGGCCGACCCGGCAGCAGCCGCCGACGAGGCGGGCGCCGGCGGCGCGCCAGGCGGAGGTCGTGGCGGTGGTGAAGGTGGCGCCGCCGTGCCAGCGGCGGGTGCCGGCGTCCCAGCGCTCGCCGCTGTTGGGGTAGACGACCACCGGCTTGCCGGTCACCGCGGCGGCGATCTCCGCGGCGGGCCCGGCGTCGTCCGGGTCGCAGCAGTTCACGCCGACCGCCACCACCTGGTCGAGCCCCTCGGCGAGACCGAAGGCGGTCTCCAGGCGCTGCCCGGCCCGGGTGTGCACCCCACTGACCGTGTACGAGAGCCACACGGGCACCCCGCACCGGCCGGCGGCCCGCAGCAGGGCCTCGGCCTCGTCGACGTCCGGCACCGTCTCCAGGGCCAGCAGGTCGGCCCCGGCCTCGGCGAGGACCTCGACGCGGGGGCGGTGGAAGCGCTCCAGTTCGGCGACCGAGAGCCCGTACCGCCCGCGGTACTCGCTGCCGTCGGCGAGCATCGCCCCGTACGGCCCGACGGAGGCCGCCACCCACACCTCACGGTCCGTCCGCGCGCCCGCCTCCCGGGCGAGGGCGACGCTGCGTTCGAGCAGCCGCACCGTCTCGGCGTGCCCGAGGCCGCGCCGGGCGAAGCCCTCGAAGGTGGCCTGGTAGCTGGCGGTGATGAGCACCTGGGCCCCGGCCCGTACATAGGCCGCGTGCGCCGCCTCGATCTGCTGCGGCGCGTCGGCGAGCAGCCGCGCCGACCACAGCGCGTCGGACAGGTCGCAGCCCTGCGCCTCCAGCTGGTTGGAGAGCCCGCCGTCGAGGACGAGCGTGCCCTCGGCGAGGGCGGCGGCCAGCGTGCGTTCGGGTCTCATCGGCTCACCCCAGCAGCGTCGTCCCAGCTCGGGAACCGCCCGGACCGCGGCCCCCACCAGCACGGTACCTCCCGGGCCCCGCCGGGGCCCCTCCCCCTCCCTCCTCCCCTCCCCCTCCTCCCCTCCCCGTCAACCGATTCGTCAGCGGATGATCTCCGCCGGCACGGTCGGGTGAATATCCGTCCACCTGACGGGCGGCGTCCGGCCGGGCCAGTGACCGGGGCCGGGCGGGCGTCGTTGGCTCGGGCGGAGCCGGACCGCCCGGCCCGCGTGCCGGCGGAGGTTGCCGGTGCGTCGCTCTCTTGTGGCCCTCTCCGTAGGGAGGGGCCCCGGGCCGAGGAGGCCGCCATGTCCCAGGAAGCCGCGCCGGAGCAGCCCCTGCCGTCGCAGGGGCCGTCGGGTGGCGCCCCGAAGGGGCTGCTGCAGCAGATGGAGGAACTGATGGCGGCGCTGACCGCCGACCTCTCCCAACTCGACGCCGACCTCCAGTCCTCGGCCGGCCGGCCCGAGGACACGCCGGCCTGACGGCCGGGGGCGCTCAGCGCGGGCCCGGGCCCGCCCGGCCGCGGGCCGGGTCGGGCGGGCGGTCCCGCTCACGCTCGCGCTCCCGTATGGCGAGGCGGCGGAGCATGGCGCGGACCCGGTCGCCCGCCTCGTCGGCCGCGTCGATGGCCTCGATGCACTGCCAGTAGAGCCCCTCCTCGTCGGTGGCGCAGGCCACGCCGACCAGGGCGATGCCGACCTCGCCCAGGAGCGCGCCGAGCGCGGTCAGGGCCGCGCGGACGTCCCCGAGGGTGGTGAGCTGCGCGGCGCGCGGCGGCCCCACGGCTCCGCGTCCGCCCCCTATCTCGCTCAGTCCCCGCGCCTCGCTCCGCAGCTCCATCGGCCCGCAGAGCGCGAGATGACTCCCTATCGCCTGGGCGAGGGTCTGGGCCTGCCAGGCCTCCGCCACGATGTCCAGCGCCACCCGGCTTTCGGCCAGCGCGTGCCGCCCCGTCGCGATCAACCTCTCCGCTTCCATCAACGCCGCCCCCGTTCCCCGGACTTACCGCTCATTCATTCCATTACCCAGCGTGAGGCGGCCTGAGCCCAAACACCAGGGGAATTCGGAAATCTGTGGACAGGAATCTCGTTGGGGAAAACTCGATCACTCCGAAGAGTGACGATCGGTCCCGCCGGCGGGCCCTGACGGGCCCCGGCGCGGCGGGAAGCGGAGTTCGTTGCGGTCGATCTTGGCCGAGAGGGCCTCCAGCGGATCGATCCCCAACACCTCGCAGAACTGCAGCAGATAGGCGAGGACGTCGGCGACCTCGTCGCGGACCCGGTGCGCGCTGTCCGGGTCGGTCATCACCCGGGCGGCCTCCTCGGGGGTCGACCACTGGAAGATCTCCAGGAGTTCGGCGGCCTCGACGCTCAGCGCCGCGGCCAGGTTCTTCGGCGTGTGGTACGGCTGCCAGTCGCGGGCGGCGGCGAACTCCGCGAGGCGGCGCTGCAGTCCGGGCACATCATGTTCGGTCACGCCCCAGGTCTACCACCGTCACCCCCGGCACCTCCGGCCCCACCGGTGCCTCCGAAGCCGAACCCGAAGCTGTCGCCGAAGCCGTCGCCACGAGGCGCAGATGGCCGGACCCGCAGATCTCCCCGGCGAGGGCGAGCAGGGCGCGCACCTGCCGGGCGTCGAGTCCGCGGTCGAGGCCGTCGGCGAGCACGGTGAGGGTCTGCATGGCCTGCGGGACCTCGTCGACCGGGTCGACCGTGAGCACCGCGGGCCCGGTGAGCAGGACGAGCCCGAGGGCGAGATAGCGCAGTTCGCCGTCGCCGAGGCGGCCGAACGGGGTGGCGGGGGCCGTCCCGCGGGCGGTGCGCTCCAGGACGGCCTGGACGAGGGAGCCGTCCACCGACTCCCGTAAACCGAGACCGGTGACCGGGCCCGCGCAGCCGGCGGCGGCGAACGCGGCGAGCCGGGCGTGCCGGCGGGGGCATTCGGTGGCGGTGCGGTGCAGCACTTCGGCGAGGTTGCGGCAGTCCCCGTGCAGTCGGCCGGGGCTCGCGCCGATCGGTGCGGGTTCGCGCATCCGGCGCGGTCGCGGGTCGCAGGGGAAGACCGAGCGGAGTCCGACGACGACCTGTTCGGCGGCGGCGAGGACATCGCGCTGGCCCGGGGTCCGCCCGGCGACGCGGAGCGGGAGGAGGGCGGTGGCGAGGAGGTCGTCGGGGAGCGGGGCGCGGGTGACCTTCGTGCTGCCGGCGGTGTGCCATTCGGCGTGCACGGTGCCGCGTCCGGGGTCGCGGAGCGCGGTGGCGAGGAGGGTGCGGCCCCGGCTGGTGAGGCGTTCGCCGGCGATGCGCAGGGCGGGTTCGACCTGGACGGCGAGGTCGAGGGCGACGGGTCCGGCCGGGCCGTCGACCGTGCATCCGATGCGGAAGCCGCGCCGCCCCTGCCGGTCGGGCCGGGAGCGTTCGGGGACGTGGTCCGCGGCGTCCGAGAAGGCCTCGGCGAGACCCGCGCCGGAGGCGAGCCGCGCCAGTGCCTCGTAGGCGGCCAGGGCGGTGGTCTTGCCGCTGCCGCTCGGCCCGCGCAGCAGGGTGGCGGGGCCGAGCGGCAGCAGGGTGCCGCGGTGCGGTCCGAAGGCGGAGAGCCGCAGTTCGGTGACGAAGGGCCGGGCGGGGGTGAGGGCAGGGGCCGGGACGGCGGCCCTCACGATCCGGTCGGGGCCGCGGGTGCGGCCCTGCGCGGGGACGAACCCGGACGGCCGGGCCTGCGGGCGGTACGTGCGGTCGGGGGCGGTGCCGCCGGTGGTGGTCATGCCCGGACCGTACGCAGCCGCCCGTACGCCGAACCGTTACGGCTGAACGACCTTCCTACGAACGGGGGACCGCCCCCGCCTCCAGGTCCTCGGCGTTCTCGTCCGCGGCGCCCTCGACCTCGGTGCCGGCCGGGGCGAGCAGGAAGACGTTGCGGTCGACGCGGTGCATGCCGCTGCCGAGTCCGAAGACGACACCGCTGCTGAAGTCGAGGATGCGCTTGGCGACCTCGGTGTCCGCGCTGGTGAGATCGAGCAGCACGGGGATCTGGGCGATGAGGTACTCGGCGACCTCGCGGGCATCGGCGAACACCTGCACCCGCAGCACGACCATGCGGCGGTTCTCGGCGGCTCCGTACTGGTCGGGGATCGTGCGGTGGTCCACCCTGGACGGCCATTCGTCCCGACCGCGCAGGGGCACCACCTGCGCCAGGCCCTCCCACTGCTCGTCGGTGACGTCGTACCTCTCGTACCTACTCATGCGCCCATCCTCCCGTTACTCACCCGTTCGGCCCAACACCGACACGAACCGTCTCACTCGTTCTCACTCGTTTCGGCTCCGGCCGCCTTATGATCTCCCGCTGCGGACCGCGACCCCGGGGGGATCTGATGAACCGACCGTACGAGAGATCTGACGGGAGACCGGACGACCGGCGGGCCTCCGTCTTCCGGTTCGCGACCGAGCTCGTCGCCTGGGTGGCGACGCCGTGGGCGCTGGCCGGGACGTCGTGGCTGTTGGCCGTGGTCTCGATCGTCGTGCTGATCGGCCTGCCCACGGTCTTCGCCACGCCGGGCGACAAGGCGCAGGTGATGGTGCCGGTGCCGGGCGCGGTGACGATTCTGCTCGTGCTGCTCCAGCTGGTGGCCGCCGTGGTGTCGGCGTGGCTGGTGTGGCCGGTCTGGGCGGCGGTCGTGGTGTCGGTGCTGGCCGCGACGACGCTGGTGACGGAACTGCCGCGCTGGCGGTGGCTGCTGACGTCGGCCGGGCGGGGCTGAAGCCCAGGAACCGCGTACGTGCCGCGGCCCCCGGTCCGCGGAGCGAGGACCGGGGGCCGCGGTGTCGAGAGGGGTTACGGGCAGCTGATGCGGATGTCGCCGGGGTCGGTGGTGCAGGAGTCGATGCCATAGCCGCCGTTGGCGGTGTCGTTGGCGGAGACGCCGTCGGTGGTGGTGAGGCGGTCGTTGCCGTAGTAGCCGGTCAGGGTGTCGTTGCCCTGGTCGCCGTTCAGGGTGTCGTCGCCGAAGCCGCCGTCGATGTTGTCGTTGCCGTAGCCGCCGTGGACGGTGTCGGCGCCGTAGCCGGCGCGGACGGTGTCGTTGCCGCCGAGCGCGCAGATCACGTCGTTGCCGAAGGTGCCGGTGAGGGTGTCCGTGCCGCTGGTGCCGACGATGGTGCAGCCGCGGGCGTTGTTGACCGACGTGGTCCCGGTGGCGGTGTTGTTGCCGGTGGCCGGGTCCTGCTGGGTGGCGCTCGCGGTCGCCGTCCGGGTGAGGGTGCCGGTGGTGCGGGGCTCGGCCGTGACGGTGACGGTGGCGCTCGCGCCGGCGGCGAGCGAGCCGAGGGCGCAGGTGGCGGCGGTCGCGGTGGTGGTGCAGCTGCCCTGGGAGGCGCTGGCGGAGGTCAGGGTCACGCCGGCGCCGGAGAGGGTGTCGGTGAGGGTGACGCCGGTGGCCGTGGCGGTGGAGCTCGCGGCGTTGGTGACGGTCACGGTGTACGTGGCGCGGTCGCCGATGCTGACGGTGGCGGGGCCGGTCTCGGTGACCGCCAGGTCGGCCTGCGGGGTCGGCGGCGGGGGCGGCGGGGTGTCGTCGCCGCCCTGGTACCGGGCGAGGGCCAGGGCGTAGCCGGCGCCGTAACCGGCCGCGACGGTCTTGCCGTCGGGCTGGACGAGGACGGCGCGGGCCTCGTCGAAGTCGCCGAAGCCGGTGACCGCGAAGCCGTCGCCCGCGAAGCCGGTGTCGAGGGTGCCGTCGGGGTAGAAGCGGGCGACGCCGAAGTCGTTGGCCTCGGCGCTGTTCGGGTCGTCGGCGCGGCCCGCGACGACGATCTTGCCGTTGGTCTGGAGGGCGAGGGCGTTGGCGAAGCCGCCGTCGCCGGGGAAGGCGACCGAGGTGCGGCCGGCGGTGCCGAAGCCCGTGTCCGGGGTGCCGTCGGCGTTGTAGCGGACGAGGGCGACTCCGGCGCCGCCGGACCCGGCGGCGACGATCCTGCCGTCGGACTGGACGGCGACGTCGTTGCCGAACTCGGTGCCGCCGAAGTCGGCGGTCACCATGCCGTCGCCGCTGAAGGCGGTGTCGAGGCTGCCGTCGGTGTTGTAGCGGACGAGGCCGATGTCGAAGGCGGTGCTGCCGACGTAGCCGACGGACACGATCTTGCCGTCGGGCTGTACGGCCATGCGGCGGGCGATGCCGCCGGCGTCCTGCGGCGAGGCCGGGGTGAAGCCGGCGACGACGGCGCCGTCGCCGCCGAGGCTCGGGTCGAGGCTGCCGTCCTCCGTGAGGCGGACGAGCGCGAAGCCGCCGCCACCGCCCTTGCCGGCGGCGACGATCCGGCCGTCGGGCAGCAGGGCGACGTCGGCGCCGTCGGCGGAGCCGCCGAACTCCTGGACCCGGACGAGCCCGGCTTCGCCGAATCCGGCGTCGAGCGAGCCGTCGGCGTTGTAGCGGGCCACCGAGAAGAAGCAGCAGCCGCCACCTTCCTCGCCGATGACCTCGGTGGTGCCGGCGACGACGATCTTGCCGTCCGGCTGGAGCGCGACGCCGTTGGCGGAGTGGGCGCCGCCGCCGAAGTCGCTGGTGGCGATGCCGTCACCGGCGAAGGTGGGGTCGAGGGCGCCGCCGTCGTCGTAGCGGGCGAGGACGAAGCCGGCCTCGCTCGCGCCGGCGACGACCAGTTTGCCGTCGGGCTGCCGGGCGATGTCGTGGCCTTCCGCGTAGCCGGTCACGGGCGTCGTGACCCGTCCGTCGGTGCCGAAGTCGGGGTCCAGGTCGCCGGGTGCCGCGAGCGCGGCGCCGGGCAGCAGGAGGGCGGCCGCCAGACCGAACGCGACCAGGGCCGCGGCCCGGGCGGCGCCCGGTCGGCGGCGCCGGTGCGCGGGCCTCGGGCGGGGGTGGGGGGTCATACGGGTACGAACCTCCGTCTCGCGGGGAACGGGGAAGCACCCACACCTTCCTGACTCGCCCTCCCCCGCACCCGCGGCCGTGCCGTGCTGCGTCCCACTGGCCCCGCCGTTCCACTCCCGAGAGGGAGCGCGCGAAACCCCCGCCCGCGCCAGCCAGGCAGGCGACGCAGCGGGGGCGAAGGCGCCCCGAAGGCGGAGGTGCTCAGACGCCGAGGCGGCGGGTGAGCGGGCGGCGCAGGAGCAGCAGGATCGTGCCCGTGACGAGGGCCGCGGCGGCGAGGCCGAGGAAGAAGCCGGGGCCGGGGACCTGATCCCCGGACGCCTTCAGGGCGTTGGCGCCGATGCCGCCGCCGAGCGCGCCGGAGAGCCAGAACAGGCCCACCATCTGGCTGACGAAGGTCGCCGGGGCGATGGCCGTGGAGGCGCTCATGCCGACCGGGCCGAAGGAGACCTCGCCGGCGGCGAGCAGCAGGAAGGCGACGAGGAGCCACAGCGGCGAGACCTGGGCGCCGCCCGCGGCGAGGCCGGCGGCGGAGGCCATCACCAGGTAGGCGGCGGCCACGGCGCCCATGCCTACGGCGTACTTGGTGGCCGTCGAGAGCCGGTCGCCCGCGCGGGTCCACAGCCAGGCGAAGACCGGGGCGAGGACCAGGACGAAGAACGGGATCGCCGACTGGAACCAGCTGGCGGGCAGGGTGCGGCCGAACACCTCGCGGTCGGTGGCGTGCTTGGCGAACAGCGAGAAGGCGGACCCGGCCTGCAGGAACAGCGCCCAGAAGACCGACGAGACCAGGAACAGCCAGATGTACGTACGGACCCGGACGCGCTCCACGGCCGTCAGGACCGGGTTGCGCAGCAGCCGCCAGAAGCAGATCGCCGGGGACGCCACGGCCAACAGACCGACCAGGATCATGACATGGGGCAGCCGGAAGGCGCCGAGGGCGATGTCGGTGCCGTACGCGAGGACGACCACGGCGACGGCGGCGAGCGCGACCCGCAGCACCCGGGTGCGTTCGGCGGGCGTCGCGGCGCGCTCCGGCTTACGGCCGACCTCGCCGAAGTGCCGCAGGCCGCGGGCGTACTGAAGCAGTCCGGCGCCCATGCCGAGGGCGGCGACACCGAAGCCGAGGTGCCAGTTGACGCCCTCGCCGAGCAGGCCCACGACGATCGGCGAGATCAGGGCGCTGACCTGGACGCTCATGTAGAAGAGAGCGAAGCCGGCGTCGCGCCCGGCGCGGTCCTCGCGGTCGTAGAACGCGCTGAGCAGCCCGGCCATGTTGGGCTTGAGCAGTCCGGTGCCGCAGGCGACGAACAGCAGTCCGGGGTAGACGGAGCCGGTGACGGGCACGGCCATCGTCAGATGGCCGAGGGCGATGAGGACCCCGCCGTACAGGACGGCGCGCTGGGCGCCGAGGACGCGGTCGCCGATCCAGCCACCCGGCAGGGAGGACAGGAAGACGGCCGCCATGTACGCGCCGAAGAGGATGCCGGCGTCGCCCGCGGCGAGGCCGAGGCCGCCGCGCGCGGTGTCCTCCGTCGCGTATAGGACGAGGATCGCGGTCATCCCGTAGAAGCTGAACCGCTCCCAGACGTCGGTGAGGAAGAGGGTGGTGAACCAGCGCGGCCGGCCGGGCAGGACGGAGCGGCGGGCGGGGCGGGTCGGCGCCGGGCCGGGCTCGGGGGCGGGGGCGGTGCTGCTCTCCTGGACCCGCTCGCCGGTGGCGGGCGGTCTGATCGGGGCGGCCATGGGTTCCTCCCTGCGGACGCGGATGTCTCGGACGGTCGCCCGCCGAATCTGGCCGCGCCGGTTCGGGGACGGCTCGAGGATCGCTCGCGTGCCAAAGCAAAGGAGGAGCAGGAGGAGGAAAGGGCGCGGCGCCCGGCCGGGGGAGGTACCGGGCGCCGCGGTTCGAGGGGGCGGGCCGACGGGCAGGGGTCGCAGGTTCCCGCGGCGCCGGGGGCCGGGCCGCACCCCGGCCCCCGGGGAGCCGGTCCTGCCCCGGGCGGATTCCCGAGGGCGCCCGGAGGAGCGCGTCCTGTCGAACCCGGCCCGAGGGCGCCCCGGCACAGGGCCGGAAGCCGTCTCCCTCTCAAGGGGAAGGAAACCGGGCCGCCCTCGGAGCTCGCTCGGGTCCGGCTCGCTCGGGTCCGGCTAGCCCGCGGAGGGGCCGGCACCGGGGTGCCGGCCCGCCGACGTACTAGTCGGGGCGGTTGCCGCTCTTGCCGCCGACCGTGTACGGGGTGGTGACGTTCTCGTACGCGAGGTGCATGACCATGCCGAGCTGGGCGTGGGTGAAGTTGTGGCAGTGGTCCATCCAGATGCCCGGGTTGTCGGCCTTGAAGGCGATCTCCCAGGCCTCGCCCGGGCGGACCAGGACGGTGTCCTGCCAGATCGGGCTGCCGGTCACCGGCTTGCCGTCCTTGCTGAGGACGAGGACGTGGTGCCCGTGCAGATGCATCGGGTGGTCCTCCTGGCCGCGGTTGAGGAAGCGGACGCGGATCGTCTCGCCCTCCTTGACCATGAGCATCGGGGCGTCGGGGAAGACCTTGCCGTTGATGGTCATGCGGAGCGCGAAGCCGCCGTCGTAGAAGCCCAGCCACTCGTCGAGAGTCAGGTCGAAGGTGCGGTCGAAGCGGCTGTTCGCGTCGAACGGCTGGGCCGTCGGCTTGCCGTACGAGGTCTTGTCGAACTCCGGGCCGTCGAAGCGCGGTTCGACACTGCCCCGGCCGTCGGCGGAGAAGGCGATACCGGCGTTCGGGGCGTCCTCGGCGGCCAGCCGGACCGGGGTGTTCGGCATGGTGAACTCGACGTCGAGGCGTCCGGCGCCGGCGACCACGAGGCGGCGGCCGGTCAGCTCACCGGGTTCGTTGATGTCCATGCCGTCGATCGCGGTGACCTTGTACGGGACGCCGGTCAGGGTGAACGTCCTGGTCAGGACGTCGCTGTTGACGAGCCGCAGGCGCATCTTCTGCCCGGGGCGGGCGGTGCGGCGGTCCAGGGTGTCGGAGGTGCCGAGGGCGAGCGTGGGGCCCTGGTCGGTGTCCCAGGAGTGGGCCTGGACGGTGACGTCCTGGTCGACCGGGCGGGTCGGCTCGGCCGGGTCGATGATCATCGGGCCGAAGAGGCCGCGTTGCACCTGCTCGGAGGAGGACTGGTGCGAGTGGTACCAGAAGGAGCCGCGTTCCTTGACGCGGAACCGGTAGGTGTACGTGCCGCCCGGGGCCACGGCGTCCTGGGTGACGCCGGCGACGCCGTCCTCGCCGTTGGGGACGTCGAGGCCGTGCCAGTGGGTGCTGACCGGGGTGTCCTTGAGCTTGTTGACCAGGGTGATCTCGACGAGCTCGCCCTGCTTCATGCGCAGTTCGGGGCCGGGGATCTGGCCGTTGAACGTCCAGGCGTCGACCGTGCGGCCCGAGGCCAGCTTGAGCTTGGCCTCCTGCGCGGTGAGGGTGAACCGGCGGTCCGGGGTGCCGGTCTTCGGGCCCTTCAGCGAGTCCACGGTGACGGCCTTGGCGGCGGCGCTGCCGGCCGCGTGGCCGGTGCCGTGCGTGCCCGTGGTGCCCGTGGCGCCGAGTGCGTTGGTGGCGGTGGAACCGTGGCCTGCGTGGGCCGCGTGTCCGCCGTGGCCCTCGTGGTCGGCGGCGAACGTCGTCCCGCCGCCGTAGTCCATCGTGCCCTTCATCATGGAGAAGGTCTCGGGGAAGCGGCTGCGCTGCGATTCGAGGGTGACCAGGGCGCCGAGCACGCCGATGATCACGACGGTGGTGCCGAGGCGGACCGCGACGCGCCGGCCGCGGGTGCGCTGCGGGGCGGTGGTCCGGCCGGTCAGCCGGTCGGCCCGGCGGCGGTTGCGGAACACCAGCCAGCCGGCGAAGGCCACCAGGATCAGGCCGTAGACCAGGTAGTTGAGCGCGGCGGAACGGTCCGGCGGCAGGAACTTCTCGAAGAAGCCGCCGGCCGCGCCGAAGGCCGCCAGTTGCGGCGGGACGGTGATCCGCGGCGCGGCCAGGGCCGTGGGCTCCTCGGGGCCGCTGCGGCGGGCCGCCGACCACACCTTCGGCAGGCTGAGCACCAGGGTGACGAGGACGCCGGGCAGGAGCAGCAGCAGGGTGGTGATGACGCGCCGGTCACCGACCAGGGCCCAGTTGAGGCCGGCCATCTGGGAGAAGAGCAGCAGCCGCCCGGCGGCGAGCAGTAAACCGAGCAGGAGGAACGGGACGGCGATCCGGGCCCCGCGGCGCAGCCGCCGCGTGTCCGGGCGGGTGGCGAGCCGCCGGACGGTGAGCGCGGCCAACAGCCAGACCGGGAAGAGGATCAGCGAGACGAGAAAATCGAAGATGGCGAGATTGGAATACATTCCTTGCTCCGATCAGCGGGACGAGCCCGGGGCGCTCACGGCCCTCGGGCAGGTCCCTCGACGGGTGGGGTGGTGACGGGACGTCAGGCCGTCCGGTCGACGGCTGTCAGGCCCGGTCGACGGTGAGGGCGCTGGCGCCGCCGAGGACCTCGATGTCGTAGCGGTCCTCGGAGGTCTCGTAGGTCGGTCCGGCGAAGGTGGCCCCGCCGCCGGCGGCGCCGAGGTGCTGGGCGTCGAAGGTGAGCTGGGAGACCCCGCCGTGGACGGCGATCCGGGCGGCCACGTCCTGGGGGCGGCGCAGGCTGACGTTGCTGACGCCGCCGGCGACCCGGATACGCACGGTGCCGCGCGGCCGGGGCAGCGAGACGGAGACATGGCTGGCGCCGCTGCCGAGGTCGAGCCGGGTGAGGACCAGGCCGGACAGGTCGGCGGTGAGCCGTCCGGTGCCGCCGTCGACCTCGATCGCCCAGGCAACGGTGGGGTGGAGGGTGAGGCTGCCGCTGTGCCGGCGGACGGAGAAGGGGTGCAGCCGGCGCGGGTAGCGGACGGTGACGACGCCGCCGGTGGTGTCGATCTCCGGTACGAGACCGGAGAAGCTGCCCTGGTAGAGGTGGTCGCTGTCCTTGGGCTCGGCGGCGAGGGTGAGTTCGGACGCGCCGCCGACGAACTTGAGCAGTCCGGTGGTGGTCGCGCCGAGCGCGTCGCTGAAGGTCTTCTCCTGAGTGGTCATCGGTCATTCCTTCCGTTCGTGCGGTTCACGCATCTGTTGCTGGTGGTGCCGGTGGTACGCGTGGTACGGGTGTGTCGGTTACGGCTCAGGCGCCCGGGGCGCGGTCGAGGACCTGGGCCAGGACCTCTTCGAGCCGGGCCTGGGGCTCGGCGGCGGCGCCGGGCGAGCGCCAGGCCACGAAGCCGTCGGGGCGCACGAGCACCGCGCCGTCGGCGTCCACCCCGTAACGGGAGGCCCAGTCCCCCGCCGGGTCGGCGACGAACTCACCGCCGATCCGGTATACGTCGAGATCGATGCCGAGCCGCTGCGCGGCCGGTCCCGCGGCGTGCTCCCAGCCGCTGCCCTCGGGGCCGGTGAGGAGCACCGGCGCCTCGCCGAACAGGTCGAGGGTCGACAGTTCCTTGCCGCGGCAGCGCACGGTGGTGTGCGGGGCGCGGGTGCCGGGCCGGCCGAGCACGCGCGGGTCGAGCGCGGGCGGCAGCGCCGCCTCGGCGTCCGAGGCGTCCGAGGCGTCCCCGGTGTCGGTGCCCTCCGGGAGCAGGGCGCCGGCCGGGTAGAGCTGGCCGAGGATGGCCGCCGCGTAGCTGGGCCGGCCGTCGTCGTCCTGGTCGTGCGAGCGCTCCTGGAGCTCGGCGAGCGCGTAGTCGATGGTGAAGCGGGCGACGGGGCGGCGCTCGGCCTCGTACGAGTCGAGCAGCGCGGGTCCGGCCGTGCGCTGCAGGACCGCGGCGAGCTTCCAGGCGAGGTTGTCGGCGTCCTGGATGCCGGTCGCCGCGCCGAAGGCGCCGGTGGGCGGCATGGTGTGGGCGGCGTCGCCGACCAGGAGGACCCGGCCCGCGCGGTAGCGCTCGGCGAGCCCGGCGGAGATCTCGAAGCCGAGGATCTTCTGCCCGGTCTTCTCGACCTGGACCTCCAGGCCCTCGACGGCGAGGTCGGGCACGCCGATGGCGGCGCGGATGGCCTCGACGCAGCGGGCCTCGTCGAAGTCCTCGATGCGCTCGCCGCGCTCGGGGTGGTAGGGGGTGTAGAAGACCCAGCGGGAGTCGTCGAGCGGCATGAGCAGGGTGCCGGTGTCGGGCTGGTCGAAGTAGCCGAGGCCGAGGTCGCGGCCGCGCAGCGGCTCGGTGAGGTCGGCCTTGAAGACCACGCTGACGGTGTGGATCAGGGTGCCGGGGCCCTCGACGGCGATGCCGGCGGCCTCGCGCACGGCGCTGCGGACGCCGTCGGCGCCGACCAGGTACTGGGTACGGACGGTCGACTCGGCGCCGGTGGCGGTGTCACGGAGGGTCGCGGTGACACCGTCCGCGTCCTGCTCGAAGCCGACCAGCTCGGTGGACCAGCGCAGCTCCGCGCCGAGCTCGGCGGCGCGGCGGGCGACGACCCGCTCCAGCTTGTCCTGGTCGATGGAGCACCAGGTGCAGGGGGTGACCTCGGAGGTGAGCTCGGGGGCCTCGTCCTGCATCGGTGCGGAGAACATCTCCGGGCCGGCCAGGGTCTCGGCGCGGACCATCAGCTTCTCGCTGAGCTCGGAGGTGAGGGAGCGGTCCGCGAAGATCTCCTCCTCCAGGCCGGTGGCCCGGAAGACCTCGACGGTGCGCGGGTTGAGGATCCGGGCGCGCGGGTGGCCGAGTGCGTCGGGGTGGCGCTCGACGAGCAGCGGCCGGATGCCCCGGCGGGCCAGGAACAGCGCGGTCGAAAGGCCGACCACGGCGCCGCCGACGATGAGAACGGGCGTCTGCTCGGTGGGAGCGGGTGTCATGGGTACCTCTCCGTTCGGGACGTTCGGTCAGGTGCGGGGCGGGGGGTGCGGGCCGGTGGCCCGGTCCGCCCGGACGGCCGCCGCATGCTCGCGGCCGTCCGGGTCGTACGGGGTCGGGCTCGGGTCGTACGGGCTGTGCTCAGGCGGTACGGGTCGAGCCCAGGTCGTACGGCTCGGGCTCGGGTCGTACGGGGGTCGAGCTCGGGTCGTACGGGCGGTGCTCAGGCGGTACGGGTCGGGCTCGGGTCGTACGGGCTGTGCTTAAGCCGTACGGGTCGAGCCCGGGTCGTACGGGTCGGGCTCAGGCGGTGCGGGGCTCCGCCACGCCGGGGCCGGTGGGCTCGGTGCCGGGCTCCGGGGTCTCCTCCCAGGCCTCGTCGTGGTGCCTGGCCTGCTTGGGCAGGAGCAGCACCAGGAGCAGGACCAGGGCGGTCAGGCCGATCTGGGCGAGGATCGTGCGCTGCAGGGCGGCGGAGAAGACCTCGCGGCGGGCGTCCTGGGCGGCCGCGCCGATGGCGGCGCCGGCCTGCGGGTCGGTGACCTGGGTCAGCGGCGCGCAGCTGGCGGGCTCGACGGTCGGGTCCTTGGACTTGGTGCGCTCGGTGAAGCAGGTCTGGAAGGTCTCCGTCAGCCTGGCCTGGTCGGCCGGGGAGACGTGGGTCTGGACGAGTGCGGTGCGCAGCTGGCCGCCGGCGTCCTTGGCGGCGGTGTCGGCGCCGGTGCCGAGGAAGCCGATGAAGAGGGCGCCGATGACCGCGATGCCGAGGGCGCCGCCGACCTGCTGGAAGGCGTTGACCACGCCGGATCCGGCGCCGGCGTGCTCCGGCGGGACGTCGGTCAGGATGAAGTCCAGGATCGGCGCGATGATCATGCCCATGCCGAGGCCGCCGACGAGGAGCGTCGGGAGCAGCGACCAGGAGCCGATCTCGGCGCCGCGCAGCTGGATGGTGAGGGCGATGCCGGCGAGGCCGGTGGCGAGCAGGACCGCGCCGATGACCATGACCTTGCGGCCCAGCTTGGCGGTGAGGACGGTGGCGGAGAAGGCCGCGCCGAAGCTGACGCCGAAGGACCAGGGCACTCCGGTGAGGCCGGCCCGCAGGGCGGAGAAGCCGAGGCCGTTCTGCAGGAAGAGGATGAAGATCAGGAAGTGGCCGATGGTGACCGCGAAGAACACCGTGTTGGCGACGATGCCGGCGGTGAAGGAGCGGCTGCGGAACATCGAGGGCACGATCAGGCCGGGGCGGCCCGCGTCGCCGAGGCGGCGCTGGTGGGCCCAGAAGATCGCGAGCACCGGTACCGAGGCGATCATCGAGACGAAGGTCCACAGCGGCCAGTCGAGCTCGCGGCCCTGGACGAGCGGGACGAGCAGCAGCAGGAGCCCGACGGTGAGCAGCAGGGTGCCCGTGACGTCCAGCTTGATCGACTCGGTGGAGCGCGACTCGCGGATGACGGCGGAGGCCGCGAGGAACAGCAGGATGCCGACCGGCAGGTTGATCAGGAAGACCATGCGCCAGCCCTGGCCGAACAGGTCGGCGTCGATGAGCAGGGCGCCGATGATCGGTCCGCCGACGGTGGCGAGACCGGCCACGCCGCCGAAGGCGCCGAGGGCCGCGCCGCGCTCCTTGGGCGGGAAGGCGGCGGTGATGATGGAGAGCACCTGCGGCACCATGAGCGCGGCCATGGCGCCCTGCAGCACCCGGGCGGCGACCAGCATCTCCGGGCTGCCGGCGAAGCCGCACAGCACGGAGGCGACGGTGAAGCCGGCGACGCCGGTCAGGAAGAGCTTCTTGCGTCCGTACATGTCTCCGAGCCGGCCGCCGAGGATCAGCAGGACGGCGAAGGAGAGCAGGTAGCCGGCGACCACCCACTGCACGGTGGCGTATCCGGTGGTGAGGTCGGCCTGGATCGACGGGATGGCGACGTTGACGATCGTGGAGTCGAGCAGGTCCATGAACGCGGCGAAGAGCACCACGATCAGTGCGACCTTGCGCTTCGGGTCCCCCTCGACGGGCGGGGCAGCCGCGGACGGGTTCGACATGGTGCACCTCTCTTTGATCTAGACTGACCAAGACAATCAGCAACTCGGATGCTTACTAGGCAGGAGTCTCTTCGACTCGTTATCTTAGTTGCTGAGATAACGATGAGGCAAGGTAACTGGAAGGACGGGACGTATGTCAAGCGCGGAACGTGCGGAACGCGCACAACTGACCGCGGCCGTGGATCAGGAGCTGCGTGGTCTGGTGAGCCAGTCGGTGCTCTTCCACCAGGCGGTCGCCGACCGCCTCGGGCTGAGCGTCCTCGACCTGAACTGTCTCGGGGCGCTGGTGGCCCGCGGCCCGATGGCGGCCGGGCAGCTGGCCGAGGAGAACGGGGTGACCACCGGAGCCATCACCGGGGTCATCGACCGCCTGGAGGCGGCCGGCCACGTGCGTCGCGATCGGGATCCGAAGGACCGTCGGCGTGTCCTCGTCACGCCGATGCCCAACCTGGAGGCGAAGGTCTTCCCACTGTTCGAATCGCTCGGCAGCTCCCTTGCCGAGCTGTGCGAGCGGTTCACCGAGAGCGAGCTGGAAACGGTCCTCGACTTCGTCCGGTCGGCCGCGCCGATCACCCACGAAGAGGCGGTGAAGCTCCGGGCCGGCAAGAGCGCCGCCAAGGGCTCCAAGCGGGCGGCCGCCGCCAAGTGAGCCTGGGGCGGGGGCGGTTGCGGGCTGGTGCGTAACGAGCGTACGCACCAGCCGCCGCCCCGTCACCCGGGTATTCGGCCGACCACCAGGCGCAGCGGAGTGCCGCTCGGCACGACCCCGGCGTACTCGAGTCCGGCGCGCTCGAACATCGCTCCGTACTCCTCGGCCGTACGCTCCCAGCCGCCCATGACGAGCAGCATGTGCAGGTCCATCAGGGCGTCCCAGGGCGTCTCCGGCGGATCGGCCACCAGCTGCTCCAGGAGCACCACCCGGCCGCCCGGGCGGCCCGCCTTGAGGCAGTTGGCGAGCACCGTGTGGCAGGCGTCGTCGTCCCACATGTGCAGCACCTGGCGGATGACGTACACGTCCGCCTCCGGCACCCCCTCGAAGCAGTCGCCGGTCACCAGTTCGGTCCGGTCGCCCAGCGCGCCCCCCGCGCGCAGCTCGGGCAGCGCCGCCGAGATGGCGTGCGGACGGTCGAAAAGCACGCCCTTGACGCCCGGATTGCCTTCGAGCAGCGACTTCAGCAGGCTGCCGTGGCCGCCGCCGACATCGCACAGGGTGTCCACGCCCGCCAGGTCGAGCGCCGCGACCACGCCCGGGTTCATGGCCCGGGACTGCGCCGCGTACCCCTTCAGGCAGGTCTCGCCGGCCGCGTTGTCGTCCTCGTGGAAGTACGTGAACAGGTCCTTGCCGTACGTCTCCTGGAAGGCGCAGCCGCCCGTACGCACGCTCTCGGCGAGCTTGCCCCACATCTCCCAGCCCCAGTGCGAGCCGGTCAGCATGATGTCCGTGACCGAGCCCGGCGCGTCCGAGCGCATCGCCCGCGACATCGGGGTGTGCGCGTAACTCCCGGGCGCCGCCTGCCGGAAGATGCGGAAGCCCACCAGGGCCCGCATCAGGCGCTTCAGCGCGGGGACGTCCGCGCCGACGGCGGCGGCGATCTCCTCGACCGTGGCCGGCTCGTCGCCGACCGCGTCCGCGAGCTTCAGCTGGGCCGCGGCCTGCACCACGGCGCTCGCCCACATGCCCCAGCCGAGCTCCGCCACCGCCTGCGCGGGCGGCGGGCCGATCACGGGCGCGCCCTCGCAGGCCTCCACCCGGTCGTCCGCCCGGTCGTCGGACCGGTCGCCGGTCCTGTCCTGTGTCAGTTCAGCCGACATCCTCAACCACCTTGACTCACCGGGGCCTTGTCAGGCCCGGACGGATTCGATCAGTGCGATGGGGGCCCGCTCGTGGCCGGCCAGCGGCAGCCGGCGGCAGTCCTCGAAGCCCGCGGCGGCGAGCAGCCGCCGGTACTCGTCCTCGGTGCGCGCCCGGCCGCCGGTGAGCACCATGAACTCCACGTCGTTGGCGTGCACGTGGGAGGAGTGCTCGGTGTACTCCCAGTCGAGCAGCACGAGCCGGCTGCCCGGCTCCGCCGCCTTGGCGCAGTGCGCGAGCAGCTGGGCGGCGGCCTCGTCGTCGAGGTCGCACAGCACGTTCTTGAGCAGATAGAGGCTGCCTCCGGCCGGGACCTCGGCCCGGAAGTCGCCGGGCACCAGCTCCACCCGGCCGGTCAGACCGGCCTGCTCGAAGGTCTCGCGGGCGTAGCCGATCGCCCACGGCAGGTCGAGCAGCACGCCGTGCGCCTCGGGGACCTCCCGGAGCACCCGGGCGAGCACGGTGCCGGGGCTGCCGCCGACATCCACGATCTCCCGCTCCCCCGCGAGCGAGACGCTGGCGACCAGCGCCTCGGCGGCCTCGACGGAGAGCGAGGCGCAGGTCTCGGCGTAGCTGCGGGCCTCGTCGGGGTGCGCGGCGTAGTACTCCCAGTGGTCCATGCCCCACACGGTCCGGGTGGCCGGGCAGCCGGTGCGGACCACGTCGGCGACCAGCTCCCAGGGGCGGGTCATGCCGGGCGCGTTGACGGCGATGCTGAAGCCGCGCAGGGACGGCACGTCGGAGCGGAGCAGGTGACCCGCCGGGGTGAGCTCCCAGAGCCGTACGGCCGCGGAGTCCTCGGCTCCGGCGGCCGGTGCGACCAGGCGGTGCAGCTCGCACACCCGCAGGAAGCGCTCCAGGCTGGGCCCGTGGGCGCGGATGGCCTCCGCGATCTGCTCCGTGGTGCGCCGGCCGTCGCCGAGCGCGTCGGCGATCCGCAGTTCGGCCATGCCGCGGGCGACCAGGCCGGCCGACCACTGGAAGGGCTGCAGGGTCTGCAGTTCGCGCAGCGGACTGAACGCCGCTGCCCGGCTCCCCGGCGTCATCAGTGCCCGCCGTCGACGTAGACGACGTTGCCGGTGATGTTGCCGTTGGCCGGAGAGGCCAGGAACAGCGTGGTGTTCACGACGTCCGCGACCGTGGAGAAGTGCAGGAAGGGCATCGCCTTGTTGAGCGCGGCGCGGGCCCCCTCGGCGTCGAGGCCGGCGACCCGGTCGCGTACCTCCTCGGGCAGCTTCTCCAGGAGCCCCTCCGTGACCACCGGGCCCGGCGCCACACAGTTGGAGAGGATGCCGTGCTCGAACAGCTCGGTGCCCAGGGTGCGGCTCAGGCCGTGCAGGGCCGACTTGCTCGCCGCGTACCCCTCCGCGCCCTTCAGTCCGCGCTGCACGATGGCCGCCGACATGAACACGATCCGGCCGCCGCCGCGCGGCTTCATCGCCGGCAGGGTCGCCTGCACGGTGTGGAAGGCGCCCTCGACCTCGGCGCGCAGCGGCGGCAGCCACCGCTCGGCCGGGATCTCGTCGAAGGCGGGCGCGTGCGGGCTGGGGCCGCCGGACGCCGAGGCGTTGACCACCAGGGCGTCGATGCCGCCCCACGCGTCCCGTACCTCCGCGACCGCGGCGCGCACGGAGTCCGCGTCGGTCAGGTCGAGGCGGACCGGCAGCGCCTCGCCGCCGGCCTCCGCTATCTCGGCGGCCACGGCCTTGGCGTTCTCCACCCGGCTGAGATAGGTGAGCGCGACCCTGGCGCCCTCGTCGGCGAAGGCGCGGGCGAGCGGGCGGCCCAGGCCGCCGCTGCCGCCGGTGATCAGTACGACCTTGTCCTTCAGGCCGAGTTCCATGGCAACTCCCGTCCTTTCCGGCGGTGCGCCGGTGTCGACACGTCAGGCCCGCTCGCGCACACGCGGGCACCGCACCCCAGCTTGGAGATCGCGGCTGGAGTGTCACTTGAGCGGCCGCGACGCTCCCTCGAACACCGCTCGCGAGACGCGGACCACGGCGCCGCGAGCGCCGGTCCATCGGGAATCCAGTTCGGATTGAGGTCCGGTCCGGATAGTTCACCGGGCGTGCTCACCAGACCGGGCGCGGCCTCGACTCCACCGGAACCACCTGAAAGGAACCGGCGCATGACCAAGACCCGTGAAGAGCAGGGATCACTGGACCTGAACGGCATCATCCAGCTCGGCATGGCGTTCGGCAGCGCGAAGATCCTGCTCACCGCGAACGAGCTCGGCCTGTTCACCGTGCTGAGCGACAGCGGGCCGGCCACTGAGGAGGAGATCCGCGGCAAGCTGGGTCTCCACGAGCGCGGTGCCCGCGAGTTCCTCAACGCCCTGGTCAAGCTGGGCCTGCTGGCGCGGGAGGACGGGCGTTACGGCAACACCAAGGCGGCCGACACCCACCTGGTCAAGGGCCGGCGGACGTACGTGGGACGCTTCCTCAGCCGCTCGAACAGCGTGCTGTACGGCGCCTGGGGCGGCTTCACCGAGTCGCTGAAGAGCGGTGAGTCCCAGATCGAGGGCCACGGCGACGACAACATGTTCAAGCACCTGTACCGCTCCGAGGAGCAGATGCGGGACTTCGTCGCCATGATGGACGCGCTCAACTGGGCGGTCGGCCCGGAGCTCGCCAAGGCGTACGACTGGAGCAAGGTCAAGACCGTCACGGACGTCGGCGGTGCCCGGGGCAACCTGGCCGCGACGCTGATCGACGCCCACCCGCACCTGAAGGCCACCGTGTTCGACCTGCCGGCCGTCGAGCCGGCGTACGAGGACCACATCGGCGGCCTCGGCCTCAAGGACAAGATCGCCTTCCACGGCGGCGACTTCTTCGCCGACCCGGTCCCGGAGGCGGACGTCGTCATCATCGGGCACGTCCTGGAGGACTGGTCGCCGGAGCGCCGCAAGCAGCTCATCAAGTCGGCGTTCGACGCCCTGAAGCCGGGCGGCACCCTGCTGGTCTACGACCCCATGCTGGACGACGAGCTCAGCCCGCTGAACAACCTGCTGACCAGCCTCACCATGCTGGTGGTCACCCACGGCGGCTCCGAGTACCGGGTCGACGACTGCCGGGCCTGGATGACGGAGGCCGGCTTCGCGGAGACCTCCGCCGAGCTGCTCGACACCAACGACATCCTCGTGATCGGCCGCAAGAAGTAAGGCCGCTTCTCACGGCCCACGCGTCACGGGCGGCGCCTCCGCGATCCCGCGGCGGAGGGGCTGCCCGCGCGTGCATCTCCGCGCACCACACCCCGTTCCGTGCATGCACCACTCGATCCGTGCACCACCCCGAAGGGATACCGATGTCGATCGACGAGGCACCGCCGGCCTTCCCCTTCCCGGCGCCGGACACGTTCGAGCCGCCGGAGGAGTTCCGCCGGCTGCGCGAGCAGGCTCCGGTGGCCCGGGTGACCCTTCCCACCGGCGACCGGGCCTGGCTCATGACGCGTTACGCGGACGTGCGCGCCGCCCTGGTCGACCCGCGGCTCAGCCGGGCCGCCGCCGAGGCGCCGGACGCGCCCCGGATGGGCAACACCACCCCCGGCCCGAAGACCATCCTCGGCATGGACGCCCCGGACCACTCGCGGCTGCGCCGCCTGGTCATGCAGGCGTTCACCGCCCGCCGGGTCGAGGCACTGCGCCCCCGGGTCGAGCAGCTGGCCGAGGAGCAGATCCGGCTCGTCCTGGTCGCGCCGCGGCCGGTCGACCTGATGTCCTGCTACGCGCTCAGCCTGCCCATCAAGGTGATCTTCGAGCTGCTCGGCGTGCCGTACGAGCACGTGGACCGGCTGCACGCCTGGAGCGAGGTCATCTTCAGCCTCGGCGGGCACAGCGTCGAGGAGGTCAAGGAGGCCCGCGGCGAGATCATCGGCTACCTCCGGGGCCTGATCGAGCAGCGCCGCGAGGAGCCCGCCGACGACCTGCTGAGCGTGCTCGTGCACGCCCGGGACGAGGGGCAGCAGCTGTCCGAGGACGAGCTGCTCGACTTCGCGATGATCATCATGACGGTCGGGCACCAGTCCACCGCCAACTCGCTGAGCACCGCGCTCTTCACCCTCCTCCACCACCCCGACCAGCTGGCGCTGCTGCGCAAGAAGCCGGAGCTGATCCCGGGCGCGGTCGAGGAGCTGCTGCGGTTCAACCCGTTCGTCTTCACCGGCACCCAGCTGCGGGTCGCCACCGAGGACCTGACGATCGGCGAGACCGGGATCAGGAAGGGCGAGGCCGTGATCGCCTCGCTGGGCTCCGCCAACCACGACGGCGAGGTCTTCGCCGACCCGGACCGCTTCGACGTCGAGCGCACCCCGAACGTGCACCTCTCCTTCGGCTACGGCATCCACCACTGCCTGGGCGCCCAGCTCGCCCGCCTGGAGATGCAGATCGCGCTGCGCACGCTGATCGAGCGGCTGCCGGACACCTTGAAGCTGGCGGTGCCGGCCGACTGGCTGACCTGGAAGACCGGGCTCACCGCCCGCGCGCTCGTCAATCTGCCGGTGACCTGGTGACCCGGGGGCGGCGATGAGCGAGCAGTGGCGGATCACGGTGCAGAAGACCTGCCGCCGCAGCGGGATCTGCGCCGCGGCGGCGCCCCGGTACTTCTCCGTGGGCGAGGACCACCGCACCCGGCCGGCGGCCGGCCCGGTGGACCCCGACCCGGAGCTGATCGACGTCGTGGAGGCCTGCCCGGCCGAGGCGATCACCCTGACCGACGTGTCGACCGGCCGGCCGGTCGACCTCGCCGCCCCGGAGGCGGCCGTACGACCACCGGAACCAAGAGAGGTACGCCCATGAATCCCCAGCGCAGCACCCGCCGTTCCCTGCTCAGAAGGGCCGGCTTCCTCGGTTCGGCGCTCGCCGTCGGCGCCGCCGCCCCGGCCGCCGCCGCGGCGCCCGACCAGGGGCCCGGACACCGCCACGGGAACCGGCGGCCCTCGCCGGTCGGCAGCTGGTCGGTGGTCGTCACCATCGAGGGCGTACCGGACGTCGAGCACGCGCACTACTCGTTCGGCGCCGACGGACAGCTGATCCTGCAGACCCACCGGCACACCCACACCGGCATCGGCACCTGGGAGTGGGCCGACGACGGCGCCTTCGTGTACGTGACGCGGGGCCTGCGCTCCGACGCCGACGGGGGCCTGCTGAGCGAGCTGCGGATCCGGCACACGGGCCGGTTCGGCGCGGACGGCACGTTCACCTCGACCGGCACGGGGCAGGCCCTCGACGCCGGCGGCAAGGTCCTGATGGAAGTCCAGTCCACGGCGGTCGGCACCCGGTTCGGTGTCGACGGCTGACCGGCCCCGGCCGGGACGAAGCGAAGGAGAGTGCTGGCATGTGTGGCATCGCCGGCTGGGTGGACTTCACAGCCGATCTGCGTCAGGAGGGCGCCGTCGTCCGGGAGATGACGACGACCATGACCCTGCGCGGCCCCGACGCCGGCGACGTGTGGATCGCTCCGCACGCCGCACTGGGCCACCGCAGGCTCGCCATCATCGACCTGGAGGGCGGGGCGCAGCCCATGGTCGCCGAGGAGGGCGGCCGGGTGCAGGCCGCCCTCACGTACGCGGGCGAGGTGTACAACTTCCGTGAGCTGCGGGAGGAACTCGTCCTCAAGGGGCACCGCTTCCGGACCCGCAGCGACACCGAGGTGGTGCTGCGCTCCTATCTGGAGTGGGGCGAGTCCTTCGTCGACCGGCTGAACGGCATGTTCGCCTTCGCGATCTGGGACGCGCGCAGCGAGGAGCTGCTCCTGGTGCGCGACCGGGTCGGCATCAAGCCGCTGTACTACCAGCTGCTTCCGGGCGGCGGGGTGCTCTTCGGCTCGGAGCCGAAGGCGATCCTGGCGCATCCGCGGGCGAGCCGCACCATCGACGCCGAAGGGCTTCGCGAGCTGTTCGGCGGGGTGAAGGCGCCGGGCGCCGGGGTGATCTCCGGGATGCCGGAGCTGGCCCCGGGGCATGTGCTGCGGGTGTCCCGCGACGGGCACCGGCTGCGCCGCTACTGGCAGTTGGAGGCGCACGAGCACCCGGACGACCTGCCCACCACCATCCGTACGGTGCGCGAGCTGCTCGAGGACATCGTCACCCGCCAGATCGTCTCCGACGTGCCGCTGTGCACGATGCTGTCGGGCGGGCTCGACTCGTCCACGCTGACCGCGCTCGCCGCGCACGCCAAGGAGAAGGACGGCAGCGGCAAGGTGCGTTCGTTCGACGTGGACTTCGTCGGCTACCTCGACAACTTCGAGCCGGACCTGACCCATCCGACGGCGGACTCCCCGTACGTCCGGCAGGTCGTCGACCACGTCGGCGCCGACCACCGGCACATCCTGCTCGGCAACACGGAGATGATCGACGCCGCAACCCGTCGGGCGGTGGTCCACGCGCTCGACTGGCCGGTGCTCATCGCGGGCCCCGGTTCCATGGACATCTCGCTGTATCTCCTCTTCCGGGCGATCCGCGGGCAGTCGACGGTGGCGCTGACCGGCGAGTCGGCGGACGAGCTGTTCGGCGGCTATCCGTGGTTCCACCACCCCGAGTACGGGCAGCCGGGCACCCTGCCGTGGAGCCTGGCGCACAACCTCGGCATGCCGGCCCTGTTCGGCCCGGTCACCACCCGGGTCGACGTCCGCGGCCACCAGGCGGACCAGTACCGGCAGGCCGCGGCCGCGGTGCCGCGGATGCCCGGGGAGAGCGGCCGGGCCCGGCAGTTCCGGGAGTCGACGTACTTCTTCCTGACCCGCTTCATGCGCACCCTGCTCGACCGCAAGGACCGGCTCAGCATGGCCGTCGGTCTGGAGGTGCGGGTGCCGTTCTGCGATCACCGGCTGCAGGACTACGTGTTCAACGCGCCGTTCGAGTTCAAGACCTTCGACGGGCAGTGGAAGAGCCTGCTGCGGGCGGCGGCGAAGGACCTGCTGCCGGAGGCGGTGCTGAACCGGCCGAAGACGGGCTATCCGATCTCCAACGACGCCGCCTACGACCGCTACGTCCAGGAGCGGTTCGCCAAGCTGGTGGCCGGCGGGGACTCGGCGGTGCTTCCGCTGCTCAACCCGACGATCGTCGAGGACGTGCGCCGGGACGCGACGGCCGCGGCCGGGCTGACCCGGATCGAGATCGACATGGCGCTGCACCTCGACGAGTGGATCGCGGCGTACGGACTCGGCCTGGCGGTCTGAGGGTCAGCCGTACGACACGAGGAAGCTCCCCCGTCCGGGCCGGGACGGGGGAGCTTCTTCGTGTCGTACGAGTCGGGTCGTACGGGTTCATGTCGTACGGGCGCTGTCGGCCGGTGTCACCAGGCGACCGGGAGGTCCGCAGGCCGGCGGAAGGCCATCCCGGACACCCAGCGCAGCTCGTCGGTCGGCACCGCGAGGCGCAGCCCGGGGAAGCGGTCGAGCAGGCCCTCCAGGGCCAACTGGAGCTCCATCCGGCCGAGTTGGGCGCCCAGGCAGTGGTGCAGACCGTGCCCGAAGGTGAGGTGCGGGTTGTTCTGCCGGGTCAGGTCGACCCGCTCGGGGCGCTCGAAGACCTCCTCGTCGCGGTTGGCCGAGGTGATCGCCGGAAGGACCGCGTCGCCCTTGCGGATGACCGCCCCGCCGAGCTCGACGTCCTCCTTCGCGATCCGCATGGCGCCGGCGCCGCCGCCCGCCACCGAGAAGCGGAGCAGCTCCTCCACGGCGCCCGGCACCAGCGAGCGGTCGGCGACCAGGCGCGCCCACAGCTCCGGGTCGCGCAGCAGGGTGATCAGCGCGCCGACCAGCTCGCCGGTGGTGGCGTGGTAGCCGGCCACGAGCAGGGTGTGGCCGAAGGCCAGCAGCTCCTCCTCGGAGAGCCGGTCGCCGTCCTCCTCCCGGGCCTCGATGAGATGGGTGAGCAGATCGTCGGCGGGCTCCTTCGCCTTGGCCGCGATCAGCTCGCCGAGATAGCCGTTGAGTCCGCGCCGGGCCTCCATCACCGCGTCCGGCGAGTGCGCGGAGATCGACAGCATCACGTCCGACCAGACCCGGAACCGGTCCTGGTCGACGAGCGGCACCCCGAGGAGTTCGCAGATGACGGTGATCGGCAGCGGCTGGGCGAGGTGGGCGATCAGGTCGGCGGGGGCGCCGCCGGCGGCCATGGTGTCGAGCAGCCGGCCGGTGATCTCCTGGACGTGCGGCCGCATCCGCTCGATGTGCCGGGCGGTGAAGGCCCGGGCGACCAGCTTGCGAAGGCGCGTGTGCTCGGGCGGGTCCATGGTGAACAGCGACTTGGAGCCCTTGGCGACCGGCAGCAGTCGGGGCGCGTCGGGCTCGGTCAGCGCCGCCTTGCTGAACCGCGGGTCGGCGAGCACCTGCCGTACGTGCTCGTAACGGGTCACCAGCCAGGCCCGGTGCCCGGTCGGCAGCGTCACGGGAGCGACGGGCTCGGTGCCGCGCAGCTCGGCGTAGGCGGGGGCGGGCTCCAGCGGGTCGGGCACGGGCAGCGGGAAGGTCAGCTGGGGGCACGTGGCCGAGCTGCTTTCGGCGGGGCACCGGGCAGGGCGCTCAGTGGCGCTGGGGCTCGCGGCGGTGCTCTCGGCGGTCATGGGTCCTCCTTGGGAGCGTGGTCAGCACGACGGACGCCGCTCCGCGAGCGGAACGGCGTCCGGTGGGGCGGGTGGTCGCCCGGCGGCACCTGGGACGAGGCCTACAGCACGGCGTCGGCGAGGCGGTCGAGCTGGTCGGGTCCTGAGTCGCAGGGCATGAAGACGATCTCGGCGCAGCCCGCGTCCTGATAGGCCGTCACCGCGGCCCGCAGGCGGGACGGTTCGGTGAGCGCCATGGTGACGATCGACTCGGCGCGGCCCGAGAAGGCGTAGTAGTCGGTGAGATAGCGCTGGGCCAGGGTCTCGGCGCGCGGGCCGAGCGAGAAGTAGAGCAGGGTCATCAGATGTGGGCGGCCGGTGCGTCCGTGCCGCTGCCAGGCGGCCTCGACCCGGTCGGCGTTGGCCCGGTAGCCGCTGGGCGAGCTGCCGCCGGCGATCCAGCCCCGCCCGTACTGCGCGGTCCTGCGGAAGGCGGCCGGGGAGGTGCCGCCGAGGATCAGCGGCAGCTCGCCCTGCGGGGCGGGGCCGAGGCCGCTCGGTCCCGCGCCGCCCCAGATGTCGCGCAGTTCGGCGAGCATCGTGTCGAGGAGTTTGCCGCGCGCCGCCGGGTCGACGCCGGAGACGGTGAAGTCGTCGTCGCGGTTGCCCGCGGCGAGCCCCAGGGTGAGGCGCCCGCCGGCGATCCGGTCGAGGGAGGCGAGCTGCTTGGCGAGCAGCGGGGTGTTGTTGCGGTACGGGGCGGTGAGCACCGTGGTGGCGAGGCCGATCCGGTGGGTGACGGCGGCGGCCGCGGTGAGGGCGATCAGCGGGTCGTAGTTGTCGTAGACGAGGCGGTCGAGCACACCGAGGGTGGCGAAGCCGTGCTGCTCGGCCCGCCGGGCCCAGTCGGTGATCCGATCCCCCGCGGCGCCGGGGACGGTGGCGGGCAGTCCGACGCCGATCAGCACGGCCGGCCCCCTTCGGTCGACTCCACGAACTCCGCAAGTTGTTCGGCGACCCGCGCCGGGGTCGGCCGGCGGGCGTTGTCGTCGCGGATCCCCTCGGCGGCCTTGCGGTACGCGGGCTCGTCGAGGAGGGCGCGGACGGCGGCTCGCAGGCCCTCCGGGTGGGCCTCGTCGCGGGTGAGCGAGAGTCCGGCGCCGGTGGCGGTGAACCGCTGGGCGTTGAAGCCGTGGTCGATCAGCTGCGGCACGACGAGCTGCGGAAGCCCGGCGGCGAGGCCGGTCAGGATGGTGCCGGCGCCGCCGTGGGCGACGACCAGGTCGCAGTGCGGCAGCACGCAGTGCAGCGGCACCGACTCCAGGACCTTGGCCCGGGCGGGCAGTGCGCCGAGCAGCGGGCGCTGCTCGGCCGCGACGGCCACCACGATCCCGACGTCGAGCGCGTCGAGCGCGGCGACGACCTCGCCTGCGAGCATCATCGAGGGGTCGAGGCGGCCGACCGTGGTGCCCCAGGTGACGCAGACCCGGGGCCGCTGGCGCTCCGCGGGCGGCAGCGGCACGGGGATCCGGCCGGCGCCGTTGTACGGCACGTAGCGCATCGGCAGCCGGTCGAGCGGGCCCGGCCGGGACTCCTCGGGCACCTGCATCGCGGGCGGGCAGAGGTCCACGGTGAGCGCCCCGAGGACGTCCGCGGACTCCGGGCCGCACAGGCCGAAGCGCGCGAACAGCGGGGCGAGCGCGTGCTCCTCGGCCTCCTGGGTGGCCTGCCGGTGCATCAGGTCGGCGCCCCAGGGCAGCCGTACGGCCCGGGCGCCCGAGGCGGCGGCCGCGAGCGGTCCTGCGTACGCGGTGGGCTCGTGCACCACCAGATCGGGGCGCCAGGCCCGGGCGAACGCCACCAGGTCGTCCGCCATCGCCTCGGCGAGCTCGGCGAAGAGGGTCACCGCGCGCGGCCCGCGGCCCGCCGGGCCGGGCGTCCGGCCCGGGATGTAGTCGCGGATCCGGGCCACCGCGTCGAGGTCGTGCCCGCCCGGCGCGTACGGCAGTCCGGCGGCGGTGACGTGGGCGGCGAGGCCGGGCGGGGCGGCCACCCGTACCTCGTGGCCGGCCGCGCGGAGCGCCCAGGCCAGCGGCACCATCGGGTAGAAGTGGGTCGGCCAGGCCCAGCTGACGAACAGGACGCGCATCGGACGCCTCACCCCTCCCCTACCGCAGAACTGACCGAGAGACCGGCCTCGCGGTGGGCCCGGGCCACCGTCTCCATGACGGCGATCCGCGCCTCCGTGGTGTCCGCGTACGGCGAGATGCCGAGGGTGGTGACCCCGGCGGCCGCGTACTCGGTGAGCTTGCGGGCGATCCGGGCGGGCGTGCCGAGGAGCGAGGTGGAGTCGATGAACTCCAGCGGCACAGCCGCCGCCGCTCCGGCCGCGTCGCCGGACACGAACCGGTCCTGCACCTCCTCGGCGGCCTTCCCGTAGCCGAGCTGGGTGGCGAGCCGGAAGTAGAAGTTGCTCTCCCGGTCGCCGAGGCTCATGAACCGGGCGACATACGGCCGGATCGGCGCGGCGGCGGCCTCGACGTCGTCGCCGACCGCCGCCGGGGCGGACAGGAAGGCGTCGAAGCCGGCCACGTCCCGGCCCGCCCGGCGGCGGCCGGTGCCGATCGCGTCGAGGGCGCGCTTGGCGTGGTCGGGCGTGCAGAACACGCCCACCCAGCCGTCGGCGATCTCGCCGGTCAGCTCCAGGCTGCGGGTTCCGACCGCGGCCAGGTAGACCGGCAGGTCGGCGCGGACCGGGCCGGGGTGCCGGAACGGGCCGGCGTCGCTGCCCGGCAGCGGCAGGGCGAAGTGCCGGCCCTCGTACGTCACCGGTTCCTGCGCCAGGGTGCGGCGCACGACCTCCACGTACTCCCGGGTCCTGGCGAGCGGCCGGGCGAACGGGGTGCCGTGCCAGCCCTCGGTGACATGGCTGTTGGAGATGCCGAGGCCGAGCCGGAACCGGCCGCCGGACAGGCCGTCGAGGGTCGCCGCCGCGAGCGCCATGGCGACCGGGGTCCGCGCCGGGATCTGGATGACCGTGGACAGCAGACCGATCCGGCTGGTCCGCGCGGCCACCCAGCCGAGCACCGAGATCGCGTCGGAGCGGAAGCCTTCGGGGGCCGCGGCGACGTCGAAGCCGAGCCGCTCGGCCTCCTGCGCGGTGCGGGCGCAGTCCTCGGGAACGAGGTTGATCCCCAGTCGCATGGCGGGCTCACCCTTCCTTGTGGCCGATGACCAGCGAGTCGGTGTTGCTGAGCACCTTCGCCTCGGTGCGGGCGAAGCCGGCCTCGGTCATCCAGTCCCGGCACTCCTCGACGGAGTACTCGGAGCCGCCGTGGGTGACCAGCAGCATGTCGAGACTGATGAGGAGGTTGACCAGGTCGGCGGGGCGCTCGTCGACCATCCGGTCGTAGACCAGCAGCGCGCCGCCCGGCTCGACCGCCTCGTACGCCTTGCGGATCAGCCCGAGGCGCTGCTCGGCGGACCAGTTGTGCAGGACGTGGCCCATGACGAGGACCTGGCCGGAGGGCATCGGGTCGGCGAAGAAGTCGCCGCCGGTGAAGGAGATCCGGTCCTGGGTGCCGAGCCGCTTCATGTGGTCGTCGAAGGCGGGCGCGACGTGCGGCAGGTCGAAGACCTGGGCGGTCAGGTGCGGGTGCCGGTCGATGAGCAGCGCGGAGAGGTTGCCGCGGGCGCCGCCGACGTCCACGAAGTCGGTGCGGGACGCCCAGTCGAAGGCGGCGGCCAGCTTGGGCGCGACCTGGCTGTTGAGGGAGTCCATCATGGTGAGGAACTGGTCCAGGTGCTCACGGCTGTCGGCCATCTGCGCCACGATGTCGCCGTCCTTGCCCTTCACCTGGGGCTCGCCGGTGCGCAGGGCGTCGGTGAGGTGGGTCCAGGCCGGGTAGAGCATGGAGTTGGCGCGCTCCAGGAAGCCGCCGGCGTACGACTTCTTGCCGCGGTCCAGGAAACGGTCGGCGGCCGGGCTGTTGCGGAAGAGCTCACCGTCCGCCTCCAGGACGCCGAGCGTGACGAGCGCCGTGACGAAGTCGCGGGCGCCGCGCGGGTGCAGACCGAGGGCGTCGGACAGCTCCGGGAGCGTGCGGGGCTTCGCGGCGAGCGTCGAGAAGAGGTCCAGCTCAAGCGCGCTGAGCAGGATCTTGGCGTCGCAGAAGGCGGTACCGAGCCGGATGAGACCCTCGGGGCTGGACGCATCCGAAAGGGAAGTGTGAGTCGTCACCGACGAAGTCCTTTCTTCTGATGACGGGACGCGTGGATGGTTCATGACCCGGCTCGAAGCCCGCTGGAGCCCGGAACCCGAGGGCGCTCCACGGGCCAACTCCCTTGACACCAGTGGCAGTCGAGCCTCGGGCGGCAGTCTTCGGGGAGATTTCACGACCTGAGGGGAGAGACGTGATGACGGATCGGCGCGTGGCACTCGTCACCGGGGCCAACCGCGGGCTCGGCCGGGCGGTGGCCGCCGAACTGCTCGGCCGGGGGCTGCGGGTGGTGGTGACCGCCCGCGACGCCCGCGCCGCGGCCGACACCGCCCGGGAGCTCGGCCGGGGCGCGCGGGGCTGCGCGCTCGATGTGACGGACCCGGAGAGCATCGCGCGGGCCAGGGACGCCGTCGGCCCGGTGGACGTCCTGGTCGGCAACGCCGGGGTGCTCCTGGAGGACGGCGCCGGCGATCCGCTGTCCGTACCCGTGGAGGTGGTGGAGCGGACGCTGGAGGTGAATCTGCTCGGCTCGTGGCGGGTAGCGCAGGCCTTCGTGCCCGCGATGGTCGAACGGGGATGGGGCCGGGTGGTGTTCGTGTCCAGCGGCACCGGCTCGTTCAGCAACGGCCTGTTCACCGGCAGCCCCGGTTACGCGGTGTCCAAGGCGGGCCTCAACGGGCTCACGCAGTTGCTCGCGAGCGCCACGCAGGACACCGGCGTCCTGGTCAACGCCGTCAACCCGGGCCCGACCCGGACCCGGATGATGCCGGGCGGGCGGCGCAGCGCCGAGGAGGCCGCGGTGGACGTCGCGGACGCCGCGCTGCTGCCGGACGGCGGCCCGAGCGGCACGTTCCGGCGGGGGGATCAGGTGCTCGGTTGGTGAGGCTCGTGAGGCTGGTAAGGCTGGTGAGGGACACGGGCTGGCTCCGGTCTTGAGCCTTCCTCGATGCGCTGTTGGAACGGTGCCCGGACACCGAGTGCCCCGCCTGGGCGCACCTCAACCGTACCGAGCGAGGAGTTCGCCATGGACGACCACGGCGCCGGCCCGCGCCCGCCCTTCCGGGTGCTGCTCAGGATGGAGATCCGCCCCGGCACGGAGCGGGAGTTCGAGAGCACCTGGCTCGACATCGGCCGACGGATCGCAGCCGAGCCCGCCAACCTCGGCCAGACCCTGATCCGGGACGTCGAGGAGACCGGCGTCTACTGGGTCATCACCGACTGGACCGACGAGCCCGCCTTCCGCGCGTTCGAGACGAGCGCCGCGCACGTAGACAACCGGCGGCGCCTCCAGCCGTACCGCACCGGCGGCGAGATGCGGCTCACGCAGGTCGTGCACCGGCTCCGGCCCGCCGCCGACGTCCCCGCCCGCTGATCCCGAGCTTCCCGAGATTCCCGACACCCAAGGAGCTTCTGCCGTGACACGTCGTCTGTTCACCTCGGAGTCGGTCACCGAGGGCCACCCCGACAAGATCGCCGACCGGATCAGCGACACGATCCTCGACGCCCTGCTCGCCCAGGACCCCGCCTCGCGGGTCGCCGTGGAGACCCTGATCACCACCGGTCAGGTGCACGTGGCCGGCGAGGTCACCACCGCCGCGTACGCCGACATCGCGAGCCTGGTCCGCGAGACCGTCCTCGACATCGGTTACGACTCCTCCGCGAAGGGCTTCGACGGCGCGTCGTGCGGCGTGTCCGTGTCCATCGGCGCGCAGTCGCCGGACATCGCACAGGGCGTCGACACGGCGTACGAGTCCCGGGTCGAGGGCGAGGGCGACGAGCTCGCCGCCCAGGGCGCCGGCGACCAGGGCCTGATGTTCGGTTACGCCTGCGACGACACGCCCGAGCTGATGCCGCTGCCGATCTCACTCGCGCACCGGCTCTCCCGGCGCCTCGCCGAGGTGCGGCACGAGGGCACGCTGCCGTATCTGCGCCCGGACGGGAAGACGCAGGTGACAATCGAGTACGACGGCGACCGCGCCGTCCGCCTCGACACGGTCGTGGTGTCCTCGCAGCACGCCCCCGGCATCGGCCTGGACTCGCTGCTCGCCCCCGACGTGCGCGAGCTGGTGGTGGAGCCGGTGCTGCGGGACCTGTCGATCGAGACGGAGGGCTACCGCCTCCTTGTGAACCCGACTGGGCGGTTCGAGATCGGCGGGCCGATGGGCGACGCGGGGCTCACCGGCCGGAAGATCATCGTCGACACATACGGCGGCATGGCCCGGCACGGCGGCGGTGCCTTCTCGGGCAAGGACCCGTCGAAGGTGGACCGTTCGGCTGCCTACGCCATGCGCTGGGTGGCCAA
The DNA here is from genome assembly GCF_041270065.1 of Streptomyces fradiae. Taxonomy (NCBI): domain Bacteria; kingdom Bacillati; phylum Actinomycetota; class Actinomycetes; order Kitasatosporales; family Streptomycetaceae; genus Streptomyces; species Streptomyces fradiae. The sequence goes on along the minus strand of NZ_CP065958.1, from coordinate 6,285,678 downwards.
GAACGTGGTGGCGGCCGGCCTTGCGAAGCGGTGCGAGGTGCAGGTCGCGTACGCCATCGGCAAGGCCGAGCCGGTGGGCCTCTTCGTCGAGACCTTCGGCACCGAGAGCGTGCCGCTCGACCGGATCCAGCGGGCCGTCCTTGAGGTCTTCGACCTCCGCCCGGCCGCGATCATCCGCGACCTGGACCTGAAGCGGCCGATCTACGCGAAGACCGCCGCGTACGGGCACTTCGGCCGCGAACTGCCGGAGTTCACCTGGGAGCGCACCGACCGCGCCCAGAAGCTGGCCGCCGCGGCCCGCGCCGCCGTCTGACCGTACCTCCCTACCTGTTTCCGCCCGACCTTCCCCGACTGGAGGTAGCCCGGTGCGTATCGCTGTCACCGGCTCGATCGCCACCGACCATCTGCTCACCTTCCCCGGCCGGTTCGCCGACCAGTTGCTCGCCGACCGCCTGGAGACCGTCTCGCTGTCCTTCCTCGCCGACACCATGGAGGTACGGCGGGGCGGGGTCGCGGCCAACATCGCCTTCGGCCTGGCCCGGCTCGGACTCGCGCCCGTCCTGGTCGGCGCGGCCGGCCTCGACTTCGCCGACTATCAGGTGTGGCTGAAGCAGCACGGCGTGGTCGTCGACCACGTCCGCATCAGCGACACCCTGCACACCGCCCGTTTCGTCTGCACCACGGACCTGGACCAGAACCAGATCGCCACCTTCTACGCCGGGGCGATGGCCGAGGCCCGCGAGATCGACCTGCGCGACGTCCTCGCCCGCACCGGGCGCCTCGACCTGGTGCTCGTCTCCCCGGACGACCCCGAGGCGATGCTGCGGCACGCCCGCGCGTGCCGTGAGCTCGGCGTGCCCTTCGCCGCCGACCCGTCGCAGCAGCTGGCCCGGCTCGACGGCGAGCAGGTGCGGGAACTGGTGGACGGGGCCCGGTTCCTGTTCACCAACGAGTACGAGACCGCCCTGCTGCTTGAGAAGACCGGCTGGAGCGAGGCGGAGGTCCTGGCCCGGGTCGGGACGTGGGTCACCACGCTCGCCGACGACGGCGTCGCGATCGGGCGCGCCGGACAGCCCGTGCTGACCGTGCCCGCCGTCCCCGCGGCCTCGGTCGCCGACCCGACGGGCGTCGGCGACGCCTTCCGGGCCGGGTTCCTCGCCGGGATCGCCCGCGACTGGCCGCTCGAACGCGCGGCCCGCCTCGGCTGTGCCCTGGCGACCACCGTCCTGGAGTCGGTCGGCACCCAGGAGTACCCGCTGTCGGCGCAGGCGCTGCGCGATCGGCTGGCCGCCGCGTACGGCCCCGAGGCGGCCGAGGAGATCGCCCCGGGCCTCACTGGGATCACTGGCCTCACGGAGGTGGGCGGCTGATGGGACGCGCACCGGAGGCCCTGCGCGAGGCCCTGGCCACCCGGGTCGTGGTGGCCGACGGAGCGATGGGCACCATGCTCCAGGCCCAGGACCCGAGCCCGGCGGACTTCCAGCATTTGGAGGGCTGCAACGAGATCCTGAACGTGACCAGGCCGGACATCGTACGGTCGGTCCACGACGCCTACTTCTCGGTCGGCGTCGACTGCGTCGAGACCAACACCTTCGGCGCCAACCACGCGGCGCTCGGCGAGTACGGGATCACGGAACGGATCGCCGAACTGTCCGAGGCCGGCGCCCGCATCGCCCGCGAGGCCGCCGACGCGTACACGGCGCGGGACGGGCGGACGCGCTGGGTGCTCGGCTCGATCGGCCCCGGCACCAAGCTGCCCACCCTCGGCCACACCACCTTCGACGTGCTCCGCGAGGGCTACCGGCAGAACGCGGCCGGCCTCATCGCGGGCGGCGCGGACGCCCTGCTCGTCGAGACCTCACAGGATCTTCTCCAGACCAAGGCCGCGGTCCTCGGCTGCAAGCAGGCCCTGGCCGAGGCGGGAGGGCTCGACCTGCCGGTCTTCGCCCAGGTGACGGTGGAGACGACGGGCACGATGCTGCTCGGCTCCGAGATCGGGGCGGCGCTCACCGCCCTGGAGCCGCTGGGCGTGGACTTCATCGGCCTCAACTGCGCCACCGGGCCGGCCGAGATGAGCGAACACCTGCGCCATCTCGCCCGGCACGCCGGGGTGGGCCTGTCGTGCATGCCGAACGCCGGACTCCCGGTGCTCGGCAAGGACGGCGCCCACTATCCGCTGTCGCCGGAGGAGCTCGCCGACGCCCACGACACCTTCACCCGCGAGTACGGCATCGCGCTCGTGGGCGGCTGCTGCGGCACGACCCCGGAGCACCTCCGCGCGGTCGTCGAGCGGGTACGGGGCCGGGCCCTGGCGCCGCGCACACCGCGGCCGGAGGCGGCGGCCGGGTCGCTGTACCAGGCGGTGCCGTTCCGGCAGGACACCTCGTATCTCGCCATCGGCGAGCGGACGAACGCCAACGGCTCGAAGAAGTTCCGCGAGGCCATGCTCGCCGGCGACTGGCAGGCGTGCGTCGAGATCGCCCGGGACCAGATCCGCGACGGCTCCCACCTGCTCGACCTGTGCGTCGACTACGTGGGCCGTGACGGTGTCGCCGACATGCGGGAGCTCGCGGGCCGCCTCGCCACCGCCTCCACGCTGCCGATCGTCCTCGACTCGACGGAACCGGAGGTGCTGCGGGCGGGCCTGGAGATGCTGGGCGGCCGGGCGGTGCTCAACTCGGTCAATTACGAGGACGGCGACGGGCCCGACACCCGCTTCGGGCGGATCGCGTCCCTGGCCCGCGAGCACGGCGCCGCGCTGATCGCGCTGACCATCGACGAGGAGGGCCAGGCCCGGACGGCGGAGAAGAAGGTCGCGATCGCGGAGCGGCTCATCGCCGATCTGACGGGCGCGTACGGGATCGAGGAGTCCTCGATCCTGGTGGACTGCCTGACGTTCACCCTGGGGACGGGGCAGGAGGAGTCGCGGGGCGACGGCATCGCCACGATCGAGGCGATCCGTGAGCTGAAGCGCCGGCATCCGGATGTGCAGACGACGTTGGGGCTCTCCAATATCTCCTTCGGTCTGAACCCGGCCGCGCGCGCCGTCCTGAACTCGGTGTTCCTGGACGAGTGCGTGAAGGCGGGGCTCGACTCGGCCATCGTGCACGCGTCGAAGATCCTGCCGGTGGCCCGGATCCCGGAGGAGCAGCGCGAGGTCGCACTCGACCTCGTCTACGACCGGCGGCGGGACGGCTACGACCCCCTGGAACGGCTGCTCGCCCTCTTCGACGGCGTCAGCTCCGCCTCGGCGAAGGCGTCGAGGACGGAGGAGCTACTCGCGCTTCCGCTGGAGGAGCGGTTGAAGCGGCGGATCGTGGACGGGGAGCGGAACGGTCTGGAGGCGGATCTGGACGCGGCGCTGGTCGGACGGCCGGCGTTGGAGATCGTCAATGAGGTGCTGCTCGACGGCATGAAGGTCGTCGGGGAGCTGTTCGGCTCGGGTCAGATGCAGTTGCCGTTCGTGCTGCAGTCGGCCGAGGTGATGAAGACGGCGGTGGCCTATCTGGAGCCGCACATGGAGAAGTCCACTGATTCATTGTCGGGTGGGTCGGGCAAGGGCACGATCGTGCTCGCCACCGTCCGCGGCGACGTGCACGACATCGGAAAGAATCTCGTCGACATCATCCTGTCGAACAACGGCTACAACGTGGTCAACATCGGGATCAAGCAGCCGGTGTCGGCGATCCTGGAGGCGGCCGAGGAGCACCGGGCCGATGTCATCGGGATGTCGGGGCTGTTGGTGAAGTCGACCGTGATCATGAAGGAGAACCTGGAGGAGCTCAACGGCCTCGGCCTGGCCGAGCGCTTCCCGGTGATTCTGGGTGGCGCGGCGCTGACCAGGGCGTATGTCGAGCAGGACCTGCACGAGCTGTATGACGGCGAGGTCCGTTACGCCCGTGACGCCTTCGAGGGCCTGCGCCTGATGGACGCGCTGATGGGCGTGAAGCGGGGCGTCCCCGGAGCCGTATTGCCGCCGCTCAAGCAGCGGCGCGTGGCCAAGGTGACGGCAACTCCGCGGGCCGGGGCTCCGCTGCCCGGGGGCCGTTCCGATGTGGCCGTCGACAACCCCGTACCCGAGCCGCCGTTCCTCGGGACGAAGGTGGCCACCGGCATCCAGCTGGCCGAGTACGCCTCCTGGTTGGACGAGGGCGCGCTGTTCAAGGGCCAATGGGGCTTGAAGGACAAGGAGTTGATCGAGTCGGAGGGCCGGGCGCGGCTGCGCGGCTGGCTGGACCGGCTGCAGACCGACCGGCTCCTCGAAGCCGCCGTGGTCTACGGCTACTTCCCGTGCGTGTCCAAGGGCGACGACCTGATCATCCTCGACGAGGACGGCAGCGAGCGCACCCGCTTCACCTTCCCCCGCCAGGAGCGCGGCCGGCGCCTCTGCCTCGCCGACTACTTCCGCCCGGAGGACTCCGGGGAGACGGACATCATCGCCCTCCAGGTCGTCACCGTCGGATCGAGGATCGGCGAGGAGACGGCGAAGCTGTTCGCCGCCGACGCCTACCGCGACTACCTCGAACTGCACGGCCTCAGCGTCCAGTTGGCGGAGGCGCTGGCCGAGTACTGGCACGCACGCGTCCGCGCCGAATGGGGCATCGGCCATGCCGACCCCGCCGGCCTGGAGGGCATCCTGCGGACCGAGTACCAGGGCTGCCGCTACTCCCTCGGCTATCCCGCCTGCCCCGACCTGGAGGACCGGGCGAAGATCGCCGAACTGCTCCGGCCGGAGCGGATCGGTGTCGCGCTTTCGGAGGAGTTCCAGCTGCACCCCGAGCAGTCCACCGACGCCTTCGTCGTCCACCACCCCGAGGCGAGCTACTTCAACGCGGGAGGCCGCAGGTGACCCCCACGTACTCCTTCGAGTTCTTCCCGCCGAAGACCGACAAGGGCGAGCGGACCCTCTGGAACGCCATCCGGCGGGTGGAGGCGCTCGCCCCCGACTTCGTCTCCGTGACGTACGGAGCCGGCGGCTCCTCCCGCGACCGCACCGTGTCCATCACCGAGCGGATCCTGACCGAGACCACTCTTCGGCCGGTCGCGCACCTCACCGCCGTCGGGCACTCGGTCACCGAGCTGCGCAGGATCATCGGCCGTTACGCCGACGCCGGGATCCATGACGTCCTGGCTCTGCGCGGCGACCCTCCGGGCGACCCGCAGGGCGCCTGGACTCCGCACCCCGAGGGGCTCTCCTACGCGGCCGAGCTGGTTCAACTGCTCAAGAATTCGGGCTCGTTCACCGTCGGTGTCGCGGCCTTCCCCGAGCGGCATCCGCGCTCGACCGACTGGGAGAGCGACATCCGGCACTTCGTCGCCAAGTGCAAGGCGGGCGCCGACTACGCGATCACCCAGATGTTCTTCGACCCGGAGGACTACCTCCGGCTCCGGGACCGGGTCGTGGCGGCCGGCTGCGAGACCCCGATCATCCCGGAGATCATGCCGGCGACCCGCTTCGACCAGATCCGCCGCTTCGCCGAGCTGAGCAGCGCCGCTTTCCCGCCCGCTCTGGCCCGGCGCCTCGAAGCGGCCCAGGGCCGCCCCGAGGAGGGGCACCGGATCGGGGTGGAGCACGCGACCGCGATGGGCGAGCGGCTGCTCGCCGAGGGCGCGCCCGGACTGCACTACATCACGCTCAACACCTCGTCCGCCGCGGTGGAGATCCACCGCAATCTCGTTCCCGGACGGACCTCTGCCACCACTCCTTCTTCCCTGCTCACCGCAGCCGCCTGACGATCGGAGTCGACATGCCCACTTCCGAACTCACCCACGATTTCAAGGTCGCCGACCTGTCCCTGGCCGCCTTCGGCCGCAAGGAGATCACCCTCGCCGAGCACGAGATGCCCGGCCTGATGGCGATCCGCCGCGAGTACGCCACCGCCCAGCCGCTGGCCGGCGCCCGCATCACCGGCTCCCTCCACATGACGGTCCAGACCGCCGTCCTCATCGAGACCCTGGTCGCGCTCGGCGCCGAGGTCCGCTGGGTCTCCTGCAACATCTTCTCCACCCAGGACCACGCCGCCGCTGCCATCGCCGCCGCCGGCATTCCGGTCTTCGCCTGGAAGGGCGAGACCCTGGAGGAGTACTGGTGGTGCACCGAGCAGGCGCTGACCTGGCCGGGCGGCGAGGGCCCGAACATGATCCTGGACGACGGTGGTGACGCCACCCTCCTCGTCCACAAGGGCGTCGAGTACCAGAAGGCCGGCGCCGTCCCGGACCCCTCGACCGCCGACAACGACGAGTTCCGCATCATCCTGGAACTCCTCCAGAACTCCACCCTCGACTGGGCATCCCTCGCCGCCGGCATCAAGGGCGTCACCGAGGAGACCACCACCGGTGTCCACCGCCTGTACGAGATGCACCGCGACGGCGCCCTGCTCTTCCCCGCCATCAACGTGAACGACGCCGTCACCAAGTCCAAGTTCGACAACAAGTACGGCTGCCGCCACTCCCTGATCGACGGCATCAACCGCGCCACCGACGTCCTCATCGGCGGCAAGACCGCCGTCGTCTGCGGCTACGGCGACGTCGGCAAGGGCTGCGCCGAATCCCTCCGCGGCCAGGGCGCCCGCGTCATCGTCACCGAGATCGACCCCATCTGCGCGCTCCAGGCCGCCATGGACGGCTACCAGGTCGCCACCCTCGACGACGTCGTCGAATCGGCCGACATCTTCATCACCACCACGGGCAACAAGGACATCATCATGGCGTCCGACATCGCCCGCATGAAGCACCAGGCCATCGTCGGCAACATCGGCCACTTCGACAACGAGATCGACATGGCCGGCCTCGCCCGCACCCCCGGAATCGTCAAGGACGAGGTCAAGCCCCAGGTCCACACCTGGACCTACCCCGACGGCAAGACCGTCATCGTCCTCTCCGAGGGTCGCCTCCTGAACCTCGGCAACGCCACCGGCCACCCGTCCTTCGTGATGTCCAACTCCTTCGCCGACCAGACCCTGGCCCAGATCGAGCTCTTCACCAAGCCGCAGGACTACCCCATCGGCGTCTACACCCTCCCCAAGCACCTCGACGAGAAGGTCGCCCGCCTCCACCTCGACGCCCTCGGCGTCCGCCTCACCACCCTCCGCCCCGAACAGGCCGCCTACATCGGCGTCCCGGTCGAGGGCCCGTACAAGCCGGACCACTACCGCTACTGATCCGGACGGCACACCAGCACCACAGAGGCGCCGGCCGCCAGGGAGTCTCCCTGGCGGCCGGCGCCTTTCGCCCTCCCCGCCGCGCCCTACCGGGCGAGCAGCCGCACCAGCACCGCCCGCAGGGTGTCGCGGGCGAAGATGGGGGCGTCCGCGCAGCGCCAGGCGACGACCCCGTCCGGCCGCACCAGGACCGCGCCCTGCGCCGTCACGCCGTACAACTCGGGCCAGCGGTCGTCGACGTCGATGAGCTCGGCGCCGATGCCGTGCACCGTGAGCGGCAGGTCCAGCTCGTGCGCGACGGCCCGGGCGGCCTCCTGCCAGGCGCGGTTGTCGGGCCCGGTGAGCAGGACGGGCCGGTCGCCGAACAGGTCGAGCACGGAGAGTTCGGCGCCGCCCCGGCGCAGCCGCAGGTGCGGGGCCCGGCCGCCCGGCCGGCCGTCGTTCTCGGCCGACCACACGCCGTACCCGGGCAGCACGCCCTCGTCCCAGGCGGTGACGGCAGAGGAGCGGTAGCGCCAGGAGAGCCACACCTGGGCGTCCTCGACGATGCCCGGGTGCACGGGCGGCCGTTCGCCCGTCCCGCCGCTCCCGCCGATCCCGCCGGTTCCGCCGGTGAGCCGCGGCCGGTCCTTGGAGCGCAGCGCGGCCTGTTCGACGGTGGCCCGGCAGATCGGCCGGCGCTCCTCGTCGTAGCTGTCGAGCAGCGCCTCCCCCGCCCAGCCGGCCACGACGGCCGCGAGCTTCCAGGCCAGGTTGTGGGCGTCCTGGATGCCGGTGCTGGAGCCGAAGCCGCCGCTGGGCGGCATCACATGGGCGGCGTCGCCGACCAGGAAGACCCGGCCGTCGCGGAACCGGCCCGCCGTGCGGGCCGCGCCGTCCCACGGTGAGACGGAGCGGATCCGCGGCCGCAGCTCGGGCACTCCGGCGGCGGCCCGTACGAGCTCGGCGCAGCGCTCCTCCGTGAACGACCCCAGCTCCGTCGTCTCCGGGTCGTACGCGACGTGCAGCAGCCACTCGGTGGCGTTGTCCAGCGGCACCAGCGCGCCGCGCACCCCCTCACCCGCCGTGTAGCACATCAGGAAGCGGCGGCCGGCGAGCGGCTCGGTGAGGTCGGCGTCGAAGTGGATGTTGAGGTAGTGGCCGAGGGTCTCGCCGTCGAAGGCGATGCCCAGGGTGTCGCGGATGCCGCTGTGGGCGCCGTCGGCCGCGACGAGGTAGCGGGCCTCGATCGTCCGGTCGGCGCCGGTGGCGCGGTCCCGGAGCAGGGCGGTGACTCCGGCGCCGTGCTGGTCGAAGGAGACCAGCTCGGTGCCGAACCGCAGGGCGACGCCGAGGCGTTCGGCCCGGCCCCGCAGCACGTCCTCCAACTCGCCCTGGTGGCACAGGCACCAGCCGGTCGGGGACAGCAGGCCGATGTCGGCGCCGACGTCCATGACGTACTTCTCGTCCAGGACGCCCAGTTCGGGTCCGGCGAGCGAAGTGGCCGCGATGACACCGGAGTTGTCGGCGAGCAGCCGGGCCGAGGGCGTGCCGCGCAGCTCGGCCTCGACGCCGGCGGCGCGCATCAGCTCCATGGCCCGCGGATGCACTCCGCGGGCCCTGGGGTGTCCCGACAGTTCGGCCCGCCGCTCGACCAGCAGACAGTCCACGCCCTGCTGGGCGAGGAAGACGGCGACGGAGAGACCCGCGATCCCTCCGCCGACCACCAGGACGTCGGTGTTCCGGAGCGTGCTCCGGGTGGTGCTCAGCACCATCTCACCCTCCTTCTCCTTGCCTCGTCGGTGCGCCGGGCCGGTGCTCGACGAGCACGGACGCGTCCTTGTCGCCGTCGCCGGCCGCGAGCACCTCGTTGAACCGTTCGTGGACCACGTCGAGGACGGGCATCGCGGCGCCGTGTTCGGCGGCTGCCGCCAGGGCGATCCGGATGTCCTTGGCCATGAGCGCGGAGCGGAAGAAGGCCGGCTCGTAGCTCCGCCTGAGCATCAGGTCGGCGCGGAAACGCATCACGAGCGAGCTGAAGCCGCTGTTCGCGACGACGCCGATGAGCTGGTCGCGGTCCAGGCCGGCCGCTGTGCCGTAGGCGACGGCCTCGGCGAGGGCGGCGACCTGGGCGCCGAGCAGCAGGTTCAGGATGAGCTTGAGGCTGGTCGCGGTGCCGGGCGCGCCGACGTGCACGATCTCGCTGCCGAAGGCCTCCAGGACCGGGCGGACCTCCGCCAGGTCGGCCGGGTCGCCGGAGACGAAGACCCGCAGCTCGCCCTTGCGGGCCTGCAGCGGGTTGCCGACGACGCAGGCCTCGACCCGGCGCAGGCCCTTGTCGGCGAGCCGGGCGGCGGCGTCGCGGGCGTAGCCCGGGGACACGGTGGAGGTGTCGACGACGACGGAGCCGGGGGCGAGGACCGGGACGACCCGGTCGAACAGGACCTCCTCGACGGCCTTCTCGTCGCTGAGGCTGAGCAGGACGAGCCGGTGGCCGGCCGCCGCGTCCTCGGGGGTGGCGGCGAGCCGGGCGCCCGCCTCGGCGAGCGGGGCGGCCTTCTGCGCGGTGCGGTTGTGGACGGTCAGCGTGTGCCCGGTCTCGAGCAGCCGCCGGGCCATGCCGCCGCCCATGCTGCCGAGCCCGATGAACGCCAACTGACGCTCTGCCATGGTGGGTTCTCTCTCTTCGGAGTACGTGTACGAGTCCGGGTGCAGGTACGGATTCGGGTACGGGTACGGGCGGCGCCGCCGTCAGTACGCGGCGTCCACCTCGTACACCGCGAACGGGACGGGCGTCCGCGTGTCGCGGAAGGGGCGCAGCGGGGCGGTGTCCTGGCGGTGCTCGGCGCCTGCCTCCCAGGCCAGGAAGGCCTCCATGGACTCCCAGCGGCTCATCACGGCGAGCGCGGTGGGGTCGGCGGGGCTGCGCAGGAGCTCGTTGCCGAGCATGCCGGGCACCTTGGCGAGCCGTTCGCTGACCTGGTGGTAGGCCGCGCGGACGGCGGCGAGCTGCTCGTCGTCGTACGCGGCCTGGTACACCACGACCCGCACCTGGCCCTTACCGGGCATCGGCGGCCGCCCGGCCCTCGATGCCGTGGAGCACGGTCATGACGTGGAAGGTGCCGCCCTTGCGGTACGGGTGGAGGGTGGCCCGGTGCTCCAGGTGGGCGGGGCTGTTCTCGAACGCGCGGAACCGCGGCTCGTCCAGCCAGTCGCTGACGATCACATAGGTGCTGTGGCCGTCCGGTCCGCCCTCCTCACGGGCGAGGGACTGGCCGAGGTTGGCGGGGTGGCCGGTGACCGCCTCGGTCCCGGCCAGCCAGGCCTTCTCGAAGTCGGCCTCCTTGCCCGGCTCGATCTCCATGCGCAGCATCACCCGGAAGGTCATCAGGAGATCCCCCCGTCGACGCCGATGGTGTTGCCGGTGACGTAGCGGGACAGGTCGCTGGCGAGCCACAGCACGGCGCCGGCCACCTCGTCGGGGGTGCCGAGCCGGCCGAGGGCGGTCTTGGCGCCGTACCGCTCCTTCATGACCTTCTGCTGCTCCGCGGGCATGGCGTGGAAGTTCTCGGTCTCGATCACGCCGAGCGCGAGCAGGTTGAAACGGATGCCCTGCGCGCCGAACTCCTTGGCCAGGGAGCGGTTCAGGCCGGCGAGCGCGGCCTTGGTGGCGGTGTAGTGGGCGCGCAGCGGGATGCCGGCCTCGACGGCGCGGGAGCCGACGGTGACCACGGAGGAGCCGGCGCCGAGCAGCGGCAGGGCGTGCTGGATGACGAGGTGGGCGCCGGTGACGTTGGTGGCGAAGATGCGCTGCCACTCGTCCAGCGGGAGGTCCGCGTACGGGATGTGGCTGATGGTGCCGGCGTTGTTGACGAGCAGGTCGAGGCGGTCGCCGTGCAGTTCGCGCACCCGGCCGAGCAGGGCGGCGATCTCCTCGGGCTTGGACAGGTCGGCGCGCAGCACATGGTGGTCGCCGCCGGTCTCCTTGAGCTCGCGCTCCAGGGAGGCGACGTGGTCGCTGTCGTTCTGGTAGCAGGTGATCACGTCGACGCCGGCGTGGGCGAGCGCCAGGACGACGCCCCGGCCGACCCCGCGGGTGCCGCCGGTGACCAGGGCCTTCTTGCCCCGCAGTTCGAGGTCCATGGATCTTCCTTTCGGAAAAGGAGCATGAGATCGGAAGGGTCAGAGCAGGAAGCCGAGCGCCGTGCAGTTGACGGCGAGGGCGAGGAGCGTGATCCAGCTGCGCCGGCTGTTCCAGGCGCCCCATTCCGGGCGCGGGTCCTTGAAGTCGGCGGGCAGGTCGTCCGGGTCGAGGGTGCGCATCCAGCGGTTGACCGGCGCGTTCTTGACGACGGCGATGACCGGGGTGGTCGCGGCGAGGAACCCCGCGACGGCGAAGAGGATCTGCGCCGTCGGGTCGGGCGCCGTGATCGCCAGGACGGCGTCCAGGACGACGGTGCCGATCAGGCAGATCGGCATGGTCGGGTCGTAGCGCTGTCCGAGGAACGCGTGGGCGTAGACATAGCGGTTCACCGGCAGGGAGGCCATGTAGGGGAAGCCGCCGAGCTGGGTGCCGAGCATCACGCCGGCCGCGAGGCCGTTGGCGAGCAGGAGCAGCGGGGCGAGGACGTTCAGCACGGCCGCCTCCTCAGCGGGTCAGGGCGCGTGCCGCGGCCTCGACCCGCTCCTTGATGAGCTCCATCTGCACCTTGGTGTTGCGGTTGAGGTGCTCGGTCATGGCCTCGTCGGTGGCCGGGGCCTGGGGCTTCATGTGGAAGTCCTGCACCCAGCGCATCCGGACGCCGCCGCCGGGCTCCTCGGTGTACTCCCAGAAGATGCGCATGTACTCGAAGGGACCGGTCTCGACGCGCTCGGCGCGCACGGTGCGGGTGACCGGGTCGCCGGTGCGCCGGGAGACCCAGCTCCAGACGTTGCCGTCCTCGTCGGGGTGCATGGTGAGGCGGAAGACGACGGTGTCGCCGTCGCGCTCGGTGATCTCGGCGGAGGCGTACTCGCTGAACAGGTTCGGCCAGCCGGGGACGTCGTTGGTGATGTCCCACACGACGTCCATCGGGGCGTCGATGACGATGTGGTTGTCGGTGTGTCCTGCCATGGGAACTCCCTCGGTGGTCGGTGGGGTCGGCGGCCTGCGAAGACCTTCGGCGGCCTTCAGCGGCCGAGCACCAGGGCGGAGGCGAAGCCGCCGTGGCCGCGCGCCAGGACGAGCGCGTGGCGCAGCGGCCGCTCCCGCGGGGCGCCGGTGACCAGGTCGATGTCCAGGCCCGGGGCGGGCTCGTGGACGTGCGCGGTGTGCGGGATGACGCCTTCGCGCAGCGCGAGCAGCGCGGTGGCCACGTCGAGCGGCGCGCCGCCGCCGTAGAGCCGGCCGGTGAGCGTCTTGGGTGCGGTGACGGGCACGCCGCGCGGGCCGAAGATCGCGGTGATGGTCTCCGCCTCGGCGCGGTCGTCGGCCGGGTTGCCGGCGGCGTCGGCGAAGACGACGTCGATGTCGGCGGGGGTGAGGCCGGCGTCGGCGAGGGCCTGTTCGGCGGTACGGCGCAGGGCGCGCGGCCGGTCGGAGCCGGGGGCCGGGTCGAAGCCGGCGGCGTGGCCGAGGATCCGTCCGTAGCCGGTGCCCAGGCCGCGCTCGGCGGCGGCCTCGGCGGTCTCCAGGACGAGGATCGCGCCGCCCTCGCCGGGCAGATGGCCGGAGGCCTCGGCGGCGAAGGGCAGATAGGCGCGTTCCGGGTCCGGGACGGTGGAGAGCCGGCCGGTGGTGAGCTGGGCCGTCAGGCCGTACGGGCAGAGCGAGGCGTCGGTGCCGCCGGTGACGACCAGGCGCGAGCCGCCGCGCAGCAGCCGCCGGGCCTGGGCGATGCCGTCGAGGCCGCCGGCCTGTTCGCAGGCGAGGACGCCGCACGGGCCGCGCATCTTGTGCCGGATGGAGAGCTGTCCGGTGGTGGCGGCGTAGAACCAGGCGATGGACTGGTAGGCGCCGACCCAGCCGGGGTCGTGCTGGTAGAGGGCGGTCATCTCCTTCTGGCCGAACTCGGTGCCGCCGGAGGACGAGGAGGTCACCACGGCCATCTCGTACTCGCCGATGGCGCCGAGGTCGGCGCCGCTGTCGGCGAGGGCGGCCTCGCCGGCCGCGAGGGCGAGGTGCGTCCAGTGGTCGGTCTGCACGATCAGCCGGCTGGGCACCTGTTCGGCGGTGTCGAAGCCGGGGACCTGGCCGGCGTACCGCACCGGGTAGGGGCTGGGGTCGAAGCGGCCGATCCGGCCGATGCCGGACTTGCCGGCCAGGACCGCGGCCCAGTGCGCGGCGACGCCGATGCCGGTGGGCGCGACGATGCCGAGCCCCGTGACGACGGGGGCGGCGTTCGCGACGGACGTCATGGCTCCTCCTCTCACGCGGCCCGGGCGGTGCCGGGGCGGGACAGGACCATGGCGCTCTGGAATCCGCCGAAGCCGCTGCCGACGGTGAGCACGGTGTCCATGGCGTGCTCCCGGGCGGTGACGGGCACGTAGTCCAGGTCGCAGAGCGGGTCCTTGGTCTTCAGGTTGGCCGTGGGCGGCACCACCTGCCGGTCCAGGGCCAGAGCGCAGGCGGCCACCTCGATGGAGCCGATGGCGCCGAGCGAGTGCCCGATCATCGACTTGATGGAGCTGACCGGGATCTCGTAGGCGTGCTGTCCCAGGCTGCGCTTGAACGCGGCGGTCTCGTGGCGGTCGTTCTGCTTGGTGCCGGAGCCGTGCGCGTTGATGTAGTCGACGGCCGTGGGGTCGAGCCGGGCCCGGTCGAGGGCGACGGTGACGGCCTCGGCGAGCTCGCGGCCGTCGGGCTTGAGGCCGGTCATGTGGTGGGCGTTGCTGCGGCTGGCGAAGCCGGCGACCTCGGCGTAGATCCGGGCGCCGCGGGCGAGCGCCGCCTCGCGTTCCTCGACGACCAGGACGGCGGCGCCCTCGCCGAGCACGAAGCCGTCGCGCTCGCCGTCGAAGGGGCGGGAGGCGTGCTCCGGGTCGGCGTTGTTCGGGGTGGTCGCCTTGATCGCGTCGAAACAGGCCGAGGTGATGGGCGAGATGGGGGCGTCGGTGGCGCCGGTGACGACGACGTCGGCGGTGCCCTCCTCGATGAGCTGCACGCCGTGCCCGATGGAGTCGAGCCCGGAGGTGCAGCCGGTGGAGATCAGCGCGACCGGGCCCTCGGCGCCGGTCTCCCAGGCGACCTCGACGGCGAGGGTCGACGGCACCATGTAGCCGTAGAGGTGCGGCACGCCGTACTCGTGGTCGACGAGCCACCGCCGGCCGCCGTCGGAGAGGGTGACGTACTCCTCCTCCAGGCCCATCGTGCAGCCGACGGCGCTGCCGATCGAGACCGCGATCCGGGTGGGGTCGAGGGCGGCCAGCTCGATGCCGCTGTCGGCGACGGCCTCGCGGGCGGAGACCACGGCGAACTGGGCGGCCCGGTCCATGCGGCGGATCTGCCGGGCGGTGAGGCCGGCCGCCGCCGGGTCGAAGTCGACCTCGGCGGCGACCTGCGAGCGGAACGGGGCCGGGTCGAACAGGCTGATCCGCCGGGTGGCCGTGCGGCCCTCGGACAGCGTCCGCCAGAACGCCTCCCGGCCCACCCCGCCCGGCACGACCACGCCGATGCCGGTGATGACGGCCCGTCGGGTCACCGGGCACCGCCGACGTCCGGGTTGGCCTGCTCGGGGCGCTGCGCCTGCTCGGTGTCGACGTGGCCGAGCTCGGGGCGGGGCGCGAGCGGCGACAGGTGGAAGGCGCAGCGGGCGGTGGTGTCACCGGTGTTGAGGAGCCGGTGGCGGACGCCGATCGGCACGCACAGCGAGTCGCCGGGGCCGAGCGCGACGACGTCCTTGCCGTCCAGGGTCATCTCCAGGGTGCCCTCGACGACGTGCAGGAACTCCTCGGAGTACGGGTGGTAGTGCTCGGTGATCCAGTCGCCGGGCGCCAGGTCGAGGACGCCGCCGAAGCCGGAGGTGCAGCCGACCGTCTTGGGGCTGAGGGTGACGCGGATGTCTCCGCCGCGCTTGGTGTTGGCCGCGACCTCGGCGGCGGCCACCTTCACGGTGCGGGTGATGGCGGTGGTCACTGGATCCGCCCTCCGTCCTTGGTCCAGATGTAGAAGGGCGTGGCCATCGCGTCCTTGGGTTCCTTCCAGTCCGGGTCGTACGGCTCCACGCACGCGGCGAGCTTGGTGTTGATGTCGTCGTAGAGCGGGTGGCTGCGGGCGCGGTAGAGGTTGGCGCCGATGTCGCCGTCGGCCTCCACCAGGTGGAAGTACAGGCCGTGGAACCGGAACAGGGTGCGGCGGCTCACGCCGATCATGTGCGGCAGGTCGGTGGCGTCGGACTCCTCGAAGATCCTCGCGATGTCGTCCGTCCTGTCCGGCCGCAGCTTGGCGACGATCAGAGTGCGGTGCACGGGTCCTCCCGGTGGTCGGTGGTCACGGGAGAACGTCGCACCGGGGTCTGGAGGGCCGCTCGAAATCCTCTCCAGACACCCGGGGTCCGCCGCCGTTACGGGGGATTTCGAGCGGGGCCCGAGCCGGTCGGGCTTGCCTGGCGGCCGGACAGGACCTAGACGTCCACGACAGCGGTTGAGGGAGAGGGCACGGGCATGCCGTTCGCAGCGATCACGTACGACATCAAGCCGGGGTACGAGAAGGAACTCGCCGAGATCTTCGGCGACTTCAAGCGGGTGCGCAGCAGCCGGGTCGAGGACGCCGCGGGCGAGCAGGCCGGCACGATCCTGGCCACCGCGGTGTTCCTGCGCGACGACACCCTGGTGCGGGTCATCGAGTACACGGGCGACCTGGAGGCCGTGGCCCGGCACATGGCCGCGCAGCCGGGGGTGCGCGAGGTGGAGCGGAAGCTGAAGCCGTATCTGAGCCGGCCGCGGGACACGGACACGGTCGAGGGCTTCGTGGCCACCTTCCAGCGCAGCCTGCTGAACACGGTGGCGCAGATCTCCGTACGGGACCTGCCCGCCGCGCAGGGCTGACGCAACATCCGTCGGGCCGCACTCCGGGAGTGCGGCCCGACGGATGTGATGTGACGAGAACTCAGATTGCCGTCAGCGCGGCCCCGTTGAGGATCAGGGCCACGAGGGCCAGGGCGGTGCGCAGATAGTGGAAGCGGCGCCAGAGCGGGCGCGGGTCCTCCCAGTCCGGCGGGATGACCGCCGGGTCGGTGATCGCCTTGACCCGGCGGTTGATCGGGACGTTGCACAGATGGGACACGCCGGACACGCCGAGCAGCAGCACCGCGCCGGCCGCGAACAGCGGGCGCGCGGCGCCGTCGGCCGCCACGGCGAGCACCCCGTCGGCCAGGGTGCTGCTCAGCACGATGACGGGCATCGTGGGGTCCCAGTTGCGGCCGAGCAGCTGGTGCGCGTGCACATAGGTGCCGGTCTCCATCGCGAACAGCGCGGGCAGCACGCTCAGCGCGACGGCGAACAGCACTCCGGCGGTGACCCCGCTGCCGAGCACGGCCACGACGGCCAGCACCTCGGTCATGACGCCCGGGCCCCCGTGGGGTGGGTGTCCACCGTCAACTGGACGAGGGTGTGCATGGTGGCCTCCCGGAAGTACTCCGCGAACGCCTGCGGCGAGCGGGTGTCACGGGGCTCGGCGAGGTACGGCAGGAGCGCGGCCTCCGCGCTGTGCACGCCCTGCTGGGCGGCCATGTGTTTGCCCACGGCCGCGAAGTCGCCCTCGTAGTGGATGACCCGGACGACCACGTCGTCCTTCAGGAACACCGCCGTGCCGAGCAGCCGGCCGGCCTGCTCGCCGTCGGCGCCGGTGAAGTCGGGCGTGTCCACTCTCCGGAAGTCGGTGAAGATCTTGGTGATCTCTTCCTCGAATCCCGGCTTGACCCGGTACGTGATGGCTGCGTAGGGCATGGGTCTCCTCCGTCTGCTCGGTCGGTGGGGTCGCTCGGGCGGGGTCAGCGGATCGCGCCGGCGCGCGGCGCCGCGCCGATCAGCGCGAGGAGCATCCGCGGGGTCTCGGCCTCCATGACGGCGTCGTCGTCGAGGACGATGCCGTACGTGCGGTTGATGACGCTGGTGGCCTGGAGGAGGGCGAGCGAGTCGTAGCCGAACTCCAGGAACGGGGTGTCGAGGGCGGCCTCGCCCTCCAGCGCCATGCCCTCCTCCGGGGCACCGACGCATTCGAGCAGGAGCGCCCCCAGCTCGGACAGGTTCATGTCGGTCACGATGCTTCCTCTCGATCGGTCGATACGGGTCGGTCGATACGGTCGGTCGATACGGGTCAGTTGGCGCTCGCCAGCTGCGCGCCCGCGGTGTCCAGGTCGAGCCGCGGCGAGGAGTCGAGCACCGCCTGGTGGAGGTGCTCAACGCTGGGCGAGGGGTCGAGGCCGAGGCTCTGGTTGAGGCAGCGGCGCAGCTGCCGGTAGACGGAGAGGGCGTCGCTGCGGCGCCCGACCCGGTACAGCGCGAGCATCAGCTGCTCGTGCACCGCCTCGTGCAGGGGATGACGTGCGGCGAGCCCGGAGAGCTCGCCGACCAGCTCATGATGGCGCCCGAGCCTCAGGTCTGCCTCGATCCGCCGCTGAAGGACGCTCATCCGCGACTCGTCGAGCCGGGTGGCCTCCACTTCGAGCAGCGACCCGCACTGGACGTCGGCGAGCGCGCGCCCGTGCCACAGGGCGAGCGCCCGGCCGAAGTACGAGGAGGCGCCGGGCCAGTCGCCCTGGTGCAGGGCCCGGTGGCCGGCCGAGGACAGCGCGTCGAACTCGTGGGCGTCGAGCAGACCGCCGTGGCTGTCGAGGCGGTAGCCGCCGGGCTCGGTGACGAGCACGCTCTTGACGCCGTTGGGCAGGGCGGCGCGCTCGGTGCCGTCGCCGAGCGCGGCGCCGATGGCGTTGCGGATCTGCAGGATGTACGTCTGCAGGGTGGTCTGGACGCTGCGGGGCGGATGCTCGCCCCACACCTCCTCCACCAGCGAGGCCACCGAGACGAGCTCGCCCGCCTGGAGGGCGAGCAGGGCGAAGACCTTGCGCGGTTTGACCGCCGTGAGGTGCACCGGCACCCCGGACAGGGTGGCCCGGAACGGGCCGAGCACGCTGATGTCCATGCGCGGATCTCCTTCGGGTTACGTGGATCAGCCGGCCTGGCGCGGCGCCGTGCCGGGACGCGCCGCACCGGGTCCTGTCGCAGGGGCCCGCAGGGCCTCCCCCATCGCCCGGGGCACGTCCCGGCCCCGTACGAAGAAGTGCGTGCCGCGGACGGTCCGCAGCCGGAAACGGGTGGTGGTGCACTCCTGCCAGGCCTGCACCTCGGGCGCGGAGACCAGCGGGTCGACCTCGCCCGCGTAGGCGTCGAGGGGGCAGGGCAGCGCGGTCACGGGCGTGGACCGCAGGTCCTGGGCGAGGAGCAGATCGGTGCGCAGGGTGGCGAGGGTGCCGGCCAGCCAGCCGATCCTGCCCCGCAGCAGCGCGGGGATGGACTCGTTGTCGCCGAGCGCCCGGATGAGTTCCTCGTCGGGGAGTTCCGGGCTGAGCAGGGTCTCCAGGACCGGGGCGGGCAGCTGGGGCGCCGAGCAGGCGCCGACCGAGAGCAGCTCGGGCGGGCGCAGCCCGGCGCGCATCCGGTGCTCGGCGAACCGGTAGGCGACCAGCGCGCCCAGGCTGTGCCCGTAGAGGGCGTACGGCTCGTCGAGCAGCGGGCCGAGGTCGGCCTGGAGCTCGTCGAGGAGCCGGGCGCCGTCGGTGATCCGTTCCTCGCGCCGCCGGGTCTCCCGGCCGGGCAGCCGCACCGGCAGGACGGACACGTCCGGGCCGATGCGCCGCTGCCAGCCGGCGAACGTCATGGCGCCGCCGCCGGCGTGGTGGAAGCAGAACAGCCGGATCCCGTCCGTGGCGGGCCCCGGCCGGACCGCGAGATAGCGCTGCACCCGATCCCCCTTCGTACGCCGCGCTGCATGTGGCCGTGGTTCGTGTGGCCGTGTGTGGCCGTGCTTTCTTGCCGCACCTTTTCGGTCAGATGCGCGAGGAGAGGGTCACCGCAGTGCCTCGTTCATCGCTCAACTGGCACTGGAGCCCGGTCGTCGAAGCCGGGGTCGTGGACGGCGGCGCTGACGGTGTAGGCGGTGCGGGCGTCCTCGACCCGCCAGCTGTGGAAGGTCCACTCGCGCCCCGCGCCGGGGGTGCCGTCGGGCCGCAGCATGCGGGTGGGGCCGCCGGGCGACCCGACGGGCGGGCCGAAGCCGAACTCGGTGAAGCGGAACCGGAGTCCCTGCCCGATCGCCTTGCTGTAGGCCTCCTTGAGCGTCCACAGCCGCACCAGCTCGCGGTTGCGCCGCTCCGGGGGAACCCGCTCCAGGGCCGCCAGTTCGTGCGGTGTGCAGGCCTGGTGCTCGGTGCCGAGCTCCAGCATCCGCCGGTCGGCCGGCTCGGTGTCCACGCCGATCCGGCCGACCCGGGTGAGGCCGACGACGAGCAGGCCCTCGGTGTGGCTGAGGCCGACGTCCAGATGGCCGATGCCGCGCAGATACGGGCGGCCGCCCGGTTTGTACGCCAGTTCCAGCTCGTGCGGCAGGGCGTCGAGCACCGCGCCCGCCGCCGACTTGAGCAGCAGCCGGGCGGCGACGAACCGGTCCCGGTTGCGCGAGGCGGGCATCCGGACCAGCCGCGCGTGGTCGTCCGGCCCCAGATCGGCGGCGAGCCCCGGCGCGCCGGGGTCCGCCGGCACCCAGTCGTCGACGGCCGCGTACACGACACAGCTGCCGTCCCCGGCGACCGCGTCCCGCACCTCCCGCCACGAGCCCCCGCCCCCGCGATGCCGCACCGGGTGTTCCATGTCGTACCTCCTGGTCACGCCTCGTACGGTCACGAGCGCCCGGTCACGAGCGGCCGAGCGCGGTCGCGTACAGGTCGTAGCTGCGGGCGTCGTCGAAGCGGTGAAGGAGCTCGCCGAGCAGCTGGTCGGCGGCGGCCTCCGGCATCCGGACCGCCGTGCGGTCGAGCCGGCCGGCGACGCGGGTGAGCGCGGTGGCCGCCCAGTCCGGGCCGGCCAGGAAGCCGCCGGGCGGGCGGTGGCGCCACACGCCCAGGCAGGCGGCGCCCGCGACGAGCAGCGCGTAGCGGTCGGCCAGGGCGAGGGCGCGGGGGCCGGGGGGCTCGGCGGCGGGCCGGGCGGCGAGTTCGGCGCAGCCCTCGCGCAGCACGGCCAGTTGCGCCACGAGCACCCCGGCGGCCTCGGCGAGCGGTCCGTCGGCGTGCCGGGCCGACTCCTCCAGGGAGCCGAGCAGCGAGTCCCGGTCGGCGGGCCGGCCGTTCTCCCAGACCTCGCACGGCGGCAGGGCCGCGTCGAACGGCCGGAAGAGGGCGCCGAGTTCGGCGTCGCCCTGCGCCTGTGGCGTACCGAACGCGGGCAGTCGGCGCAGCTGGGCGACGAGCACGGCCCGGCTGGCCGAGGCGCCCGCGCTGCCCAGGCCGAGGATCGGCAGGTCGCGGGCGGTCTTCTGGAAGATCGCGTAGCCGCCGCTGGTGGCGTACGCCTCGGAGCCGAGCACGATCGACAGGTCGTCCATCGTCTCGGTGAGGACCATCGGCAGCAGGTACTTGGCGACGGCGCCGAGGGTCCGGCTCTCGCGCGGCAGCACATGCGTGGCCCGGGTGGCGACGAGGGACAGACAGTCGCACACCAGCAGGTCGGCGAAGGCGTTCACGAGCGCGGTGCGGGTCCGCGAGGAGTGCAGCGAGGCGGGGCTGCGGCGGCGCCGGGAGCGGGCGAAGGCGGTGGTGGTGCGCAGGGCGGTGTCGGCGCAGCCGAGGGTCATCGACAGACCGGCGCTGCGGGTGAGCGGGAAGACGTGCTCGGCGAGACGGGTGCCGCCGCCCGCCGGTCCGAGGAGCCGTCCGGTGGGCGGCCGGGGCCCGTCGAAGGCGAGGCCCTGGACGGCGCAGCCGCGTACGCCGGTGGTCGGGCGGCGCGGCAGCAGCCGGATGCCGGCGCCGTCGGGGTGGGCGGGTCCGGGGGTCAGGAGGGCGCTCAGCCCGTCGGGCGTGTCGGCGAAGAGCACGAGGGCGCCGGCCCGGGCCCCGTTGTTGAGGGCCTCCTTGCGGCCGCCGACGCGGTAGCCGGCGCCGTCCGGCACGGCGGTGAGCCGGTTGCGCAGGAAGTCGTTGCCCTGCGGCGGCTCGGGGTAGGCGCAGGCCATCCTGCCGTGGGCGAGCAGCAGGGCGGCGGTCTCCTGCCGCTGGCCGGGCGTGCCGGCCGTCCACACGCCGACCGCCGCGAGGTACGAGGTGAGGCCGTAGCCCAGGCCCAGGGCGGCGTCGCGGCGGAACACCACGCGCAGCACCCGGGCCAGCACGTCGAGCCGGTCGAGCCGGCCGCCGAGGGCGACGGGCACGAACTCGGCGTTCAGGCCGAAGGCGTCGAGCAGCCGCTCGGCGGCCGGCAGCAGCCGCCGCTCCTCGTCGGCGGCCAGGAACTGCTGGGCGCCCAGCGGGTTTCCGGGGTCGTCGAGGTCGCCGAATTCGTGTTCGAGCCGGGCGATGCGTTCCTGGACGGCGACCTCCGAGGAGTCGACCGGGTCCACCACCGTCGTCATGCCATCCCTCCGTTCCTCCGCCCCGTCCGCCGGGTGTCGGCGGGCACCGCTCAATTCGCGCTCGAGGTCTTCCGGTCAGAATCGGTTCCGCCGTCGGGCCGCGGGGCTCCGGCCTGCGGACCTCCGGTCCGCGGGTCGTCCGCCATGGCCTGCTGGTAGCGCTGCCAGAGCGGGTTCTCGTCCACGGGCACCCACATGGAGCCGTAGGCGACGAGCGAGGTCCACACCGACCGCGCGAGCCGCCCGAGGAGCACACGGGTGGCGACGCCGTCGCTGTTTCCGGTTGCGGGCACGTCGGGCCCTCCCTTCCGAGACTTCGGGAAGGCCACGGTCCCCGCGGCGGCTCGGTGGATCCTCGAGGAACTCTCGGGCGCGCGGGCCCTGCCCGGGAACGCGGGCCTCCTCAAGCGGTTCTCAAGCAGCCTGTGGTCGGATGTCCGGGACTGCACGCGCACCACCGGGACGAGAAGGGGGGCCGGGCGGTGTATCCACGCGAGCGTGAGCCGGAACTGACCGTGATCGGACGTTTCACCACCACCGCGCCGCCCGGGGAGTTCGAGCCCGGCCTGCTCGCCCACGCCCGGCGCCGGGAGTCCCGCCGGGGCTTCGTCTCCCAGGTGACCGCCGCCCTGACCGGGCGCCCCGGCGCCTATGTGCACGTCGAGCAGTGGACCGGCCTCGACCGGCTGCTGCGGGCCGGACGCGAGGAGCCGGCGGCGCCGCCCGCGCCCGCGGAGACCGAACTCCTCGTCACCGTGGGCCGGATGGCCCCGAACGGCACGCCCGCCGACGCCGCCCGCCTGGTCCTGCTGCGGGCCGCGGTCGCGCCCACCGCCGACCCGGACCGCTTCGAGCTGGACTTCGGCTCGCTGGTCGGCACCTGCGTGGCCGAGGAGGCCTTCGGCGGCAGCCTGCTGCTGCGCTCGGTGGCCGACCCGTACGCGTACACCGGTCTGCTGTGGTGGCACGACCCCGCGGCCGACGAGCGGGTCCGGGCGGGCGCGCCCTGGCGCACCCGGCTCGACGGCCTGGCCGGCACCGCCCGCGTCGCCGTGGACCCGGCCCGCCCGCTGACCGCCGGCTGAGCGCCGCCGGGCGGCGCCGGGCGGCACGTCCGCCGAGTGGCCTTCCGCCCTGCCGGGCCCGGCAGGCGACCGGGCGCTCTCGCCGCCGGGAGCACCCGACGGGGGCCTCCCCGAGCCTCCCCCGGGCCTCGGCCGGCCCGCTCCGGGCCATCCCGTGCCCCCCTCGACCGCCTCTCCCCCACCCCCGCCCCCACTCCTTCCCGAGGACTTCTCGAGGCGCCGGACCCAGCATCGGGCCCATGGACGAGACCACCGAGACGCAGCCCGCCTTCGTCGTCGTACGGGGGCGGCCGGACCCCGTGGAACTCGCCGCGCTGACGGCCGTCCTGCTGGCCAGGGTGCGTGCGGCGGCCGCGGCGGAGGACGCCGAGGACCCGGCGGCCCGGGCGCCGCGCGCGCCCTGGGGCGCGCCTCGGCGGGTGCGCCCGAGGGTCGGCTGGACGGCGCCCCGCTGAGGACGCAAGCCCCCGCACGTCCCCGATCCGCTCCGGCCCGGCCCAGCGCCGGTCGAGTGCCCGTCCAGCCGCCGTGCCTACGGTCGGGTGGCGGGTGAGAGACGGGCGCCGACCGCCGGGGGCGTCAGCGCCCGTACGACACGCAGGGGGCCGAGTTGAGCGCACATCGCACCTTCACCGAACTGATGACCGACAGAGTCGGGCGGGCGCCGGAGCGCACCGCGCTGCTCCTGCTGCCGGACAGCGACGAACGCGGTCGCCCCGCCTCGCTCACGTACCGCGCGCTCGACGCCCGGGCCCGCCGGCTCGCCGGCCGGCTGCTCGCCGACGGGGCCACCGGCGAGCCGGTGCTGCTGCTCCACGAGTCCCGGGCCCAGTTCGCGGTGTCGTTCCTGGCGTGCCTGTACGCCGGGGCGGTCGCCGTGCCGGTGCCGCCCTACGACGGGCGCAGCCACCACGAGGAGCGGGTGGCCGGGATCGTCCGGCAGACCCATCCGCGGGCCGCGCTCACCTGCGCCTCGCTCGCGCCGGACGTGTCCCGGCTGCTCGCCCGGCACGGGCACGGCTCGGTGCCCTGTCTCGCGGCCGACGCGGTCGGCGGGACGGGCACCGAGCGGCTGCCCGAGGCGGATCCGGACACCGTGGCGTATCTGCAGTTCTCGTCCGGGTCCACCGGCAGTCCGAACGGCGTGGTGGTCACCCACCGCAATCTGCTCGCCAACCAGGAGGCCCTCGCCCGGCTGCTCGGCGCGGGCCCGGACGCCCGGATCGGCGGCTGGCTGCCGTTCCATCACGACATGGGCCTGGTCGGGCAGTTGCTCCATCCGCTCTGGCTCGGCGGCACCTCCGTCACGCTCTCCCCCGAGGCGTTCGTCAAACGGCCGGCCCGCTGGCTGGAGGCGATCGGACGGTACGGGATCGAGGTGAGCGGCGCCCCCGACTTCGCGTACGACCTGTGCGTCCGGCGGGTCTCGGACGAGGAGCTCGCCGGGCTCGACCTGTCGGGCTGGCGGATCGCGGTCTCCGGCGGCGAGCCGGTGCGCGCCGAGACCCGGCGG
This sequence comes from Streptomyces fradiae, assembly GCF_041270065.1. Taxonomy (NCBI): domain Bacteria; kingdom Bacillati; phylum Actinomycetota; class Actinomycetes; order Kitasatosporales; family Streptomycetaceae; genus Streptomyces; species Streptomyces fradiae. The sequence goes on along the minus strand of NZ_CP065958.1, from coordinate 6,261,339 downwards.
GCGTTCACCGAGCGGTTCGCCGCCGCCGGTCTGCGCCCGGACACCCTGCACGCGGCGTACGGCCTCGCCGAGGCCACCCTGCTGGTCTCCGGCGGCCCGGCCGCGGACGGCGAGCGCACGGTCGACACGGAGGCCCTGGAGCAGGGCGAGGTGCGCGAGGCCCAGCCCGGGCGGCGCGCCCGGACCTCCCTGGTGTCCGTCGGCCGGGTGGCGGAGGCGGCCGGGCAGGTCCTGATCGTGGACCCGGAGAGCCGCCGGGTGCTGCCCGACGGGCGGATCGGCGAGATATGGGTGAGCGGTCCGGGCGTCTCCGGGGCGTACTGGCGCGACCGCAAGGCGAGCGCCGAGCGCTTCGGGGCGGTGACGGCCGACGGCACGGGCGGGCTGCTGCGCACCGGTGACCTCGGCACGGTGGACGACGGGCGGCTCTATGTCACCGGCCGGCTGAAGGACGTGATCATGGTCGCGGGCCGCAATCTCTATCCGCAGGACGTGGAGCGCACGGTCCAGCGGGTGAGCTCGCTGTTCGGCACGGGATCGGCCTTCTCCGTCCCGGGCGAGCGTGAACGGGTGGTCGTGGTCCAGGAGTTGCGCACCCACCAGCGGTACGCGCTCGACCTGGAGGAGCTGGTGACGGACGTACGGCGCTGTCTCAGCGAGGAGTTCCAGGTGGCGGTGGCGGGCGTGCTCCTGGTGCGCCCCGGCACCGTCCGCCGCACCAGCAGCGGAAAGGTCGAACGGGTGGCGATGCGCCGGCTGTTCCTGAGCGGCGGTCTGCGGCCGCTGCACCAGTACCTGGCCGACGACCTGGTCGGAGCGGCGGGCCCGCGCCGCTAGCGGCGGGCGACCCGGTCGGTACTTCCGCCGGCGGGGAGGGACGACAGAGGGGGAAGGCATGAGCGGCAAGGCACCGGGCGGGCCCGACGAGCGGGAGTTCGCGAGCTGGCTCGCCGGGCGGGTGGCGCGGTACGCGGGGCGGGAGGTCGGCGACGACGAGGACCTGTCCGCCTGGGGGATCGACTCGGTGTCCGTGCTCAGCCTGTGCGGGGACATCGAGGAGCAGTTCGGCCCGCTGTTCGACTTCGCGGACCTGTGGGCCCATCCGACCGTGCGCGATCTCGCCCGCCATCTGGCGATGCGGTACGGGATGCGGCGGAACTCGGGTCTGGTGCGGGCGGCGTTCGTGTTCACCGGGCAGGGCGCCCAGCATCCCGGGATGACCTCCGGGATGCACCGCGAACTCACCGCGTACCGGCGCCATCTCGGCGCGGCGGACGAGGCCATCGCCCCGTATCTGGGCCGCTCGGTCGCCGAGCTGGTCCTCGGCGGGGACGACCGGGTGCACCAGACGGCGCTGACCCAGCCGGCGCTCTTCGCGGTCGGCTATGCGCTGGCGATGACGCTGATGGAGGAGGGCGTGCGTCCGGTGGCCGTGCTCGGCCACGGCACCGGTGAGCTCGTGGCGGCGGTGGTGGCCGGGGCGCTGTCGCTCGACGACGCCACGCGCCTGGTGTGCGCCCGCGGCGCCTTCATGCAGTATCTGCCGTCCGGCGGCGGGATGATGGCGACCTGCGCCAGCCCCTTCGAGGCGGCCGACGCGGCGGCGGGCGAACCGCAGGTGACGATCGGTGCGGTCAACGCGGCGCGCGCCACGGTGCTCTCGGGTCCGGTGGAGGGCCTGGAGCGGGTCCGCGAGCGGCTGGCGGAGATCGGCATCGCCAGCACCTTCCTGCAGGTGCGGCACGCCTTCCAGTCGCCGCTGATGGAGCCGATGGCGCCGCGCTTCGAGGCCGCGGCCCGGCATGTGCCGGGCGGGCGGCCGGAACTGCCGTACTACTCCACGGTGTACGGCCGCGAGTACGACGAGCCGCTGACGACGGCGTACTGGACGGCACAGCTCACCACGCCGGTGCGGTTCGCCGACGCGGCCCGCCGGATGCTCGCCCGGGAGGCCCCCAGCCATGTGGTGGAGATCGGGCCCCGGGCGGTGCTCACTCCGTTCCTGCGCCGGATGGCGGGGGCGCGGGGGCCGGTCTGTCTGACGGCGTGTCGCGGCCCGGAGAGCGACGCGGTGCATCTGGCGGGCGTGCTGTCGAAGCTGGACGCGGGGCCGCTGGCGGAGCGCTGAACTCCGCCGCGCGGTCCGGCGGGCCGGTCGGTCCGGAAGGGGCGGTTACGGGATCCAGCCCGCCTCCTCCGCGATGCGGATGGCGTCGATGCGGTTACGCGCGTTGAGCTTGTCGACGATGGCGGTGAGGTAGTTGCGTACGGTGCCCTGGGTGAGGAAGAGGTGGTCGGCGATCTCCGCGGCGTCGGCGCCGCGCGCCGCGAGCCGCAGCACCTGGGTCTCGCGCGGGGAGAGCGGGTTGTCGGGCGCCTCCCAGGCGCTGAGGGCGAGTTCGGGGTCGATCACCCGCTGCCCGGCGGCGACCGAGCGCACCGCCTGGGCGAGCCGGTTGGGCGGGGAGTCCTTCAGGAGGAAGCCGGAGACCCGCGCCGCCATCGCCCGCCGCAGGGTCCCGGGTCTGCCGAGGCTCGTGAGGATGAGGGTGCGGCAGTCCGGCAGCCGGTCGTGCAGCTCCGCCGCCGCGGTGAGCCCGTCGACCCCCGGCAGGTCGATGTCGATGACGGCGACGTCCGGGCGGGCCTCCAGGGCGGACGTCACGATGAGGTCCCCCCGGGGGACCGACGCGACGACCTGGAGGTCCGGCTCGAGTTCCAGCAGCGCCACCAGCGCGCCCCGGACCATGTGCACGTCCTCGGCGAGCAGGATCTTGATCGTCAGCATGTGCTCCCCCGATGTGTCCTGTGTGCGCTCAGACTGCTCGTCTGCCCGCGTCTCCGCGTCTGCCCGCTGTTCCGGGTGCGCTCACCTCTCCAGCACCATCCGCACCTCCAGCACCATCCGTTCCTCCACCACCCTCCGCACCTCCACCACCATCCGTGTCTCCGCTGCCGCCCGCATCACCCGGTACCGGCGCGTCCGCGCTCTCCGCGGCGGCCAGGCACGCCTCCAGACGGCCGCGCGGGAGCCTCGGTTCCGCGTCCTCGCCCTTGGGCGGGCGCAGCGGGGCGACGGCCGTCAGGCGGAAGCGGTTCCCGGCCTCGGTCCCGGCCCGCATCTCGCCGCCGATCGCGGCGAGCCGGGTGCGCAGGTTGCCCAGACCGCTGCCGCGGTCCGGGGCGTCGGGGCGGTCCTGCGCGACGACGCCGTCGTTGACCAGGTCCAGTCGCACCGACTCTCCTTCGACCCGCACCGTGACGGTGCACGACTGCACCTTGCTGTGCCTGAGCATATTGGTGACGCCCTCGCGCAGGGCCGTCGCGAGCACGGTGTCCACCAACGGGTGGAGCCGGCCGCAGTCGATGTCGAGTTCGGTCTCGACGTCGGCCGCCGCCATCACCTCGGCCACCGACTCGGCCTCCGCCGAGAGCGACATGTCGCGGTAGCCGCTGGCCACGAGCCGCACGTCGGCGAGCGCCTGCCGGGCGACGCCGAGCACCGAGGCGACCTCCTCGCGGGCCCGCTCGGGGTTGACCGGGGTGAGCCGGTGGATCAGCTCGCACTTGAGGGTGATGGCGGAGAGGCTGTAGCCGAGCAGGTCGTGCAGGTCCCGGGCGAACCGCAGCCGTTCCTGGGTGACCGCCATCCGGGCCATCTCGGCGCGGGCGTCGTGGACTTCGCGCACGAGGTCGGTGAGCCGGGTGAACCCGTAGATGACGAGCCCGGTCAGCGCGGTGGAGACGGCGTAGTAGCCCGTCTCCAGGGTCGAGATCCCCTCGCTGCCCACCGACCAGCCGAGGATGGCGAGGGTGACCACGCCGTAGCAGGTCCAGGCCCAGCGGCCGGGAAGCATCAGGAGAATCGATCCGGCCAGCGGTCCCGCCATGCTTCCCCAGGCGATGCCCAGCCACACCATGGGCCCGAAGGTGAGGCCCGCCTGGGTGACGAGGATGGCCGCCCGGCGCCGGCCGGACCACCGGCGGGCGGCCGGCGACGCCTGCGCGATCTGCAGGGTGTACAGCGCGCCCACGACGAGGGTGCACAGCACCTGCCCGAGCCGGCTCGACACCGCGTTCTGCACGTTGAGCAGGGTGACGGCGCCGTACCCCGCGAAGACCACGGTGCTGATGCCCCGGGCGAACCGCGGCGCCAGGATGCCCCGGCCGCCCCGCCCGCCCCGGCCGTCGTCCGGTGCGGCGGACGCGGCGGCGGACCTGGCGGCCATGGCGGGCGGGGTCCGTGACCCCGTGCCCGGTAACGCCCCCTCCCTGTGCTCCTCGATGTGGATGAGGTCGCGTTCCGAGGCCCGGAAACGGCCCGCCATGTGTCGACTCCTCGCAATGGATGTCGGGAGTGTGCGCGGACCGAACTATAATCCGACACCCGGCGGATCCGGGACCAGTCCACCATCACCCGTGAACTACAAGGCCAGCGGTTCGGAGTTGAGCTCCTCGTAGGGCGTGGGACGGACCCGTTCGCCGAGCCGAACCGGCACGTCGTAGAGCCGGCCCGGCGCGAACCGCGCGTAGAAGTGACGGAGTCCCGGTACCAGTGTCTTCACCACCGGAATGCCGACGTCCGGCCGGGTCTGGTCGAGGACGAGCCACTCCAGGCCGTGCGCGGCGACGAGGGCGCGGACCGTCTCGACGTCGTCGAGCAGATCGGGCGTACGGGCATGGGCCGGCCAGGCGGCCGGGGTACGGGCCGACTGGCCCGGATCGGGCAGCAGATACGGCCGTTCCGGGGACGGTGGCGCGGCGGCCGCGGCGGCGGCGGGCGGCAGCGTCTGGACCATCTCGGTGAGCGCCCGGCGCAGGGCGAGCCGGGGATCGAAGTGGGCCCCGAACCCGTAGACCAGGCCGGGGAGTCCGGCACCCGCGCGCCGGGAGACCGCCACCATGACCGGGATCCCGAGGTCGGAGGTGAGGTCGAGGGCCCAGACCTGCCGGCCCGCCCGGCCGAGCGCCGCGCGCATTCGGGCCAGCCACGGTTCGTCGAAGGCGTCGAGGTCGATGCCCGGCCGGCGCAGCCGGTTGTACCACCACAGCGACACCGCGTCCCGCTCGGCGAGTTCGAGGAAGCCCTGCACCAGGGCGTCCTCGGTGCTGCTGCCCGCCGCGTTGCCGTTGGAGTCGGCCCACTGCCCGTCCGGCGCGCCGCCGGGGGTGCAGTCGAAGTACAACGTGGAGGTGGGGAGGAAGCGCTGGACGCCGGCGGTGAGCGACCAGACCGGGGTCCACTGGGTGGGCCGGTGCGGGTCGAAGGGCGCGCAGACCTGGTGGAAGGGGGTGTGCGCGGCGTTCCAGCGGTCCCGGTCGGCGTACTGCCGTTCGTGGAAGAGCTGGTACGTGTGGGGGTGGACGGCGCTCGCGCCGAGCCCGGCCAGCGTGTCGGTGATCGTGGCCTCGTCGCCCTGCCGGGTGCCGCAGTAACGTTCCACCGCCTCGCCGAGCGCGCTGGCCCGGGCCTCGGCCGCCGTCGTGCCCTTGCCCGAGCTGCGCGCCCGCAGCACCTTCCGCAGGCTCGCCGGGGAGTGGCCGCGCAGGGCCAGGTTGTGCCCGGAGTCGTAGGCGTGCAGGCCCTCGGGCAGCCCGGCCATGGGCCGGATCTCCGGGACGATGCCGGTGACGGGGCCGATGAGATGCCCGTACCGGTCGAGGAGCTGCTCGGCGGAGAGCGCCCGGTCGTTGCTGCCGGAGCCCTCGGCCTTGGGCCGCGACACCGGGGCCACCGGCCGCCGGGCCCGGTCGGCGACCAGTGAGGGGTCCCCGCAGGACGGACACTGCGGGCGGCGCCGTACCGGGTGGTGGGTGGTGCGCAGGGTGAGGCCGTCCAGGACGCACACCGCGCGCTGCTCGGCGGTGCGCAGCCCTGCCAGCCACTTGGCCGCCTCCAGGACGGCGCTGTGCAGCCCCACGGTCCGTACGGCGGGCAGCGAGGAGGCCGGCCGCATGCCCGGCCGGTCGAGGCCGAGGGCCTGGCGTACGGAGAGCTCGCCGCGGTGGTGCTCGCGCAGCCGGTGCGCGAGACAGCTCCAGCAGGCGCCGTCGGAGGCGCCGCTCGCGCCGCCGTCGGAGCCTCTGCCGTCGGAGCCGCCGCCGGAACCGTCGCCGGAACCGCCGTCCGGTTCGAAGACCGGGCCGGTCCAGGGCTCGGCGGCGAAGGGGCTGGCGAGCAGCCACGGGCGCCGGGCGGCCCGCAAGCGCTCGGCCGTCTCCCGCAGTCCGGGCATCAGATAGTCCTCGCACAGCACGAGGGCGAAGTCGGCGTCGGCGTCCGCGCCGACCGGGGTGAGGCCGGAGGCCCGGCAGGCCGCCCGGGCGGCCGCCTCGTCCACCGCGCCGACGCCGATCACCGACACCAGCCGGCCGCGCACCGCACGGTCGGCGGCCGCGCCGTCGAGACCGGCCCGGTCCCAGTACGCCTCCGCCGCCGAGCGCTCGGCCGAGACGGACGGGCCCGGGCCGCCGTGGCGGTAGCCCACCAGATTGGCCTCGGCCAGCTGCCGCATCACCCCGCCCGCCACGTCGGCCGGCATCGTCGTCGCGGCCTCCGCGAGCACCTCGGACAGCGTGTGCCGGCCGTCGAGCAGACCGAGGAGAGTCTCCGCACCGGCCCCGCGCACGGCCGTCATGTCCTGGTCGGACCACACGAACACCGCCTCCCCCGGGACCGACACGGCCCGCACATGGCGCTTGAACGCCACGAACGGGCCGCGGGCCGGGCTCTGCGCCTCGGTCACGCACCCACCCGGGCGTCGAACGTGGCGGCGATGCAGAAGCACCAGGCCGCGCCCGCGGTGTCGGGACGGGTGAGGCTCTCGACCGAAATGCCGGCCGCCGAACCGCCGGCCGGCCCGGCCTCGGCGGTGAGCGCGTCCGACGGAAGAAGACGAAGGATGTCCTCGGTGATGTTCATGACGTGTGCCCCCAGGAATGACCGAAGTGGGCGGGCGGACCTGCCAGTTGCGAAGACGCAGCACGTCACCCGCTCGGAACCGTCCGCGCCGAGGAACCGGATCCGGACTCGGCGTCTGGCCAGAAGTCTGCTTCCGGAACAGGAACCTCCGGCAGTGCAGCGCTCATCGGCGCGACATGACATTTTCATGCCGGGGGTCGTGCTCCGCTCACTGGGCCGCGAGCGGGGCAGGTGCGAGTCTCAAGTGCCGGACTCCGAACGGGCCGTCACGGGGACGCCGACGGCCGTGGCCCAAAGGGGAGAAAGCATGGACATCCAGATCCTGGGGGCGCTCGCCGCGCAGGAACGCGGTGTGTCGGTCGTACCCAGCGCCGCCAAGCCCCGCCAGCTCCTCGCGCTGCTCGCCCTGCACGCCGACCGGGTGGTGTCGGTGCCGACGCTGATGGAGGAGATCTGGGGCGAGTGCATCCCGCGCAGCGCCTCCACCACGCTCCAGACGTACATCCTCCAGTTGCGCCGCCGGCTCACCGCCGCGCTCGACGGCGACCCGCGGCGCGACGCGAAGGACATCCTGGTCACCCGGTTCGGCGGCTATCTGCTCCAGGTGGAACCCGGCCGGGTGGACGCCCACGAGTTCGACCGGCTCGCCGCGGCCGGCGCCACCGCCTTCGAGGTCGGCGACCACCGTGCCGCCTCCGACCTGCTGCGCCGGGCCCTCGGCCTGTGGCAGGGCCCGGCCCTGGTCGACGTACCGGCCGGATCGGTGCTCGAACTGGAGGTGCTGCGGCTCAACGAGCAGCGCACCACCACGCTGGAACGCCGCATCGAGTCGGACCTGCGGCTCGGCCGGCACGCCGAGGTGGTCCCCGAACTGCGCGTCCTCGCCGCCCGGCACCCGCTCCACGAGGGCTTCTGCGCCCAGCTGATGCGCGCCCTGCACCGCACCGGCGGCAGCTGGCGGGCCCTGGAGGCCTACCAGCGGCTGCGCGGCTCGCTCGTCCGCGAGCTGGGGCTCGAACCGTCGGCGGCGCTGCAGGACCTGCACCGGGCGGTGCTCTCCGGGGACCCGGACCACGCGCTGCGGGCGGCGGCGACGGCGGAGCGGGCGCGGTAGTTTCCCTCCGGCCTGCTTGTCGAGCTGTCGAGCGGTCCTCCAGAGGACGTACCGGAGGCTTCGAGTACGGCGCTCTACGGTGCCGCAATGACGACCTTCGACGAACTGCTCGCCGACAGTCCGACCCCCCTCGCCTCCCCCGCCCCGGCCCCCGCCCCCGAGCCGGATCTGCGGCGCTCCACCGACGAGTTGCAACGCCTCAAGGAGGAGCTGAGCCGCGGCCCCGACCCCGAGGCCACCCGGCGCCAGCACGCCAAGGGCAAGCTCACCGCACCCGAACGCATGGAACTCCTCTTCGACGAGGGCACGTTCACCGAGATCGAGCCGCTGCGCCGGCACCGCGCCTCGGGCTTCGGCCTGGAGGCGCGCAAGCCGCACGGCGACGGCGTGGTGACCGGCTGGGGCCTGGTGCACGGGCGCACGGTCTTCGCGTACGCCCATGACTTCCGGGTCTTCGGCGGCGCCCTGGGCGAGGCCCACGCGGAGAAGATCCACAAGGTGATGGACCTGGCGGAGGCGGCGGGCGCGCCGGTCGTGGGCCTGAGCGACGGCGCGGGCGCGCGGATCCAGGAGGGCGTGACGGCGCTCGCCGGGTACGGCGGCATCTTCCGCCGCAACACCCGGGCCTCCGGGGTGATCCCGCAGATCAGCGTGATCCTGGGCCCGTGCGCGGGCGGCGCGGCCTACTCCCCCGCGCTGACCGACTTCGTGTTCATGGTGCGGGGCACCTCGCAGATGTTCATCACGGGTCCGGACGTGGTGCAGGCGGTGACGGGCGAGCAGATCAGCCATGACGGGCTCGGCGGCGCCGACGTGCACGCCGGGGTGTCGGGGGTGTCGGGCTTCGTCTACGACGACGAGGCGGAGTGCCTGGCGGACGTCCGCCATCTGCTGTCCCTGCTCCCGCAGAACAACCGCGAACTCCCCCCGGTGGTCCGCACCGACGACCCGCCGGACCGGCCCACGGACGCGCTGACCTCACTGGTGCCGGCCGGCCCCCAGCAGGCGTACGACATGCGCGCGGTGATCGAGGAGATCGTCGACGACGGGGACTACTTCGAGGTCCACGAGGGCTGGGCGCAGAACGTGGTGTGCGCGCTCGCCCGCCTGGACGGGCACGTGGTGGGCATCGTGGCGAACCAGCCCACCGCCCTCGCCGGCGTCCTCGACATCCACGGCTCGGAGAAGGCCGCCCGCTTCGTGCAGTTCTGCGACGCCTTCAACATCCCGCTGGTCACCCTGGTCGACGTGCCGGGCTTCCTGCCGGGCGTCGACCAGGAGCACAACGGCATCATCCGGCACGGCGCCAAACTCCTCTACGCCTACTGCAACGCGACGGTCCCGCGCATCTCCCTGGTCCTCCGCAAGGCCTACGGCGGCGCCTACATCGTCATGGACTCCCGCTCCATCGGCGCCGACCTCTCCTTCGCCTGGCCGACCAACGAGATCGCGGTGATGGGCGCGGAGGGCGCGGCGAACGTCGTCTTCCGCCGCGAGATCGCCGCCTCCCCGGACCCGGACGCGACCCGCGCCCGCCTCATCAAGGAGTACAAGTCCGAGCTGATGCACCCCTACTACGCCGCCGAGCGCGGCCTGGTCGACGACGTCATCGCCCCGGCCGACACCCGGCGCACCCTGACCCGCGCCCTGGCGATGCTCCGCCAGAAGCACGCAGCGCTCCCGGAACGCAAGCACGGCAATCCGCCGATGTGAGGGGGTGGCCGGCGGCCCCAGGGCTGCCGGCCCCATCAGGCCGGCCCTCAGGACAGCGTGCCGGTTCCACTCCGGTTGCCCCCCTCCGATCGCGCGATCCACCGAGCCACTTCTTCAAAGGCATTGAGTGCCTGCGTGTCGTACGGCCCGAAGAAGTCCTGACAGTCACGGCCGAGGCGGTTGAACAGGGCTGCAGCCCCTCGTGCATCGCCCGACCGACCAGTGAGATCGGCGTGCTCCATGCGCGCCTCGATCACTTTTTGGTCATAAGGCCCGAACCGGAGCTGCAGTTCAAAGATACGGCGATCAAGGACCTCGATGCGCTCCGAATGTCGAGTACTGCCGTTCAGAGCCTCAGGCAAGTGTCCCCGCCCGCTCTCGACGACCTTGTCCTCGGCCCCCAGAACATGCTGGATGTCGCTCATCACCAACGCGACCGCTTCTGCGCTTCGCGGGCGATCTCCCGGATCTTTCTCCAGGAGGATCCGAACGATCACGTCGAGTTGGTCGGGCACGCCAGGACGGTGGGCGCTTGGGGGTGCCGGCGTGTCGTCCTGGTGCATTCTGCCCACGGTCATGGGGTCGTCCTGCGGGCCGCCGAAGGGCGGGCGCCCCGTCAGCATCTCGTACAGGACACATCCCACGGAGTACAGGTCACTGCGCACGCTGCCCAGGCTGCCGCTCCACCTCTCCGGCGCCTTGTACAACGCGGTGCCCACGCCCGTGTGGGACTGGGTCACATCGGCGAGGGACGCCAGCCCGAAGTCCACGATCTTCACGTCACCCTCATTCGTGATCATGATGTTGTCGGGCTTGATGTCGTGGTGGAGCACGTCTCGTTGGTGCGCGGCGTCAAGGCCCTCGCAGATCTCCCGTGTCCATCGCACGGTTCGCTCGAGCGTGAGGGTGGGTCCCTCCTTCAGATGCCCGGCGAGCGATCTGCCCTGGATGTACTCCATGACGATGTAGAGCTCGCCCTCGTGTTCGCCCGTGTCGTAGATCTGCGCAACATGAGCATGACTGACCCTCGCCATGGCCACGCCCTCCCGCCCGAACCTCTTCACTGTCCAATCCGTGAACTCCGTGGGGGCTCCCTGCTGGCGGAGGCGTCGTCGCGCGAGGAACTTCAGAGCCACGGTGCGGCCGAGCTTCGTGTCCTCGGCCGGCCACACGTCGCCCATGGCACCGCTGACCGGGCGGTCCTTCACCCTGAAGCGGCCGCCGATCAGTCTGGTGGTGTCCATCTGGTTCCCTATTTCGTTCGCGGGCCGGATCCCTTCGTCCGGAGATCAGTCCCGTTCAGGGGCTCCTCCCCAGCGAGTGAGGAGAGCGAGCTGCTCTTCCGCATCGTGACAGTCCGCGAAAAGCCTCTCGTACTGACGGAGCGCCTTGTCCAGCGTCGCTACGGACTCGTGCCGCAATCGGTCTCCCTGGTCGCGCACGCGCCTCTTGCGCAGCGGAACGCTCCAGAACTCCCACCCCGCCCAAGTGAACAGGCTGATCGTGAGCAGGGCGAAGATCGACCGCGCCGCGCCGTCGGCGAACGGCACCACCAATGCCAGGGTGACGAAACCGATGACGAGGGCGGCGATCACCCGGGGCCATCGGCGCACCACGGCGTCCGACCTGGCCTGGGTCTGTCGCTCGATGTGCGTGGCAAGTTCATCGACGAACCGGCCTGGCGCCACCATCAGCCGCAGGTCCGTCGGGACGGAGCAGTCCCATCCCGCGACGCTCAACGTGATCTGCTCCGGAAGGCGATCGCGGGAAGCCGTGACGAGGCGCTGCGCAGTCTTCTCCAACCCCGGCCAGATGGCCCGCAGAGCCATCTGGCGAGCCGGCGAGCCGAGCCGCACTTCGTTCGGCTCGAAGACGGCCTGATCGAGGAGCGTCATGAAGTCCACCCGGGCGGCATCGAGGGCGAGGGACGACTCGTGCGCTTTGTCGGCCACCTCAAGGTCTCCCCCGTGCTCAATGACACGTTCGGCTCTCCGCATCCTCTCACGCATGTCCGCTTCGTCCGGCTCAAGTTGGTCGATGAGGCGCTCGAGGGCACTCTCCACATGGCCGCCGGCGGCGGCCGGCGCGTCGACCCTGTCGCCTCCGCCGAATCCGTCCGGGAACGTGCGCTCGAGATGAGTCAAGGTCCTGCCCGGCACGGTCGAGATTTCCCAACCGCCCCGGAGCAGTTCCCACTGCTCCCCGCATGTCTGACGGAGGGCCGCGTACCGCTTCTCGTCCATACGCCTGCGCAGGTCCATCAGCCGGGACTCCAGATGGGTGCCACCCTGTGGGTCGGGCGATGCGTACATGCCCGCCGAGAGAGTCGAACCACCACGGTGCCAGCGCGCCATGGCCTGCTGGGTGTACCCGAGCGCGCGCTCGCCCAGTTCCTTGCCGGCGATCGCGTCCAGGACGACCAGGAAGTCCTGTCCCAGTTCATCCGGGTCGAGCGACTGAAGGTAGAGGTCCATCCATGCGGCGGCCTCGGTCTCGTCTCCGAGGCGAGAACATGTCAACGAGAAGAAGAGGTTGGCCTTGGCGGCGTCCAGGGCACAGGCGTGCGCCCGGGCGCGGTCGCCCTGCTCCTTCTGGTTCCGGAACTTGGCAGCGACCGCCATGGTCGCGGGTGCGAGCCAGTACGTGGGTTCGAGGAGCAGCCGCTCCTCGGAGCAGGCCCGCACGGTGGCCGTGTTCACCACCCTTCTGTGCACGGCCTGCGCGGTGAGGGTATGCACCAGGCCTCGGGCCAGAGCACGGGTCTGCTTGCGCTGTGCGAAGTTCGCGTGCCAATCGGTCCTCAAGAGGGCCAGTTCGGCCCGGGCCTTGGACACCTCCCGATCGCGTCCGTACTGCTCGATGAACCTGTCGAGCGACTCGCGTATGCCGGTGACCGCGCCCCCCAACTCCGCGAGCTCCCGGCGCGCATGGACGAGTTCGCCGCTCAGCCTCTCGACGTCCGCTCGGAGGTCCCGCAGCCCCTCGCCGAAGCCATCCAGTTTTCCCTCGTGCCGCTGCTGCCCCTTCTCTACGCCCTCGATCCGTTCGCCAAGTCTGTGAAGTGCCGCGTCCTGTTCAAGCCCGTCTTCCATGACATCCCCCGAGGTCATCACCCGTCTGTGGTGCGTGCCCGCTCATTGTCGCGGCCCTCGGGTTGGCTGCTCCGCAACTGGCTTGATCTGATGCGAAATCGGACCGTTCCAGCCACTGTCAGTGCGAGATGACACCATGGCATGTGACGTGACCGGCCGGCCGAACGGGGAACGCACCATGCGCGAGATCGTCTATTTGTCGGAGAGCAAGCTGCGGCAGTTCGTACCGGAGCCGCGACGTGTCCCGCGTACAGGTGCTCTCCGCGTGACCACGCCGCTGGGCGGCTTCGACATGGACGCGCCAGCGACGGACCTGGAGCAAGGGCAGTTGCGGCACCTCCGTGACGTGTCCAGGCACGTGGAACTCCACGCGGGCTGGTACGCGGAGCCCGGCGTGCGTCCTGGGCAATGGGTGCAGTTCGAAGCGCCGCTTCGCTGCGTGACACTCGGCGCCGCTCACAAGGATCTCGTCCTGTTCGTGGACGCTGCGGGCCAAGGAGAAACGGACCGTGAGGCGGGAGAGGACTGCCGTCTGCTGATGCATGGGTCGGTCCGTCATCTCAGAGGCTGGACCCCGATGTCGGTGAACGGTCCGGCACTGGAGGTGGAGGACTCGGCCTCCAGTCTCGGAACGGCGTTCGTCACCAGGGCCGGGCACGTCGTGGAGGCCCTCACACGGCACCGCGACCCGCTGTCGGTGGAGCAGGACCCGTCACCGGCAGGGGTACGCCTGCACGGGCGAGGCGTGCAGGAGCTCCTGGACGCGCTGGACGACGATGGCGACGGCATCGACATGTCCGCGATGATGACCGGGTATGCGCGTGTCACCGGACTGCTTCCGGGTACCCGTGCCGGCTCTCGCTGCGTGGTAGCGAGCCCTCTCCTCGTGGAGTACGCGAAGATCGACTCTCCGTGAATCTCCCCATGACGTCTGCTGCTCCGCTTCATCGGCAGCGCCCGCAGCGGGTCAGCCGCGCAGCAGCTCCCTCGCCGCCACTTGTGCCAGTAGCGGTGGTTCGGCTACCCCTTCATAGGCGAAGTGCACCTCGCGCCTGGCCCGCGTGGCCATCACGTAGTACTCCATACGCAGCGCGGCCGAGGTGGGATCGGTGGCGGCGTCTGTGTGCGCGTCAGGGACGACGACGGTGTCGAAGCCGAGACCCTTGGCGCTCCTGCGGTGGACGAGCACAATTCCCGGTCGGTCCAGGTCCAGTCTGCGGTAGCGGCCTCCATGGCGCCAGGGCCGCCGCCACGGCGCCGGCAAGGTCCCCGGCATCCTGCGGGCCCTCCGGCGCGGCTGCTCCGTATACCTCCCGCACTCCCTGGCCCTCCCGCACTCCCTGGCCCTCCGGCGCGGCCGTTTCGGGCTCCTCCGTCCCGGCCCCCGCATCGGCCGCACCCCACACCCGGGCCACCGCCCTCAGCTCGCCCGCCTCGCGAGTGGTCAGCCCGGCCAGCCGGATCACTCCGTCCAGGGCGCGGGAGTCCACAAACCCGTCGGCGTCCTCGTAGCGCGCCAGGAGCACCCGCGCCCGCCCGGCCCGAGGTGACACATTTTCTTCACGGAATGGCGCAACCTTTTCCACATCTGGAGAGTCCGCGTCTACATGTACGCGTACGTCCTGGACGGGCAGGCCGAGTCGGGCCAGCTCACTCCGCAGCCGGTTCTGCTCGGCCTGCCCGAGCCCCAGACCGCGCACGTCCGCCACGAAGGCCTGCTCGGGCACGACACCGTTCACCGAGGCACGCCGGAGTCGAGTCAACAGCTCCGCCACCGCAGCCTTCATGCCACCCACCCCATTCGCTCCACGGGGAGACTAGAAGCGATGAGTTGACGATGTCAACAGACAGAACACTCGTCATCTCCTCCTTGCTTCGTGTACAGTGACGGCCGCCTCACCGCCCGCTCTGGCACGATGGGCGGGCGGCAGGCAGATCAGCAGGTGAACGCGGGCAGAGGGCAGAGGAGCGGCAGTGAGCCACGAGCTCGTCGACGGCAGATTCCGCATCGTGCGTGTCATCGGCAGGGGCAACATGGGGGAGGTCCATCAGGCCGAGGACCTGCGTGCCCCCGAGGGCTCACCCGAGCGCAAGGTCGCCGTGAAGACGATCCTCCGCCGCCGCACCGGAGGCCGGATCGACACCAGCGGTGGCACCAAGGCCGTGGAGCGCTTCGCCCGCGAAGTGGGCATCATGCGGCACCTTGATCACCACCCCAACCTCACCCGGATCATCGAGGGCGGCATCGCCGCGGACCGTGACGGTCTGCCCTACCTGGCGATGGAGTTCCTGGACGGCGCCTCGCTGCGCGACCTCATCGAGGAGGAGCCGCAGCTCCCCGTCTCCTGGGTCGCCGCCATCGGTGCCCAGGTCGCCGCCGGCCTCGCCGCCGCGCACGCGCGGGGCGTGGTCCACCGGGACCTGAAGCCCGCCAATGTCATGCTCACCCGGGGCGGCACGGTCAAGGTGCTCGACTTCGGCATGGGCAGCATCGTCGACGACCCGGACCAGACCCGTCTGACCAGCACGGGCGTCAGTGTGGGCACCGCCCGGTACATGGCTCCGGAGCAGTGCCAGGCCAAGCAGGTGACGCAGGCCGCCGACCTGTACGCGCTCGGCTGCGTGCTGTACGAGATGCTGGTCGGCGTCCCTCCGTTCACCAGCGAGTCCGCGTACGAACTCGCCGAACGGCACGTCCACCAGGAGCCGAGCCCCGTCCGCGCGATCCGCACGGAGATTCCCGCCGAGCTGGCCCGTCTCGTGGACCGGCTCCTCGCCAAGCAGCCGGCCGACCGCCCGGCCGACGCCGTGGCCGTACGGGACGCCCTGCTCCCGCTCGCCGTGCCGTCGGACGGCGATTCCCTGATCCCCTCCTGGCGTGACCTCGATCCCACGCTCCCCCTGCGTGGGTCCGCCCCTGCCCCGGCCACCGCCCCGGAGCAGGCCCCCGCCCCGGTGACCGCCTCCGGCACCGCCATGGACGTCTTCGGCGTCCATCAGGCGCTGATCCGCGACTACCGCTCCTTCACGGAGGGCGGCACCGTCATCCGCGACGAGCGCGTCAAGGCGTACGTCGAGAAGGACCTCGACGACAAGTCCCAGTGGCCGAACCCCTGGGTGTCGCTCAACCCGTTCTTCCAGGGCGGCGGCACGGTGGTGGAACTCGCCCAGCAGAAGGTGCTGCACCCCGAGTGCGCCCGCATCTTCCAGGCGAGGAAGACGGAGGGTGGCACCGTCTGCGACGGCCGGCCGCTCCTCCTGCACCAGCACCAGCGCGACGCCATCGACGCCGCCGCGTCGGGAGCTTCGTACGTCCTGACGACGGGCACCGGCTCCGGCAAGTCGCTCTCCTACATCGTCCCGATCGTCGACAAGGTGCTCCACGAGCGCGACGCGGAGGGTCCGAACGCCCCGAAGCGAGTACGGGCGATCATCGTGTATCCGATGAACGCGCTCGCCAACAGCCAGCTGCGCGAGCTGGAGAAGTACCTGCGCGACGGCTATGGCGCGGGCCGTGAGCCCGTCACCTTCGCCCGCTACACGGGCCAGGAGGACGACGCGAGGCGCAAGGAGATCCGCGACAACCCGCCGGACATCCTGCTCACCAACTACGTGATGCTGGAGCTGATGCTGACCCGCCCGGCCGACCGGGCGAGCCTGATCAGGATGGCGCGGGGCCTGGAGTTCCTCGTCTTCGACGAACTGCACACCTATCGCGGCCGCCAGGGCGCCGACGTGGCCCTGCTGATCCGCCGCGTCCGGGAGGCCTGCCAGGCGGAGGACCTCCAGTGCATCGGCACGTCGGCCACCATGTCGACCGAGGGCACCCTGGCGGACCAGCGGCGGGTGGTCGCCGGTGTGGCGAGCACGCTGTTCGGCACGCAGGTCCGGCCCGAGCACGTCATCGGCGAGACCCTGGTCCGCGCGACCGGCGAGGCCCCCGCCACCGTGCCGGCCGAGCGCCTCACCGCCCCCGCCCCGCGCGCCTACGACGACCTGGTGCGCGACCCGCTGGCCCGCTGGATCGAGGACCGCTTCGGCCTGGTCGAGGACGCCGCCACGGGCGGTCTCGTACGGCGGCCGCCGGCGCAGATCGAGGCCGCGGCGCGCGCGTTGCACGAGGCCTCCGGCGTCGACGAGGAGCTGTGCGCGAAGGCGATCCGCGCCACCCTGGAGGCCGGCTCCCAGGCGCTCAACCCGCGCAACGAGCGGCCGCTGTTTGCCTTCCGCCTGCACCAGTTCCTCTCCAAGGGCGACACGGTCTACGTCACCCTGGAGAACAAGTCCTCCCGCCACCTCACCCGCTCCTACCAGCTCGAACAGCCGGGCAGCGGCGGCAAGCTGCTGATGCCGCTCGCCTTCTGCCGGGAGTGCGGGCAGGAGTACCTGACCGTGTGGCGCACGGAGAAGGACGGCGAGGTGCGCTACGAGGCGCGCCGCGACACCTCGGCGACCGGTGGCCGGCAGGGCGACGGCTATCTGTACGTGGACCACGAGCGCGAGTGGCCGTCCAACACGCAGTACGCGGTCGACGACCGGCGCCTGCCGGAGTCCTGGCTGGAGCTGGACGACAAGGGCCAGGAGGTGCTCAAGCGCACGTACCGCGACCGCGTCCCGAAGGCCGTCACCGTCGACCCGTTCGGCCACGAGGGCGAGGGAGAGCTGAAGGCCGCGTTCATCCCGTCGCCGTTCCTCTTCTGCCTGCACTGCGGGGTCGCCTACGAGCAGACGCGCGGCCGGGACTTCGCCAAGCTGGCCACGCTGGACCAGGAGGGCCGTTCGTCGGCGACCTCCCTCGTCTCCGCGTCGATCGTGCGCTCGCTGAAGTCGGTGCCGGAGGAGGCCCTGGACAAGGAGGCGCGCAAGCTCCTCACCTTCGTCGACAACCGCCAGGACGCCTCCCTCCAGGCCGGCCACTTCAACGACTTCGTGCAGATCACCCAGCTGCGCGGCGCGCTGTACCGGGCGGCTCTGGACGCGGGCGAGGACGGTCTGCACCACGAGGAGCTGGCCTCCGCCGTGACCAACGCGCTCGCCATCTCACCGGCGGACTACACCGGTGAGGCCGATCTTCCTCCATCGCTGGCCCGCAACGCCGCCCGCACCCTGCGGGACGCGGTCGCCTTCCGGCTCTACCTCGACCTGGAGCGTGGCTGGCGCATCACCATGCCCAACCTGGAGCAGACCGGCCTACTGGAGATCGACTACGAGGACCTGGACTGGGTCGCCGCCAAGCAGGACCGCTGGGAGGGCACGCACGAGAGGCTGCGGGACGCCGACCCTGCGCTGCGGGCCGAGATCATGCGGACGCTGCTGAACGAGATGCGGCGCTCGCTGGCCATCGACGTGTCGTACTTCCGTGACGACGCGTTCGAATCCCTCCAGCGGGCGACCGAGGAACGGCTCGTGGACCCGTGGATCCTGTCCACCGCCGACAAGCCCAGCGTGGGCACCGCCTACCCGCACCCCTCCCGGCCGGGCATGGACCGCTCCAGCCTGTTCCTGTCCGCACGCGGCAAGTACGGCAAGTACCTGCGGCGCGCCGACCGCACGTTCCGGGACCTCGACCAGGACGACCTCCAGCTGATCATCACGGAGCTGCTGAAGGTGCTGACCAAGGCGGGTCTGGTGAAGGAGGTGGAGGCCACGCCGCAGCGGGCCGGCCGATACCGACGGGCCTCGTCCGCCGTCGCGACCGGCTACCGGGTGGCCGCCCAGTCCCTGGTGTGGCGCGCCGGCAAGGGCGAGTCGGGCGCGCACGACCCGCTGACCCGCACGTACCAGAGCGGCGACGGCCCGCGCATCAACACGTTCTTCCTCAAGCTGTATCGCGAGACGGCCGACGCCCTCTCCGGCCTGTACGCCCGTGAGCACACCGCGCAGGTGTCCCCGGAGGACCGGGAGGCGCGCGAAGAGGCCTTCCGCAAGGCGGAGCTGAAGCTGCTGTACTGCTCCCCCACCATGGAGCTGGGCGTCGACATCTCCTCGCTCAACGCGGTGATGATGCGCAACGTACCGCCCACGCCCGCCAATTACGCCCAGCGTTCGGGCCGCGCGGGCCGCAGCGGCCAGCCGGCCCTGGTGACGACGTACTGCGCGACCGGCAACAGCCACGACCAGTACTACTTCCGCCGCTCCGAGCGCATGGTGGCGGGCGCGGTCGCCCCGCCCCGCCTGGACCTCGCCAACGAGGACCTGGTCCTCTCCCACCTCCAGGGCATCTGGATCGCCGAGGCGGGCCTGCGCCTGGGCCGCTCCCTCCCCGAGGTCCTCGACGTCTCGTACCCGGACACGGGTGAGCGTCCGGCACCCGCCCTGCATCTGCTGCCCGACATCGAGGCCGCGGCGCACGACGACGGCGCCCAGCGGCGCACGGTGGACGCTGCGCTGCGCGTCCTCGGCCCGCTGATCGAGCGGGACTTCACCGAAACGACCTGGTGGCACGACGACTGGATCGGCGACAAGGTCAGGACCGTCGCCCAGCGCTTCGACCGCGCCTTCGACCGCTGGCGCAGCCTGTTCCGTGCCGCACTCGACGACCAGTACGTCCAGAACAAGCGCCGCCTGGACTACAGCCTCACCGAGGGCGACCGGATCCGGGCCAACGCCCGCCGCCGCGAGGCGGAGACCCAGCTGAACCTGCTGATGAACGAGAGCGTCGACAGCAAGTCGGTCCTCTCCGACTTCAACCCGTACCGCTATCTGGCCTCCGAGGGCTTCCTGCCCGGCTACAGCTTCCCCCGTCTGCCGCTCGCCGCGTACATCCCGACGATCGGCCGGCGTCGCGGCGACGGCGACTACCTCCAGCGTCCCCGCTTCCTCGCCATCCGCGAGTTCGGCCCCGGCGCGCTGATCTACCACGAGGGTGCCCGCTACCAGGTGACCCGTATCCAGCTCCCGCCGGACTCCTCTGGTGAACTGACCACCGGCGAGGCCCGCCGCTGCGCGAACTGCGGCTACCACCACGAGCCCAAGGAGCGCGAGGACCGCTGCGGCTTCTGCAAGGAGACGCTGGGGTCCGCGACGTACGGCCTGCTGCACCTGCACACCGTCTACACCTCCCGCCGTGAGCGGATCTCCTCGGACGAGGAGGAGCGGCGCCGGGCCGGCTACCGACTGGAGACCTCGTACCGCTTCCATGACCACGGCGTCCGCAAGGGCCGGCTCAGCGCGAAGATCGCCGAGGCCGCGGGCGGGCAGCTCGCGGAGATCACGTACGGCGACTCCGCGACCGTCCGTATCACCAACACCGGCCGGGTCCGCGCCCGGACGGACGAGCCCCCGGGCTACTGGCTCGACCTGGCCGACGGCCGCTGGATGAACGACAAGGACGCGGCCGAGGCGTCCGGCGACTCCAGCGAGCTGCCGCTGGTCGACGCGGACGGCAACGAGCGGCGCCGCACGAAGCGGGTCATCCCGTTCGTGGAGGACCGCCGCAACATCCTGGTCGTCACCCTCGACGAAGCACTTCCCGAGCCGATCGCGCTCACCCTGATGTACGCGCTGGAGCGGGGCATCGAGGCCGAGTTCGAGCTGGAGGACGCCGAGCTGTCCAGCGAGCTGCTGCCGCCGGACGACGGGCCGCGGCGCCGTCTGCTGCTCATGGAGGCCGCGGAGGGCGGCGCGGGCGTGCTCCGCCGCCTCCAGGCGGAGGACGACGCCCTCGCGAAGGCGGCTCGTCGCGCCCTGGAGATCTGCCACTTCTCGCCGGACGGCAAGGACGAGGGCGGCGAGGAGCACCGCCCGGGACGCGCCTGCGCGCTCGGCTGCTACGACTGCCTGCTCACGTACGGCAACCAGCTCGACCACTCCCGGATCAACCGGCACACGGTGGCGGACCTGTTGGTGCGTCTGGCGTCCGCGACGGCGCGCCGCGAGGCGCGCGGCGAATCCCGCTCGGAGCAGTACCGGCGGCTGCTCGCCGACTCCCCCGCCGATCCCACACCTGTCGAGGTGTCGGCTGCCGAACTCGCCGCGCAGGGCGACTTCCTGGGCTGGGCCAAGGCGCGTGCGCTGCGCCTCCCGGACGAGAAGGACGTCTTCCTGACGGAGGCGAACGCGGCACCGGACTTCGTGTACCGGCTGCCCGGCGTCAACGTCGCCGTGTTCGTCGACGGCCCCGGCACCGAGCCGAGCGCGCTGCGTGACGCCGACGCAGAGGAGCGGCTCTTCGACGCCACGTGGGATGTCGTCCGCTTCCAGCACGGCGACGACTGGGACGCCATCGCCGCCGCCCACCCCCGCTGGTTCGGCTCCCCTGCCGCCACCGACTGACCGAACGCCCCACTGACTGACCGCTCACCCATCACCCAGAGGATTTGACGATCACTATGGCATTCACGTTCTCCGCCGGATCCCTGGTGAAGGCCCGCGGCCGTGAGTGGGTGGTGCTCCCCGAGAGCGAGCCCGACCTGCTCGTCCTGCGCCCGCTGGGCGGCTCGGACGACGACATCGCCGCGGTGTTCCCGTTCGAGGAGGTCGAGGAGGCCCGCTTCGCGCCGCCCGAGCCGTCCGACCTCGGCGACCAGCGGGCGGCGGGCCTGCTGCGCACCGCGCTGCGTGTGGGCTTCCGCTCGGGCGCCGGCCCGTTCCGCTCGCTGGCCGGCATCGCGGTGGAACCGCGCGCCTACCAGCTCGTACCGCTGCTCATGGCGCTGCGCCAGAAGACCGTACGGATGCTGGTCTCGGACGACGTCGGCATCGGCAAGACGGTCGAGGCCGGCCTGATCGCGAGCGAGCTGCTCGCGCAGGGCGAGGCGACGGGCCTCGCGGTGCTGTGCTCGCCCGCGCTGGCCGAGCAGTGGCAGCAGGAGCTGCGCAGCAAGTTCGGCATCGACGCGGAGCTGGTGCTGTCCTCGACGGTGTCCCGCCTGGAGCGAGGACTTGACCTCGGCCAGTCCCTGTTCGACCGGTACCCGAACGTGATCGTGTCGACGGACTTCATCAAGTCCCCGCGCCACCGCGACGACTTCGTGCGCCACTGCCCCGACCTGGTGATCGTCGACGAGGCGCACACGTGCGTGGCCGCCGACGACACCTCGACGAGCGCGCAGAACCAGCTGCGGTACGAGCTGCTGCGACGCGTCGCGGAGGACGCGGAGCGGCACCTGATCCTTGTGACGGCGACCCCGCACAGCGGCAAGGAGTCCGCGTTCCGCAACCTGCTCGGCCTGGTGAAGCCGGAACTGGCGGAGGTGAACCTGGAGTCGGAGGCGGGCCGGAAGCTGCTCGCCCAGCACTTCGTGGCGCGCAAGCGCGCGGACGTCCGGCAGTACCTCACGAAGGAGGACGGCCTGGCCGACGACTCCCTCGCCGAGCGTACGGCGTTCCCGTCGGACCGCTACTTCAAGGACGAGACCTACAAGCTCTCCCCCGACTACCGGGCCCTGCTCGACGACGCCATCGCGTACGCCGGCGAGCGCGTCGAGGAGGCGGGCAGCAAGGGCAACCGCGAGGCGCGGATCGCCTGGTGGTCGGCGATCGCGCTGCTGCGCTCGCTGGTGTCCTCGCCGCGGGCGGCGGCGCAGACCCTGACGACCCGGTCGGCGACGGCGATCGCCGCGTCGGCGGAGGAGGCCGACAAGCTGGGTGCCCCGCTGAACAGCGACGCGGCCGACAGCGACGCCATGGAAGGCATGGACGTGGCGCCGGGCGCGGAGACGGACGAGGCGCCCACGCGGTCGCGGCTCGCGGAACTCGCCGAGCGGGCCGAGCAGCTGGAAGGCCCGGAGAAGGATCTCAAGCTGAAGGCGCTGATCAAGCACCTCAAGGCGCTGCTGGCCGACGGTTACAACCCGATCGTCTTCTGCCGTTACATCCCGACGGCCAAGTACCTGGCCGACCAGCTGGAGAACGACCCGGAGAAGAAGAAGCGCGGCCCGCTGGGCGCGAAGACGGTCGTCAAGGCGGTCACAGGAGAGCTCTCCCCGCAGCAGCGCATCGAGCGCATCGAGGCGCTGGCGGCCGAGGCCGGCCAGGACGCCGCGGCCCGCCGGGTCCTGATCGCCACCGACTGCCTCTCCGAGGGCGTCAACCTCCAGCACCACTTCGACGCGGTCCTCCACTACGACCTCGCCTGGAACCCCACCCGCCACGACCAGCGCGAGGGCCGCGTCGACCGTTACGGCCAGCGCCGCGACGAGGTCCGCGTCATCACCCTGTACGGCGACGACAACGGCATCGACGGCAAGGTCCTGGAGGTGCTGATCAAGAAGCACCGCCAGATCAAGAAGGACCTGGGCATCTCCGTATCCGTCCCGGACGAGCTGTCGACGGGCGTGACGGACGCGATCGTGGAGTGGCTGCTGATGCGCGGCCGCGAGGACCAGGACGCCCTGTTCAGCGCGGACGCGTTCAGGGTGAACAAGGAGAAGCTGGAGAGCGACTGGAACTCGGCCGCGGAGCGCGAGCGCGCGTCCCGGTCCCGCTTCGCGCAGCGCTCGGTGCACCCGGAGGAGGTGGCCCGGGAGGTCGCCTCGGTCCGCCAGGCGCTGGGTGGCGCGGGTGAGATCCGGACGTTCGTACGGGAGTCCCTGGGCGCTCTCAACGCCGTGCTGCGCGGCAGCGGCGAGGACTTCACCGCCCAGGTCGGCGGCACCCCGGCCGGACTGCGCGACGCCCTCGCGTCGACCGTGGGCGCGGAGGTGATCGAGAAGGACCGCGAGATCCCGTTCCGGACCGATCCCGCCGTGGCGCGCGGCGAGGCGGCCCTGGTCCGCACGGACCCGGTCGTGGGCGCGCTCGCGTCCCATGTCCTGAACGCCGCCCTGGACACCCTGGCCGAGGGCGCCCGCCCGGCCCGCCGCTGCGGCGTGATCACCACGGACGCGGTGAGTACGAGGACCACCCTGCTGCTCGTCCGCTACCGCTTCCACCTCACGTTGCCATCGAGGAACGGCGAACGCCAGCTGGTGGCGGAGGACGCACGGCTGCTCGCCTTCGAGGGCGCGCCACGGAACGCGGTGTGGCTGCCGCACGAGCGGGCGGCCGAACTGCTCGACGCGGTGGCGTCGGACAACACCGACCCGCACTTCGGCCAGCGGACGATGACCCGCATTCTCGACCAACTGCCGGAAGTGAACGGCTACCTGGAGACGTACGGCGACGAACTGGCCGCCGAGCTCGACGCCGCCCACCGCCGGGTGCGCACCGCCTCCGGCGAGATCGTCCGCGGTCTGTCGGTCACGGCCCAGAAGCCGGCCGACATCCTCGGCGCCTACGTCTACCTGCCCGCCGCTGCTTCCGTTCCCGCTGGAGTGACCGCCTGATGTCCGCCACCACCCGCAACCAGGTGTTCACCGCCGTCCACACGGTCGGCGGACTGCTGCCGGCCGACATGCTGATCCGGATCTCGGAGGGCAAGGACGTCCCGGGCTCCAAGTCCGCCGACTACGGCCTGCCGTCCTCGCGTTCGGTACGGGACGAGGCGGAGCGCGGCTGGGAGTACCTCAAGCCGCTCTGGCGTGAGCTGCGCACACGCCTGCCCGAGAACCGGGAGACCGGCGTCCCCGCGGCCGACCCGACGGGGATCGCCGACAGCGACTGGCTCACCCCCCTGTGGCGCGAACTGGGCTTCGGCCGGCTCACGGCCGTCGGCCCGGCGGGCATCGCATCCGACTCCGACACGGAGAAGAAGTTCCCGGTCTCCCACCGCTGGCAGCACGCGCTGATCCACCAGACCCCCTGGAACGCCGACCTCGACAAGCGGGCGGGCGGCGCGGGCACGGTACCGCCGCAGTCCATGCTCCAGGAGTGCCTGAACCGCACGGAGGCCCACCTCTGGGGCGTCCTCACGAACGGGCGCCAGGTGCGTCTGCTGCGCGACTCCAGCGCGCTGGCCACGGCCTCGTACGTCGAGTTCGACCTCGAAGCCATCTTCGACGGCGAGCTGTTCAGCGAGTTTGTGCTCCTGTACCGGCTGCTGCACGTCTCGCGATTCGAGGTGGCGGAGGACGCGCCGCCGTCCACGTGCTGGCTGGAAGCCTGGCGTACGGCGGCCATCGAGTCGGGCACGCGCGCCCTGGAGCACTACCGCGACGGAGTCCAGCAGGCCCTGGCCGCGCTCGGCACGGGCTTCCTGCGGCACCCCGACAACACGGCCCTGCGCCAGGACCTCGACCCGTCCGCCCTCCAGTCCGCGCTGCTGCGCCTGGTCTACCGGCTGATCTTTCTCTTCGTCGCCGAGGACCGCGAGGCCCTCCTCACCCCCGACGCCGACGAGCAGGCCCGCGACCGCTACCGCAGGTACTTCTCCACTGCCCGCCTGCGCGAGCGCTCGCAGCGCCGGCAGGGCACCGCGCACAGCGACCAGTACGCCGCCGTCCAGCTGGTCCTCGCCGCACTCGGCGACGAGCAGGGCCGACCGGAACTGGGCCTGCCGGGCCTCGGCGGCCTGTTCAACACGACGGACGCGGATACGCCGCTGAAGGGGGCCAAGCTCTCCAACCGGTACTTCCTGGAGGCGGTACGCCACCTCGCCCGCGTCCGGGACACCGACTCCGCGCGCTGGCGCCCGGCCGACTACCGGCACATGGGCGCCGAGGAACTGGGCTCGGTGTACGAGGCGCTCCTTGAGCTGGTGCCGAAGCACAGCGCGACGAACCGCACGTTCGAGCTGGTCGACCGGGCGGGCAACGACCGTAAGAAGACGGGCAGTTACTACACCCCGTCGGCGCTGACTGAGACCCTGCTCGACTCGACGCTGAACCCGGTGATAGACGCGGCCGTGGCGCGGGGCCAGGAGCGGGCCCTTTCTGAGGGCCACGGCGAGCCTGCCGACACGATCGTCGAGGAGCTGCTGAGCCTCACGGTCTGCGACCCCGCCTGCGGCTCCGGCCACTTCCTCGTCGGCGCCGCCCGCCGCATCGCCAAGCGGGTCGCGTCGGTACGGGAGCGCAACCCCGAGCCGACCGTCGAGGCGGTGCGGCACGCCCTGCACGAGGTCGTGGCGCGGTGCGTCTACGGCGTCGACCTCAACCCCATGGCCGTGGAGCTGGCCAAGGTGTCCCTGTGGCTGGAGGCCATGGAACCGGGCCGCCCGCTGGGCTTCCTGGACGCCCACATCAAGCACGGCAACGGCCTCATCGGCGCCACGCCCGCGCTGATGAAGGACGGCATCCCCGACCGGGCCTTCAAGAAGACGGAAGGTGACGACGAGGGCTGGGCGAAGCAGCTCCTCTCCCGCAACCACCACGAGCGGGCCGACCAGGTCACCCTGTTCGACCTCCCGTCGGAGGCCCCGGTCGCCAACACGTCGTTCGGGACAGGCCTTCGTCGGATTACGTTCGCCCCGGCGCGGACGCTGGC
This sequence comes from Streptomyces fradiae, assembly GCF_041270065.1. Classification (NCBI taxonomy): domain Bacteria; kingdom Bacillati; phylum Actinomycetota; class Actinomycetes; order Kitasatosporales; family Streptomycetaceae; genus Streptomyces; species Streptomyces fradiae. The sequence continues at coordinate 6,235,193 of NZ_CP065958.1, read as the reverse complement.
GGACGTGCGCCGGAAGGAAGAGGCGTACGCGGCGTGGGCGACGTCCTCGGAGTACCTGCAGGCGCTGCACCTCGCCGACGCCTGGTGCGCCGCGTTCGTGTGGGTCAAGCGGGAGGACGCGCCGCCGGCCATTACCCATGGGGTGTTCCGGGCCCTTGAGGACCCGGAGGGCGACGCGGCCCCACAGTCCACGCACGACGAGATCGTGCGGCTGCGGGAGCAGTACGCGTTCTTCCACTGGCACCTGGAGTTCCCGGAGGTGTTCCGGGTACCGGAGGAGGGCGCGGGCGGGGATCGGGTCGACCCGGGTACGGGTTGGGAGGGTGGCTTCTCGTGCGTGGTGGGGAACCCGCCGTGGGACAAGGTCGACTTCGAGGACAAGAAGTACTTCAGCGTCGTCGACCCCGAGATCGCGGCGATCTCGGGGGTGGCTCGTCGGACGCGAATCGCGGAGTGGGAGCGGGAGCACCCGACGGAGGGGAAGCGGTACCAGGAGGCGCGCCGGACGGTTAAGGGGACGTTCCATTTCGCGGGGGACTCCGGGGTATTTCCCTTGTGCGCCGAGGGGTTGACGGTCAAGGGAGTCAACTCGCTTCAGACAGACCCTCTGTTCGCCGAGCGCATGTCGAAGGTGGTGGCACCAGAAGGGCGGTTCGGCGTGGTCCTGCCCACGGCCATCGCGACGGGGGCAGGATCACAGCACCTATTCTCGGACTTCACGCGGAAGGGGGCGCTGGTCTCTCTGTACGACTTCGAGAACAAGCGGCCCAAGAGCCCGGCCCTACCCAAGGGCGGCAAGTGGTTCGAGAGCGTGCACTCCAGCTACAAGTTCTGCCTGATCTCACTCACTGGTCGAGCCGTGCGGGAGCCCGCCGCGCGCTTTGGGTTCTTCCTCTCCGAGATCACCGACCTCGACAATCCCGAGCGCGTGTTTGCGCTGAGCCCTGAGGACCTCGCCCTGATCAACCCCAACACGGGCACGCTTCCTGTTTTCCGGACCCGACGGGATGCCGAGTTGACGGCGGGGATCTATCGCCGAATGCCTGTGATGTGGGACGAGGGGCGGCGCGGCGGAAATCCGTGGGGGTTCACTTTCAAGAACCTCTTCAATAGCACCGACGACTCCGACATCTTCCGCACACGCGATCAGCTGGAAGCGGACGGTTGGCACGCAGAGGACAACAACTTCGTGCTGGGCGACGAGCGCATGCTTCCGCTGTACGAGGGCAAGATGGCCCACCTCTTCGACCATCGTTGGAATCGCTACTTCGACATCGGCGACAACGACTACGAAGCCGTATCAAGCAGCATGAAGACGGACCCTGCGGCCGCTACTCAGCCACGCCGCTGGATTCGGGAAGCCGGGGCTATCGAAGCCATCCGCAAGGGGAGAACAGTCAAGGTGCCTGGCGTAGCCGCGCGCCTTGAAATGGAATCCTGGCCTTACAAGTGGCTCTGCGGTTGGAGGGACATCGCTCGAACCACAGACGAGCGTACCGCCATCCCTGCGTTCATCCCGTACTCGGCGGCCGTCGAGACCTTTCCGGTCATGTTGGCCCGCGTGACACCGCAGATGCTAGCTCTGCTGGTCGCTGGCCAATCTTCACTTGTGTTCGACTATGTGGCGCGCCAAAAGATCAGCGGCGCACACATGGGTAGGCGATTCTGGAAGCAACTCCCCGTCCCCACCCCCACCACCCTCGAACCTCACCTCCCCTTCCTCCTCCCCCGCGTCCTCGAACTCGTCTACACCGCCTACGACATGACCCCCCTCGCCCGCGATCTGGGCGACGAGGGCGAGCCGTTCCGCTGGGACGAGGTCCGACGCGCGCAACTCCGCGCTGAGTTGGACGCGTACTTCTTCCACCTCTACGGCATCTCGGCCGAGGACACCGACTACATCCTGGAGACCTTCCAGTCGGAGTCAGGCGGCCTCAAGAACAACGAGATCGGCAAGTTCGGCGAATACCGCACCAAGCGGCTCGTGCTCGCCGAGTACGACCGCATGGCGACGGCCGGCCTGAGCCTGGAGAAGCCCCTCGCGGACGGCGAGACCTACACCTCGTCCCTCACGCCGCCCCCCGGCCACGGCTCCCGTCACGAAGGAGCCGGACGGTGACGAACCCGCCGCCGGTCGGCGGGGCGCGGGCCGAGGCGGTCGCGCGGGAGCGGGAGCGGCTGAGGGCGCTCAGGGAGCGCCGGGACGCCCAGAGCGCGGGCGCGGGGGTCGACGGGTTCACCGTACGTAGGTGGCGGAAGGTGGGGGTGTTCGGAGCGCAGGCGGTACTGCAGGCGCACGCTCTGCTCGGGCAGCTCCTTCCCCTCGCCCAGGACGCGACGCACGACAACCTGGTCGACGCCCTGGCCGCCGCCCTGCGCGACGAACCCGACGACCGACTGCTGCCCGCTGTGCGGTCCGTCCTCGAACGGGCCGCCCCGGCCACGGTCGCCGCGGCGCTCACCGCTGTCCACGCGGGCGGCTTCCTGTGGCTGTCCGAGGTCGGGGAGCAGCGGCTCGCCGACCTGGCAGCGGGCGGCGACGCCCTCGCCGCCGCCGGGGGCGAGGACCCCTACGGGGCCGTCGCCCTCCTCGGGGCGTTCGCGACGGAGGGGACACCCACCTTCCCGCCTCGGATGCTGCCGCGCGTGCTTCCGTGGATACCGCTGAGCGTTCTCGACGACCTCATAGACGCCGGGGCGGTCGGCCCCGAACACCAGCCGTGGCAGTACCGGGCCGAGGAGGCGGAGCACACGTACCTCAAGGCCCGGCTGGTTCCCGACCAGGTGCCCGCCGAGCAGGCGACCGCACTGGAGTGGACGGCCTGGCAGCGACGGAACGCGTTCCTCGCCGGGGGTGAACCGCTGCCCCCGGCCGGCGACGTGTACGACCTCCTGGAGCGCGTCGCCGACGGCGACGCCTCGGTGGTGAAGGAGCTGGAGAGGGAGCTGCCCCGCGATCTGGTGCTCCGGCTGCGCCGGCTCCTGGACGGGGTGGATGTCGGCAACTGGGACCGGGACATATGGGAAGACAGGGGGTTGTGGCGGCTCATCTTCTCTCTGTGGGAGCCCAAGGCGGCCGTCAACCCCTCTCGGTCGCCGCTGCACGCGCTCATGGCCCTGCGCCAGGCCTACGACCTGCTGTGTATGAATGAACTCAGCCGTGCGACGTCCCAGATCGACAAGCTGGTGTCGTTCGAGACGGCTGCCCCGGCCTACCGGGACGAGGTCCTCAACTTCCACGCGTACACACTGCTGCTCCGGGAGGAACTGGACGCGGCGGCCGTCATCCTGGAGGAGATCAGCGGATCGCACGAGCCGGCCAGGTCCAACCTCCGCATGATCCAGCAGCGTCGGGCGGTTGCCCGTAACGACAGAGCGACAGCGTCCAACCCTTATCTCGACCTCGGGCTGCCGCACGGCGCTCCGAGCTGGGAGACCCGCTACCGCGACCTCCGCCGGGAGCATGTGCAGGACGTGGACATGAGCGCGCGGCTCAACAGCGCGATGAAACGCATCAGAGACGCCGAGCGCGACGAGGACTGGTCCGGCTTCTTCGTCCTGCCGCTCGACCCGGACGTGTTCGAGCTTCCGGACGCGGTGCCGGTCACCCTGGTCCCGCCCCTGGCCCCGCTGACCAGGCGAACGGCTCCCCACTCCCCAGAAAGCCTCGGGCTCGTGCGGCAGCGGGCGGTGGCGGATCTGCTGCCCCACCTGCTCAACGCGCCCCGGCGCCCCGACCGCAACTCAAGGATGCACACACAGTGAAAAAGGTGCCCCGCAGCCGACGGAACACGACAGCGGCCCCCAAGCGGGTTACCCCCAAGGGGAACAACGGCCTCAAGCATCGTCGGGAGAAGCGGCGGGCTGCGGCCGATGCCCCGAAGGACTCCCCGCGCACCTACCGTCCCGAGGAGCTGCTCAGCCCTCCCCTGCTGCTCTCCCGTTTCGCCGAGCGGGCGACGGACCTCCTGGCCGCCCTCCCGGAGGAGGAGCGCCCCACGCAGGCCGCTGTGACGGCGGCCCTGCGCCAGGCCGTTCTGGAGGCGTTCCGCTCGCGGGAGGAGTACGTGGCCCGGATGGTCGAGGTCGATCTACTCGCCGGCGCGCCCCACCAGAGCGCCGGTTCGCTCCGCAAGGGCATCCGTGCCGCTCTGCTCGACCAGGGAGTGCGGTGCGTGGACGCGCCCGACGGCGAGCACGAGCTCTTCGTGGTGGTGGAAGGAGACGGCGAGGCGTTCGAGGTGCTGCGTCCGGCCTACGTGGACCAGGCGACCGGCAAGCTGGTGCTCTCCGGGCAACTGCGCCGTCTGCCCGGGGCAGACGGAGGGGACCACGCTGCCGGGGACGACGAGGCGACGGACGGGGAGGGCATGTGACCGCGACCGGGATCGATTTCGGCACCACGAACTCCGTGGTGGCCCAGTGGCTGGGCGACGACGCCGACGTGCTGTTGCTCGACGCCCAGCACATCGACGCCGACTGGCGTCATCCCGGCTTCGAGTACCTCTTCCCGTCGGTGGTGGGCATGAGTTCGCTGCGCCGGGGAGCGTTGTTCGGCTGGGAGGCCAAGCTGCGCTCCGAGGAGGCGGCCGAGGCCTGCAAGCGACTTCTGAAGAACGACGAGTACGTCACGATCCAAGGCCGCAGGTACGCGGCCACGACGGTGGCCGCCGGCGTCTTCCGGGCCATGCGCAAGGGCGCGGAGGACAACCTCACCGCCATCGACCAGGCCGTGATCACCGTGCCGGCGAACGCCACGGGTGCCGCGCGCTATCGCACGCGCGCCGCCGCGCAGTTCGCGGGCATCGAGGTCCTGGCGCTGCTCAACGAGCCGACGGCGGCGGCGATCTCGTACGTGCACGAGCTGCAGGAGGCCCGCACGATCCTGGTCTTCGACTGGGGCGGCGGCACCATCGACGTCACCGTGCTCGACTACCAGGACGGGTTCTTCGAGGAGCTCGCGTCACGGGGTGTGACGGAACTGGGTGGTCTGGAGATCGACCGCCGTCTGCGTGACCTGGTCCTCGAACGGGCTCCGGCGCGATCGGCGTGGACGCCCGCGCAGGAGCGGCAGTTCGGGCTGGACGTGGAACGCAGCAAGATCCGTCTGTCCTCCGAGGACTTCGTCAGGGTCACGACTCCGGACGGTGACGAGGTCAAGGTGTGGCAGGAGGAGCTGGAGGACGCCATCACCGACCTCGTGGACCGCGCTCTCGCACCGGTCCAGCAGTGTCTCATCGACCTGCACATGGCGCCGCTGGATGTTGACGCGGTGCTGATGATCGGCGGCACCAGCCAGATCCCGAGCGTCCGGGCGGCGGTCGCCGAGGTCATGCAGCAGCAGCCCGTCGAGGTCGACGTCTGCAATCCCATGACGGCGGTCGCCCGCGGCGCCTCCATCGCGGCGGCTGTGCTGTCGGGGGAGGTGGACGGCGTGGTCCAGGTGGCGACGAGCCATGCCCTGGGTACGGTCGTCACGGACGACACCGGACAGCGGAAGTTCAGTCAGATCATTCCGCGCAACTCCCCGCTGCCGTGGAAGGAACGCAAGAACTACACGCCGCGCCGGGACAACGCCCGCAGCCTCGCCGTGGAGATCTGGGAGGGCGACCCGGAACGGCCTCTGGATCACCCCGACAACGTGCAGCTGACGGACCTCCGGCTCACATATCGGGAACCCCGGGCCCGTGAGGACTCCCGGTTCCTGCTGGAGTACACGTACGACACGAACGGGCTTCTCCACGTCAAGGCGACACTTGAACGCACCGGCGAGGAGGTGTTGAACGAGGAGATCAAGAGTTTCAGCTCCGGTGGTCCCACGCCGGCGGTGAGCAGGGAACTCGAGGACCTGCTCACGGGCAACACCACCACCAGGCCGCTGCCGCCGCAGCCCCGGAAGCGGAACACGGGCTCAGCGCCTGCGGTGCTCGTGCTGGACGGCTCCAACCTGGCGTGGATCGGCAGGTCGCCGCGGCAGCCCGGGGTGTACGGCAGCGACGACCGGCCGTCCTTCGCGCAACTCCTTTCCGCCCGCGACGCCCTGGCCTCGCGGTATCCCGACGCCGTGGTTCACGTGGTCGTCGACGCCACCTTCAGGCACAAGGTCGCGGAGGAGGAACGCGCGGCCGTGGACTCTGCGCTCGCCAAGGGTGAACTCAGCCAGCCCCCGGCCGGAACCGAGGGCAAGGGTGACGCGCTGGTCACGGCGATCGCGGATGACACGCACGGAACTGTCGTCACCAATGACAACTACGTCGAGTTGCAGAGCAGATATCCCTGGTTGCGGGACAAGGAGCGGGTACTCGGGGCGACCTTGTCACAAGGCATGTGGGTCTTCACGCCGCGCACCTGCGTTCCGCCTCGCCACCGGATCGCACAGGCGACGGTGCCTCGGCAGCCTCAGGCCCTGATTCCCCCGAGCCCCGGCCCGCTCCCCACGTTCCGATACCACCGCCCTCATGAGGAGTAGCGGTGAGTGACACGGCAGTGAACGACAGAACGACGAGCCTCAGAACCGAGATGCTGGCCCTCCTGCTCGAACCCTTGGGTGTCGACGCCATGGCCGGGCAGGCCGCACTCCGGCGGCTCGCCGAGAATGTGGACACGGTGGCCGAGGCGTGCGGGTGTGCCGGTCTGCCTCCGTCCGGGAGCACTCTTCCGTGGGTCTCCGAGGCCGTGGCGGCGTGCGTCGAGGAACACGAACTGGTCCGTGTGGCCATGGCCCGGGGCGGGACTCTGACGCTGGGAGAGGCCAGAGTCCTGCGGGAGTTGACGCGGCTTGAAGGAGTACGGCCTCGCCTTCAGACGCTTGAAGGAGTGCCGGTGGACGCGCTTCGGGCAGACCTCGCGGCAGTGGCGGTCGCGGAACGGCTGCTGCCCGGTGCCCTTGAACCATGCCGTCGCGCGGACCAGGCCTGGCCCGAGGAGATCTGGCAGTCAATCCGCGAGATCGACGTGGACAGCACGCTGGCCGACCTGAGCCGTCCCCGCATCACCCGGCGTGCGGCAGCCGCGCGGGAGCTCGTCCTCCAGCACAGCATCTCGGCAGCGCAGGATCTGCGGAACCGGGACCTGGTGACGCGACTTGAGAGGGTGCGGGACGTCATCGCGGCGGAGAAGGCGTACGAGGCGTTCCTCTCCGTACGACCGGGGTGGTGGCGCTGGCTCGGGCCGGACGCGCGGTCCGGGTTCAGGTCCGACCGGCGTGACGCCCTGATGTGGGCGATCGAGGCCCGCGACACCGGCGCCGTGTCGGGAAGCACTCTGGAGCTGCTCGCGGCGGACGACACGCGGGCCCTGATCGAACACGCGCCGGCGACGGCCTCCGTGACCACGACCGGTTCCCTGTCCGCGCCACCTGCCACGAGTTCGGCCGCACGGCTCGTGACAGGGCTCCTGGCGGTCGCCCCCCGGCACGGCGTCGACCAGCTGCGCGCTCTGGAGTCCTGGTACACGAAGTACGCCGCGTTGTTCGACCGCGTGGCAGCGGCCATGGACGTACGGGGTATCGAACCCGAACTCCGTGAGGCCCTCGATCCTCTGGTCGGCGAACTCGCGCTGCCGTCCGGGGCGGTGGACGCGAGCCGCTCGGACTACCGCGATATCCAGTCCGCGCTTCGGGCCGAAGTCGAGGCCGGCCTGAAGCGAAAGCCGTACTCCGAGCACGCGATGGAGAGCGAGGACCTCGTCGGGGTCATCGGCCGCGTCGGAACGCTCGAACGCGAACTGCGCGCTGCCTTGCGGCCCCTGCCCGCCGTCAGAGGCAGGCTGCTCGTGGCCATCGCCGGAAGGACCAAGTCCGGGAAGACCACGCTCCGCAAAGCCCTGACGCGTGACGCGGACCGATCCGGGATCGGACGAGGGGCGCACCGCACCACGCGGAAGACCTCCGCGTTCGATGTCGGCTCCGTGACCTACCTGGACACGCCCGGCTTCGCCGCGAAGGACGACGACTTCGACGCGCAGCGCGCGCGGGCGGCATGCGACAGCGCCGACGCGGTCATCTGGAACTACGCCGACACGCTTCGCGACGAGGAGTCCGCGGAACTCCGGCGGCTTCTCCTCTCGGGGAAACCCCTGCTGGCTGTCGTCAATGTGAAGGGGCTGGTCAACACACCGGTCCGCCTTCGGCTGTTCGCCGATCATCCGGACAGAGAGTTCAAGTCGGCGCCGGGGCACGCCGTTCGGATCGAACAGGTCGCCACAGCGCTCGGAGTCGCCCCGCCCGTCATCCTCGCGGTCCACTCCGGTGCCGCGCACGAGGGGTTGTCCACGGAGGACCGGGAGCTGGGAGACAGGGCCCTGCGGGCGAGCAGGCTGCCCGAGCTGGAGCAGTCCCTCGCCCGGCTCCTCGCCGAGCGCGCGATACCGCTTCGTGCCGTTCGGCTGGCCGAGGGCGTACGGGCGCCGCTCGCCGCGATCCATGACCGGCTGGGCGAAGAACTCCCGGAGATCGACCGCGCGCTGGGCGACCTCGAACGCTCGGCACCGAGTGAACAGGCCGCGCTGCTCGACGCTTTCCGGATCGCGGGCCACAGCACCCGCGACCGACTCGAAGCCGGACGTCAGCGCGCCAAGGAGCAACTGCCGGATGTTGTCCGGACGTTGGGCGGAACGGATCACGCACAGCGGTGGAGCGACTTCGTCACCGGTCTGGAGTTGGAGGAGCTGGTCTCGACTCTCGAGAGCGAGCTCGAACAGGAGACACGGAACCGGGAGAGGGTGCTGCGCGCGCAGGCGAGCACCCCGGAACGGCAGGACGACGAGCATCCACGGGTACGGCCGCGTCCTGCCGTGAAGGCAGTCAGCATGGGCGCGGCGGCAGCCAAGGGGGCAGCCACGACCCTCCTGGGCTCCCTCACCGCCAAGGGGGTCCCCAAGAAGCTCGCGGTGCCGCCTCCCGCGGTGACGGCGGTCTACGTGGCGGAGACTCTGGCCGGAGCGGCGAAAGCGGTGAGCGGTGAGGTCGACCGCGTACGGCAGGAGAAGGACAGGTGGACCAGCGCCACAAGAGCCGTGGCCGAGGCCGGCCTCGATGAGCTGTACGACTTCGTCGGAGCACGGTTGGCGCGGATCGTCGATGACGCTTCGGCTCAGGTCGACGCCCAGTCCGCAGCGCAGGCCTCGGACATCAGCAGCACCCGGGAGCGGTTCGAGCAGCTCGGTCGGATGCGGTCGGCCGTGCGGTCCGCCCTCGACGCGATCGACCTCGTGCTGATGCGTCGGCTCCTGGCTCTTGCGGGCGGTGACCCGGCGGCCATCCGTCTGGCACGCCGGACGCCGGGGGTCGAGCTCCGCGTCTGGACCGACGCGTCCCATGTCGCGGAAGTGCGGGCGTGCCTGCAGGAACACCTCGTGGATGTCCTCACCGAGCGGATCGAGATCTGCTCGGATTCCATCAGCGGAGAAGGAGATGGGACCGCACATGACTGACGGAGGACCGGACGCTCGCGTACTCGCGCTGAGTGCACGGGCCGAGGAGGTCCTGAACGCTCACCCTCGCACGCGGGGCCTGACAGCGAGCCTGCCCCGTGCGGACACGAGCCCGCTGCGGATCGCACTTCTGGGTCCGTACAGCGCCGGGAAGTCGATGCTCATCGCGGCACTGCGTCGGCTCCCGGCGGCCGAGGTCGAAAGGCTCGTTGACGCGGCACCCAAGACGCAGGAGGCGACGCCGTATCCGTGGAACGGCGTGACGCTGGTCGACCTGCCCGGAACGCTGTCCGGCAACGACGAGCACTCCGCCGCGGCCCGGCATGGCGTGCGCGGCGCGGACGCGCTGATGATCGTGACAACGAGCGAGCTGCCGGGCGAGGCGGAGACCGAGGCGATTCTGCGGGCGCTCGATGCCGACGGGTTCGCTGACCGCAGCGTCGTCGTCGTCAACAAGATGAGCGCCGAGAACAGTGACCGCGAGGTCATCCTCGACGAGATCCGCAAACGGCTCGGCCCCTTCGCCGACCGTGTCCCGGTCATCCCGACCGACGCGCGCGACTACGTCGACGCGGCCAACGACCCCGAACTCACGGATGAGCACCGCGAGTTGCTCGTCGCGGAGAGCGGCATCGACGCCCTCACCGCCGAATTGCGGAGAATCACGGCACCTGGTGTGGAGGGTGTCCGGCCCAAGGCGCAGGTATGCGAACTCATCCGGGTTCTGGAGGACGCCGAACAGAGGTGGGAACTGGACGGCGAGGAACTCGACGCCGCGCAGACCGCGAAGAACGCCGAGGGGTCGATCTCCCGGGCGAAGGAGGGGGTGCTGGACGCCCTGGAGCGGGAGAGCGAGATCGCCGCCTCCAGGATCAGAACGGCGGGAGGCAGAGCCGCCGACGGCGTCTCCGAGAAGAACGGCGTCGTCCCCGTCGACATCGCCACTGCCGTCGCCGGGGAACTGATCGATGCCCGCACCGACTTCGACGTCAAGTTCTCCTCATCGGTGAGGGCGGCGTTCGATGCGCTGGTCGCCGAGCACGGGGATGGCGTGCCCGAGCCCGAGGCCTGGGTGAATGACGTCGACGCCCCCGAGGCGATACTCGCCGCGCCAACGGAGTCACCGTACGAACGGGCCATCAGGGAAGCCGCGGAGAAGGCCGCGAAGGTGGGCGCCAAGAGGCTGCACGAGTGGATCAAGAAGGTCGCCGGCGAGCCGGGCGAAGCGGCAGCCAACGTCGCGAACTGGCTCAACAAGACCCGAGCGGGCCAGAAAGTGCTCGACGCCGGCGGGAAGATCACCAACGGCGTCGGCAAGTTCAAGCCCTGGGGCAAGATCAAGGCGGGGGAGAAGGTCGCCGGCGCGGCCGGAAAGGTGCAGTGGGCGATGGCGGTCATGGGCCCGCTGATGGACGTGAAGAGCATCGCGCAGGACCAGAGCAAGTGGATGGCGATCAACAAGCGTCGCCAGGCGCTCCGGCATCATTTCACCGAGGTGGCGCTCAGCCAGCGGAACGATCTCACCGACGCCGGTGAGCAGCACCTCAGCGAGTGGATCGCGGACGTGGAACAGTCGCTCAGCGGTCTCACGCACCCGGGTGCGGAAATCAGCGCCGCGCGTGAGACAGCGTTGGAGGGAATCAAGAGCCTCCGCGACGAGGCCGAGAAGCTTGTCGGGCCGACCACGGGCTGAGGCGGCGGGCCGGCGTCCCGGCGGTGAGCGCCCACGCGACCGCCGCCGGGACCACTGCTCAGGCCTCCGCCGCGAACCCCACGAACCGCGCCCAGCCCTCGCGTCCGACCGCGAAGTCGGGGCGGGTGACGTCCTTGGAGTCGCGTACGTGGACGGTCTGCTCGGTGACAGCGACCTCGACGCAGCTGTCACCCTGGCTGCCGCTGTAGCTGGACTTGAACCAGGCCAGTTCCGTCGTGCTCATAGTTCTCCTCGGAGTCGCTCCAGCAGACCCCGCGAGTCCTTGGCGTTCAGGGCCTGCGAGCGCAGTGTGTCATAGCGCTGGTGGAGCAGACTCACCTCTTTCGGATCGGAGATCAGACGCCCGTTCTGCTGACCTTCGGAGTAAGCGAGTCGCTGTCCCTTCGGGGTCTCCAGGAGCTGAAGAGGCCCGTCCAGACAGGCATGCAACCCCGCCTCGAACGGCACGATCTGCAGCGTCACGTTCCGAGGCGCACTGAGCGCCAACACATGGTCGTACAGCTCCCGCATCTGCTGCTCGTCCCCGAACCGCCGCCGGAAGACGTGCTCCTCGACGATGAAGCTGAACGGCGTGGTCGGGCGCTCGAACAGCATCCTCTGTCGCTCCATGCGCTTGGCCATGTAGTCCGCCAGCTGGTCGTCCGGCGCCACGGGCACGGTGCCCTCGAACACCGCCCTCGCATACGCCTCCGACTGCAGAAGGCCCGGCACCAGCCGGCACTCGTACGTACACAGGCTCACCGCCACCTTCTCCAGCCGCGCCCACTGCCGGAACCAGGCCGCAAGCCCCGCCTCCCCGCGGCTCAGATGCGGCGCCGCCTTCTTCAACGCCCCTGTGTTCCCCGTCGCCTCCTCCGCCCGGTCCACGAACGACTCGTCCGGCATCCGCCGCCCCAACTCCACCGACTCCACGGTGTGCTTGGAGAACCGGACCAGTTCTCCGAACTGGACCCTGCTGAGCCCCGCGTGCTCGCGCAGGGCCTGGACGACGGCACCGAAGGTCCGCAGACTGTCCGAGGGGTCGGGTTCCCGTTCCGCCTCGCAGACCGCAAGGTCGTCGTTCTCGCTCGCGTCGCCGTGCGCCGTCATCCGCGGCCACCTCCAGGTGCGTACGTGCTTGTGCGTCGTGCAGTCCACGCGATCGACAGCACCCAGAGTGACGGCAAAGCCCCGTACCGTCCACCCAATGTGCCCGTACGCTGACTCACCGTACGGGCCTCTGCCCTGGATCGCGGCCCGCACCACCCGCCACCGTGATCCCATGACGCCGACCTCGCCCCAACCTGCGTAAACAGTACGTACGTTCGCCCAGCTCCTGTCCTCCACCCGCCGTGGCGCACGCCTTGCCCGGCTGCTCGCCACCGGGCAGCTCCGCGCGTGGGAGGTGTCACCCATCGTCACGGAGCGCGCCGAACAGATCGTCGCCGAACTCGCCGCCAACGCGACCCGGCACGGCTGGGTGCCGGGCCGTGACTTCCGTGTCACCCTCGCCCTCGACACCGCGTCCGGTGTCCTCCGTATCGCGGTCATCGACGCCCGGGGCGACCGCGCCCCCGTACCCGTGCCCGTACCCACGCCGGAGGCCCTGCCGGAGGAGGCCGAGTCAGGCCGCGGCCTCCTCCTTGTCGCCGCGCTCGCCGACCGCTGGGGCACCGAGCCCTACCCACCCGGCGGCAAGACCGTCTGGGCGGAACTCGACGACCGTCCCACCACCTCACCGTGATCGGTCGCCCCTGGCGCGATCAGCCGACGAGCTGCTCGGTACGCGTGTCGGGAACGATGGTCTGCCCGCTGATGTCGGCTCGCCGGCCGTCGACGCGCCCCTGCCGGTAGCCGGTCCCCTTGAACTTCGTGGGCCGAGTCTTGCCCAGCTTGGGGTAGCGGTCGTTCAGGCGTGCGTCCACCACGGTCGACCGGTCCGCGAGGACCAGGGCCACACTGCGCGCCGCGCGTCCCGCGCCCTCGGCCGTCTCCTGCTCCTGCTCCGCGGCCGCCCGTGCCGCCTCCTGCGCGGCCTTGACCCGGTCGGTCACCTCACGGATGAACCCGAGCATCCACGAACGCTTGTAGGCCCGCGCGTCCTCCCCCGCCGGCCGGTACAGGCGGTCGGCGCGGTCCGCTCCGTCCAGCATCTGAAGCCGCAGGCTGGCGAACAGAACCTCGCTGGCCTGAATGTCGGACTCGAAGCCGAAGAGGTGGACCCGCAGGCGGTTCGCCTTGCCTCCGGGGTACACCGAGCGGCAGCGCATGACCTCGGCGATCCAGCTGAGCAGCCGCCGCATCTCCTTGGCATAGGGCGGGTGGACCTCGACCACCTTGTCCAATGGACCGGCGGGTGCGTCCAGGTCGTCGAGCATGGCCTGCTCGATGCCGTACTTCGCCATGAGCTCCGTGGCCTTGGCGAGGAAGGCGCGCGCCTCCTCCTCCGTGGCCGCCTGGTCCTCCGCCTTGCGGAGCAGGGCCTTCACCTTGCCGAGCAGTTCAGGCGGAAGGCTGCCACCCGCGGTGCGGCGAACGGAGGAAGGGGCTTCCTGCTCGGGAGAGGGAGCACCGTCGGGACCGGCTCCAGGGTCAGCGCCACCCAGCCCGTCGGTCTCGCCCCATTCGTCCTCGCTCCATTCGTCTTCGCTCACCCGCTCGTCCCGCGCGATGAGGTCGACGAGGTCCTCCGGGTCGGGAGCCAGGTCCGTCAACGCGGCCAGGGCCCAGCGCCGGTAGGCCTTGACATCGTCCTCGCGTATGAGCGCGCGGACCGATCGCAGGGTGCGCACCGCTCCGTCCGAGTGGACCGTCAGGAACTCCAGCCTCGCATGGCCGAGGTGCGCAAGGGCGAGCAGCGCGCACAGGTCGAAGGCGCTGTCCGGGTCGTACGGAACGTCGATACCGGGATCGGGATACCAGTCCGCCGACTCGTCGGCCTCGTCGAACAATCCCTCGAACAGAGAGAGTCCTTGGACCGTCACATCATCGTCGCCGGTCCGGACGCGGACGACGGAGGCCGACGGCCGGCCCGAGTAGGCGAGGGCGGCCGCCTTCTCCTGCGGGGAGGTGACGATGTGGTACCAGACGGGTACGGAGCCCCGTATGCCCTGCCAGGTCGTCTCTCCCCGCTCGCGATGGTCCCGGGCCTGCCACGCCACGTCCGCACTCGGTACGTCGTCCCTCCACGCGTCCTCGTCAGACTGCACCTGCCAGTCGAGGAACACGTCCAGGTAGTCGGCGGCATTGCGGTGCGCGCCCGGCCGACTGCCGTCCAGGAGGGCGCGCTCGCCGGCGAAAAGGGCCTCGACGACGGGTTGAAGGACCAGCGTGGCGTAGCGCTTGGCGGCTTCGGACAGTTCCGCCAGGAAGCCCCGTGTGGCCTCGGTCCCGGTTTCCTGCTGAGCTCTGCGCCACGCTTCGAGCTGGTCGACGCAGGCCTGCTGTTCGGCCAGCCACCTCAGGTGCCCCGCGCTCTGGAGATGTTCCTCGCGCAGCAGGACGGCATCCTCGACGGCGGCGACCGTTCGGGGTGACCTGAGCACCGCGTGGGCCAGGAGTCGCAGCGGTTCGGGTTCTGCTGCGAAGAATTCGGTGGGCGTGAGGAGGGCACGGCCATGCCGTCGCGGTGCCTGCTCGGGCTCGTCGATGTCCCCGTTCCAGGGAATCTCCGCCGACCAGCGCGAGCGCCACTCGGCGAAGTCCCGTGCGGGATCACCGGTGCGCGGCTGATGCCGTCGCCACCACCACAGGGCCATCTCCTCCCATGCCGTGGCGCTCCACGACCAGACGGCCGGCTCACCCCAGGTCGCCAGCCGCGAACGGAGTGCCCGGGCCGCTCCCGCCAGGTCGTGGCGGTGCCCGCCGGGAATCAGGCGCTCGAGCCAACGGGCGGTCTCCGCCACGGGCTGGGTACGCGCCTCGTCCGCGGCCACCCTGGCCACGGTGACCGCCGCGGCCAGGCGAGGTTCTCCCAGATCCGCCGGCAGCAGCTCGTACAGGTCCGGACCGGCGGCCTCCAGCAGGTCGGCAAGGTCCTGGATCCTGCCTTCGATCCACTCCTCACGCGCCTGCCGGAACTCGACCGCCGAGGGTCCGTCCTCGCGGTTGTACGTCATGTGTCCCCCTCCTCACATCCCCACCCGTACAAGAGAGATCATCCTAGCGCCACGTGTACACAGTTTCGAATTGATGAAAACGTGAACTCCGTTGACAACGCTAACAAGATTTCGTCATGCTCAAGATGCCAACAAGGTGCATCATCAGCCCGCGCGGCCCCCTCCGTCACGCCCAGCCAAAGGGAACCGACCATGACCGATCAGCCCTCCGCCTCTCTGCGCGCCCTTCTCCTCACCCGCCTGGACGAATCCGGCCTTGCGCCGAAGGTGCGGGAGCTGCTGCGCGAGCTGCTCCCCGACGAGCGGGCCGGTGGCGGCAGTGGACGCGCCGATCCCGTACAGCTGCGGTCCATCACCGCGGGCGGCTGGCGCGGCATCGGGCCGCGGACCACGCTCGAACTGCCGCCGGGGCCCGGCCTGGTCGTCGTCGCGGGGCCCAACGGCTCGGGCAAGTCGAGCTTCGCCGAGGCCGCCGAGACCGCGATCACGGGACTCAACTCCCGGTGGGACGGGCGGCGGGCCGGCGACTGGCAGAAGGGCTGGCGCAACCTGCACAGCCCCGACGTCACGCCCGAGGTCGCCGTCGAGCTCACCGTCGGCGAGCACGGTGAGGCCGTCACCGTGCGGCGGACCTGGTTCGGGACCAAGGTCACCGAAGCCCGGACCAGGGTCGAGGGGGCCGACGGCTCCGAGCGGAAGCCGGCCGAGGTCATCGACCCGGAGGCGCTCGACCTGGCCCGGCCCTTCCTGCCGTACAGCGAACTCGGCTCGATGATCAACGGCACCCTCGGTGGGCTGCACGACGCCTTCTTCAAGCTCCTCGGGCTCGAACTGCTCGCGGAGTTCGACGGCCGGGTCAAGGACGCGGCGAGCGAGTGCGACCAGGTGATCAAGCGGGCCGACGCACTCACCGCAGAGCTCCTCACCGAGCTGGCCGCGCTCGACGACCCCCGGGCCCGCGAGGCCGTGCAGGCCCTGTCGGGAAGCACGCGCGCCCCCGACCGGGTGCGGGCCCTCCTTGAGGGCCGCGACCCGGCGACCGACTCCGGGCTGGCCCGGCTGCGGCAGTACGCCGGTCTCGACGAACTGGACCTGCGGGAGGTCGGCGCGGTCGTCGAGCGGCTGCGGGACGCCGCCGCGCACGCCGAGGACGCCCGGTACGGCCGGGCCGAGGAGGCCCGTCGCCTGGCCGGCCTCCTTGAGGCGGCGCTGGAGCAGCAGCGGCGCTCGCGGACCACGGACTGCCCGGTCTGCGGCGCGGAGCAGCGGCTCGACCGGGCGTGGGCCGAACGGACCCGCGCCGAGGTGGAGCGGCTCCGGGCGGAGGCCGAGGACGCCGCGGCGGCCCGGCAGAAGGTGGCGGACGCGGTGCGGGCCGCCCATGGCCTCGTCCAGCCGGTTCCGGTGTGGCTGAGAGGAGAGTCGTCCCCGTTCGCGTCGGTGTGGCAGGAGTGGGCGCAGTGCAGGGACGTGGCCCATCCCCGGGAGCTGGCGGACCGCATCGAGCGCGCCGCGACCGCCCTCGACGAGGCCTGCCGGCAGATGCGGGAGGATGCCGCCCGCCGGCTCGCCGAGCACGACGGTGTCTGGCAGCCGACGGCCGTGCGGCTCGCGGAGTGGCTGGGCGCGGAGGAGGCTGCCGAGAGCGCCCGCGAGCGGCGCAAGCACGCGCGCACGGCCCGCACCTGGCTGCGGCCGATCATCGACGAGCTGCGCGACGAGCGGCTGGGGCCCTTCGCCCAGCGCTCCCAGGAGGTGTGGCGGCAGCTGTGCGAGCACAGCAGTGTCACGCTCGGCTCCGTCACGCTCGCCGGTACCCCCGGGCGTGGCAGGGTCGAACTGGACGTCTCCGTGGACGAGATGTCGGCCCCCGCCTACAGCGTGATGAGCCAGGGCGAGCTGCACTCCCTCGCGCTCTCCCTGTTCCTGCCCCGCGCCACCCACGCGGCCAGCCCCTTCGGCTTCCTCGTGATCGACGACCCGGTGCAGTCCATGGACCCCGAGAAGGTGGAAGGCCTGGCCCGGGTCCTGGACGCCTGCGCCCGCGACCGGCAAGTGATCGTGTTCACCCACGACACCCGGCTCCAGCAGGCCATCGCCCACCTCGGCATCGAGGCGACCGTCCTGCGCGTCACCCGTCAGACCAATTCGGTGGTGGGCGTGGAGACCCTCACCGACCCGGTGGACCAGGCCCTCGCGGAAGCGCGGGCCGTCTCCCTCGACCCGGGTCTGCCGCAGGAAGTGGCCGACCATGTCCTCCCCGCGATGTGCCGGGTGGCGGTCGAGGCCGCCTGTCTGGAGACCGCGCGCCGCAGGCTGCGCGACGAGCAGGGGTTGAGCCTGCGGGCCGTGGAGGAGCGGGTCGGCTCCCTGGAGCGCACCAAGACGTACGTGTCCCTTGCCCTGGTGGGTGACGCGCGGCAGCCCGCCCGCGAGGCCCTTGAGCGGATCCACCCCGGCGGCTGGGCGCTGATCGAGGCCTTCAACTCCGGCTCGCACGCGCCCCTTCCGACGGTCGACGACCGCAAGAGTCTGGTGCGTCGCACCACGGCGCTCGCCAAGGCCATCCGGAGCGCCGCGGGAACGCAGGGTTCCGGAGGTGTCCGATGAGCGCGTCCCCCGAGACCCTGGTGACCGCCGCCGGCCACCTCCTGCTCCCCGGGCCCGGGCGCGCGCTCGCCCTGGCCCCGGGCGTGCGCGCCCGCGCCGCGGCCGTACTGCTCCGGATGGCACTCGACCAGGCAATGGACGCCTACTGGACCCGGGTCACCCCCTCCATGACCCGGGTCGGCAAGCACCGGATGCTGTGCCTGGAGTGGTACGCGGGCCAGGACACCGCCCGCCGCTGCCGCACCACCTGGTCGGCGCTCAGCGCGGCGTGCCACTACCGGACCTGCGAACTGCCCCCGGCCCCGACGGAGATCCGCGTCCGCCTGCGGGAGGTGTCCGGGCTTCTGGCGGCGCTGGGCACCGACGGCCCGGCGGTCACAGGGCCCACTCCTTGACCAGGAGGTCGACCAGCGTCTTCTGCTGGGCCTCCAGCACGTCCGGCGTCCAGTCCTCGTACTGGAGCACCTGGCTGGTCAGGGCGAAGGGAACCGCACCGCTGCGGCCGGTGAAGTACTTGGCCTTCTTCGCGGTGAAGTCGTAGTTCTGCGCGGCGGAGTTCTTCGCCCGGTTCAGCAGGACCAGGTTGCCGAGCCGATGGGTCCAGTGCGCGCGCTGGTCCTCGTCGAACAGCTCCGTCCACCGCGAACCGGCCGGCGGGTGCTGCGGCAGCACATGCTCGACGGTGATGAGCGGCAGGTCGTACTTCACACCGTGGGCCTCGGAGAGCACCTCGTCGACACGGAGCAGCACGTACTTGCGGATCTTGCCCACGAGGTACAGCTCGCCTTCGAGCCGGGCGCGGGTCTCGGCCTTCTCGGCCTCCGTGAGTTCGAACGCGGGCGAGTCCAGGCCCTGGCCCTGGTCGAGCTGGCGGAGCAGTTCCGCGTAGCGCATCACGCGCGGGGTGGTGTACACGCGGCGGATGAACATGCTGGCGGACAGGCGTTCCAGCGCGCGCAGGAAGCGGTCGAGCCACGCCGGGTCGTGCTCGTAGTTGCGCAGCGCCCACAGCGCGGCCGGCCGCCAGTCGTTGTTGTCGGTCTGTTGGAGCCGCTTGAACCAGGCGTTGACCTGTTCCGCGCCGGACGAAGCCTCGTAGCGCACGTCGCGAATCTGGGCGTACGCCTCGGCATACGGGACGACGACGTCGTTGACGAAGACATCCGCCCTGTCTGGGAGGTAGCGGCCGAGCACCTGCTCGGGGAACTCCTTGAGCAGTTTCCCCTCGGCCCGCTTCTTCTCGTAGATCATCCGCAGGTGGAGGAAGAGGTCGGCGAAGTCGTCCCTGCCCAGAGTCTCTTCGGCGTCCTCCCACTTGCGAGCGCAGCTCGCCGACTCCCCCGCGTCCTCCAGAGCTCCGATGATCTGCGATTTGAAGATGTCGGTGGGGGAAAGATCCAGACCGCGGGAGTTCATCACGCTGAAGATCCGGTGAGCGCTCTCCAGGTCGGGGGTGGCGACCACAACGAGGAAGGTCCGCTCGCCGAGCATCCTGACCAGGCCGAGGCGGCGCTCCTCGGACCAGCCCTCCAGCTCACTGTGGAGGGCCGCCGTGTTGTCTTTGACGGCCTTCTGCGCGTCCGTCGCCAGCGTGGTCCTGTCCAGGGCGAGCAGCGTGTCGATGGCGCCGCCGGTCTGGACGTACTTGTGGAAGAAGTCCGCGTCGCGCTGACGGTGCTTCAGCCGCGGCTGAGGTTTCCTGCCGAGAATCGGGTCACCGGGCTGGTTGATCAGCTTGTGCAGGGCGTCACGGAGCTCAGCCTGGGCCGTCAGGTCACGCAGGACCGACAGCAGGATGGTGAGGGTGGTCAGACGCTGCTGGCCGTCGATGACGTCTGATCTCGGCTGCCCGCTCTCCTTGACGAGGACCAGCGAGCCGAGGAAGTACGGCTCCTCGGTGCCCCGGTCCAGCGCCTCCGCGAGGTCGGTGAGCAGCTGGACGGCCTGCTCCTCCTCCCAGGCGTACGGGCGCTGATAGTCCGGAATCCGGAAGTCGTAGTCACTGCTGAAGACCTTGTGAAGAGGCATCTCATGTGCTTCGAGCTTCTGCATGCGGCCATCATGGCGGCCTCCACTGACACGCGTGGGCTCCTCGTCTCACTCCGGGCCGGCCGAACGACGGCGTCGCCCCCGGCCACCCGGTCGCTGTCGGTGCCCCGCAGTACGCTGCGGGGCGAGGTCGGTCCATTGAGAGAGGTGATCCGTGGCCCACGAGTACCCGGAGTTCCGGCTGCGCCTGCCCAACAGTGACGGCGTCGAGCGAGCGCGCGGAGTGCTGCTGGACGAGACGGGGACGAACGGGAGCCGGAAGTTCCTCGTGCGGGCGGGGTCGCCGGCCCGTGACCATGTCATGCCGTCGCTCGGCAGGCACTTCAAGGCGCCGAGCAAGCGGCGGGAGGAGCTGAAGGCGCAGGGTGTGCTGGTGGCGTCGACGCGCTGGCCGGGTTGGCTGGAGCTGACCGAGGACGTCGAGTTCGGCTCGCCTTCCTTCGCCGCCGTGGTGCTGGTCGGGGCTCCGCGCAACGGGTGGGAGGAGTGGCGGACGGAGGACGACCGACCCCTGTCGGACTACATGTCCGGGGTGTGGGCCGGGCCTAACCGACCTTGGCTCGTGCGTGGTTCCAATGTCACGGGGCTCGACCTGGTCCAGCGCCTGTGGCTGTCCGAAGGACGCGTCAGCCTGCCCGCCTCCAGGCTGAGGCAGGGCGTCAAGCAGGGTGTCAGCAAGGACGAGCTGCGCACCCTGGTCCAGGAGGGCTACGAGTCGACCGCGACCTACAGCCAGAAGCAGCAGCTCGTCGAGGACCTGCACGCCTTCCTGTCCCGTATGAAGCCGGGCGACAGCGTGTGCACGATCTCCGGCGGTCGGCTGTACGTCGGTGAGGTCACGGGCGAGGCCGAGCAGTCGGAGTCCGAGGACCGGCGGTCCAACCTGCGGCGGCCGGTCGAGTGGCAGCCCGCAGGATTCCCGTACGACGATCTTCCGGAGGAACTGCAGCAGAAGCTGTCCATCCAGCACGACGTCGTCGACCTCACCTCCGTCCAGGCCCACATCGAGGGACTCGGCCTCACCGACCAGGAGCTGGCGGAGGAGGCGGAGGCGATAGAGCGTGACCCGAGCACGGAAGTGCCCGCGCTGGCCGCCCGACGGGAGCTGGAACTGCCCGACCCGACGGACGACCTGGCCGCCGAGCTCCTGGTGCATGACACCGCGTGGCTGCGTGAGGTGCGCGATCTGCTCTGGGACGAACGGCAGTTGGTGCTGTACGGCCCGCCGGGAACAGGCAAGACCTATCTGGCGCTGAAGCTGGCCGAGTTCCTCGGCGGCGGCCCGGAGCGGGTCAAGCTCGTCCAGTTCCACCCCTCCTACGCGTACGAGGACTTCTTCGAGGGCTTCCGGCCCCAGGAGGATCCCCAGACCCGCGAGGTCGCCTTCCGGCTCACCGCCGGCCCGCTGCGCGAGCTCGCCGATCTGGCCTCCCGCGAGGGCAACCGTCACGTCCCGCACTTTCTGATCATCGACGAGATCAACCGCGCCAACCTGGCGAAGGTCTTCGGCGAGCTGTACTTCCTCCTGGAGTACCGGAACAAGTCCGTCCGACTCACCTACTCCGGTGACGACTTCGCCCTGCCGCCCAATTTGTTCGTGATCGGCACCATGAACACCGCCGACCGCTCGATCGCCCTCGTCGACGCCGCCATGCGGCGGCGCTTCGCGTTCGTCGAGCTCTCCCCCGGCACCGAGCCGACGAGCGGACTGCTGCGCCGCTGGCTGGCGCAGGCGGGCCGCGACAGCGAGCCGGCCGAACTGCTCGATGCGCTCAACTCCCGTATCGATGACGCCGACTTCCGCATCGGGCCCTCGTATCTGATGAAGAAGGGCGTCTACCGCGAGGGCGGTCTTGAGCGGACCTGGCGGACCAAGATCCTCCCGCTCCTTGAGGAACACCACTACGGCGAGGGCGTGGACGTCGAGAAGCGGTACGGCCTTGCGGCGCTACGGGAGTCGCTCGGGTGACCCGGGTCATCGAACTCGTCGAACACGCCCCCGCGGTCTCCGTCCCCCTGCCGGACGTCATCGGGCGCACCCTGGCAGCAGGGGGCATGGTGGAAGCGACCCCGGATCCGTACGTCTCCGGGCGCTGGTCGCTGCGAGCCGGCAGCAAGGTCGGCGCGATGACCTTCACGGCACCGGACACCGGCACCCCGGTCACCGTGCGCGTCACGTCCAAGGTTCCCGTCGCCCGGCTGTTCTTCCTCCTCGGATATGCCCAGAACCCGGAGGGCATCTGGCGGGACGGGGACGTGGGTCTCGCCGAACAGAGCGATCTGTTGCCCGCCCTCGCTCATGCTGTGGAACGGCAGATCGAGCGTGCTCTGCGGCAGGGGCTGCTTCAGGGATACCGAGCGGCGGAGGAATCCGCCCTCGTCGTGCGCGGGCGCATCCGGGAGTCCGAACAGATACGCAGGAGGTTCGGCGCCACACTGCCCATCGAGGTCGCCTTCGACGATTTCACCACCGACATCGCGGAGAACCGCATCCTGCGCGCGGCCGTGGAACGCCTGCTCCGGCTGCCCGGTGTGCCGGGCGGCGTCCGGCGCAGGCTCCTCCACCAGCGTGCCCGACTTGCCGACGCGGACGCACTGGTGCGGGGGCAGCCGCTGCCGGCGTGGCGGCCCACCCGCCTCAACGCCCGGTACCACCAAGCCCTTCATCTTGCCAGGGCCGTCCTGGACGGCACCTCGGTCGAACATGCCGTGGGCGGACTGCGCGTGGACGGGTTCCTGTTCGACATGAACAAGCTCTTCGAAGACTTCGTGACCGTCGCACTGCGGGAGGCCTGCCGCGCCCGCGGTCATGTGGCCCGGCTCCAGGATCCGCATCACCTCGACGAGGCCGCCGCGATCCGGATGAAGCCCGACCTCGTGCTGTACGAGCCGGGTGGAGCGGTCCGTGCCGTGGTGGACGCCAAGTACAAGGCCGAGAAGCGGGACGGGTTTCCCGACGCCGACCTGTATCAGATGCTCGCGTACTGCACCGCTCTGGGCCTGCCGGAAGGGCATCTCGTGTACGCCAAGGGCAACGCGGCGCACGCGGCCCACACCGTGCGGCACGCCGGCATCGTCATCCACCAGCACGCCCTCGACCTCGACCAGGATCCCCCGGGGCTGCTCGCGGATCTCCAGGAGGTGGCCGACCTGCTGGTCGGCACGCCGCGCGTATGATCGACTGCGGAGTGTCCGTCCAGGGTGGGGAGTTCACCTCGTGCCGCAGCTCGCGTTCGCCAACAGCTTCTGGGAGAGCTACGACGTCCTGGAGAAGCCCGTGCGGGCCGGCGTACGCAAGGCCATGCAGAAGTTCCAGCAGCTCACCGTCCCCGAGCTGCACGCGGACAAGGGACTGCACTTGGAGTCCGTGGAGAACGCGCGCGACCCGCGTATGCGGACCATCCGTATCAACGACTTCTGGCGCGGTGTGGTCCTCGCTCCGGACGACGGCAGCGACGTCTTCCTGCTCGTCAACGTCGTCCCGCACGACGATGCCTACTCCTGGGCCGCGAAGCGCCTGTACACGACGAACTCCGCCACACGGGCGCTGGAAGTCCGCAACGTGGTCGCGCTGGAAGAACTGACCCCCGCCCTGGAGAAGGCCGCGGCGGCAGCGGACTCCCTGCTCTTCGCCAGGTACTCCGACACCGTGCTGCGCGAGCTCGGCATCGACGAGCAAGTGCTCAGGGCCGTACGGACCATCGTGGACAAAGCGCAGCTGCGGGCCTTCGAGACCTTGCTGCCGGAGGACCAGTGCGAGGTGCTCCAGTATCTGGCCGAGGGATTCAGCCCGGAGGAGGTGTACCGGGACGTCGTCACGGTGCGTCAGCCCGTCGACGCCGGTCCGGACCCCGACGCGAGCCTCGCCATCGCCATCGCCAACACGGCGAGCCGCATCACGCTGGTCACCGGCCCGGAGGAACTCGCCGACATCCTGGAGAAGCCCTTCGCGGCGTGGCGGGTGTTCCTGCACCCCTCGCAGCGCCGTGTGGCCTACCGAGTGTCGTACAGCGGTCCGGTCCAGGTCACCGGCGGTCCGGGGACCGGCAAGACGGTGGCGGCACTGCACCGGGTGAAGCACCTGCTCACCCGCTCGCCCGATTCCCGCGTGCTGCTCACCACCTTCACGGGTGCCCTGGCGGCGTCCCTGCGGGAGAACCTGTCCGTCCTCCTGGACGGCGACGCCTCTCTGCTC
This sequence comes from Streptomyces fradiae, assembly GCF_041270065.1. Lineage (NCBI taxonomy): Bacteria > Bacillati > Actinomycetota > Actinomycetes > Kitasatosporales > Streptomycetaceae > Streptomyces > Streptomyces fradiae. The sequence continues at coordinate 6,211,096 of NZ_CP065958.1, read as the reverse complement.
GCCCGCGTCGATGTGACCACGGTCAACGCCTATGCGCACGGCATCGTGAGCCGCCTCGACGGCAGGGTGCCCTCCCTGCTCGGGGACCGGGAGGAGCGACAGGTGTGGCAGCGCGTGGTCAAGAGGCTCGGCCTGCCGTGGACCGAGCAGTTCCTGGCGCAGGAATACCGGCACGTGATCCTCGCCCAGAACCTGCGCGGTTGGGACGCCTACCGGGTGGCCTCACGCCGTGGGCGCGGCACCGCGCTGTCGTCCGCACGGAGGGAACAACTGTGGCCCGCCGTCGAGTTGTTCGAGTCGATGCTGCGTGACCAGAAGGCCACCACGCACCTCGGAATCTGCGCGCGTGCCGCCGAACTGCTCGCCGCCTCCTCCCCCACGCACGATCACGTGGTCGTGGACGAGGCTCAGGACCTGCACCCGGCGCAGTGGCGGGTACTGCGCGGCGCCGTGGCACCGGGCAGCGACGACCTGTTCCTCACCGGCGACCCTCACCAGCGGATCTACGACTCGAAGGTGTCGCTCGGCTCCCTGGGGATCTCGGTGACCGGCCGCGCGCACCGTCTGCGTGTCAACTACCGCAGCACCGAGGAGATCCTGTCCTGGTCGACAGGGGTCATGAGCGAGGTCGCCGTCGAGGACCTGGCAGGCGAGGGCAGCGACTCCCTGGCGGGCTATCGCTCGCTCCTGCACGGACGCAGACCGCACGTCGAGGGGCACGGGTCGGAACATGCCGAGGTCGCCGCGCTGGTCGAACGTGTGAGGGGCTGGATCGCCCAGGGCATCCGTCCCTCGGAGATCGGTGTATGCGCCCGTTTCAACGTGCTGCTGGACAAGGCGTACGACAAGCTGTCCGCGGCCGGCATCCCGGTCGCCCGGGTCAAGGACAACCCCGGGCCACAGGTGGAGGGCGTCCGCCTGGCCACCATGCACAGCATGAAGGGACTGGAGTTCCGGTGTGTCGCCGTCCTGGGTGTGACGGCGGGCGCGCTGCCCTTCGCTCGTGAGGTCACGCCGGCCGCGGTGGATGTCCTGCAGCACGAGTCGGATCTGCTGCGGGAGCGCTGCCTGCTGTTCGTCGCGTGCACCCGGGCGCGAGAGGCGCTGGCAGTGTCATGGGCTGGGGAGCCCACCCCCTTCGTCCCGCGGTGAGGTGTGGACCGACCGAATCAGTCGTGCGGGTGCGCGTCCTCGGGCCGGGGGGTGAGGGCGCCGCTGCCCAGTCCGTCACGCGCCAGCGCGGCAGCTTCCCTGCTCAGTTCGGACACCCTCCGCGCCCGCTCCTCGAACTCCTGCAACGCCCGGAACGCGGCGCCGTAGCGGCGCTGCTCGGCGATGTCCATCTGAGGGATGCGGGCGCCTTTCGTGTCGAACCGGAAGGTGCCGCTGGAGCTGGTGGAGCGGCGCGTGTTCGCGGTGCCGCGCAGGAAGCCCCGGAGGAAGTCCGTGTCGAGTTGATCGCTGGCGGAGACCGGCTCGGCATCGCCGAATTCCACGAGTCCGGCGCGCGCGAGGTCGGCGACACTGACGGACGGGCCGTCCAGGGCGCCGACACCCTCTCCCCCGGTCAAGAGGGGCAGCAGCTCAGCCAGTCGGCTGACCTGTTGCGTCAGCTCCCGCCGCAGGTCGTCGTATGCGGCGGCGTAGTCCTGATGGGACTCTCTGACATGGCGGCCCGGGGTGAGGTCCACGGCATCGTCGAGCAGTTCGATCAGAGGTACGTCCACCGCCTGCTCGGGCCTCGGATCCAGTGAGCCGTCCGGCTCGTTCTGGGTCAGGTCCACCATGCGGACGCCGGGCGCTTCGTCACCGGGCGACTGCGGCCGGCGCAGTTCCCACAGATGCACGGGTAGCGCGTGCGACGCCGCACTGCCCGGCGGCAGGGCGACGACCTGAGTGAGCACGCCGCGCCTTACGAGCTCGGCCCGGATACGGCGGCCCGCCTTGCGATAGGCGACCGACGCCGAGATGACCATGAGAACGCGGCCGCCCGGTGCGGTGTGCGCGTAAGCGTGCTGCAACCACGCGAGTTCACCTTCCGCGCGGGACGGCGTGCCAAATTCCCAGCGGGAGTCGAGAAGCAGTTCTTCGCGTCCCCAGTCGCTGTCTGCGACCGGCGGATCGCAGACCACCAGGTCCGCCTTGAGATCCGGCCACTGATCGTCACGGAGGGAGTCTCCCTCGGCGATGTCGACTCGGGTGAGTCCGGCGAGGGCGGCCCGCGACTGAGCGAAGCGAGCGCTACGCGCGTCGGACTCCTGTCCGCAGCGGCGTGGTCCCTGTGCGGGCCCGACGGCCATCAGCAAGGTACCGATGCCGCACGCCGGATCGAAGACGGTCGCATCGGCCGTGACATCCGCAGCGAAGTGCCGCACGGCACGGACAACGCGCGGCGGGGTCACCAGATCCGATCCCGCGCGACGGACGGAATCGGTGAAGCGATCGGCAAGAGCCGTGACCGTCTCGCCTTCTCCCCCTCCTTCCGCCGCAGCGCGGAGCAGCCTGACGGCCTCTGGCGGCAAGGCGCCTCCCGCGTCCGACGTGGGAGCCGCCAGCAGTCGAGCCGCGTCGGCGAGCGCGGCAAGCATGTCGTCGCCATAGGCTCCACGCAGTGCCTGCCACAGCTGGACCTCCTCTGAGAGGTCCTGCCCTTTACGCTGTTTGCCCAGCCATGCCTGTACATCAGCCAGGGAGAAGAGCGGGCTGCCTGCTCCGCCTCCGACGGGCGCCGGGAAGTCGTCGTACCGCCGTCTCCAGTTGGAGACCGCGGCACGAGTGACGCCCGCGAGTCGGGCGATCTCTGAGCCGGTGACCAGCGATCCGACCTGGGGTGCGGGCGTGTCTGACATACCCCCACCGTACACAGATGCCCCCACCCTCTCCAAGGGGCATATCGTTGACGCCGTCAACAAACCCTAGCTTTCGGTGGACACCCCCGTCCTCAGCGCCTGCGGACGCGGGCGCGGCGGATCAGCATGCCGGCCGCGGCGCCGGCGAGCACGATCGCGGCCAGGCCGGCCAGGGTCCAGCCGACCGCGTGGGCGGCTCCGTGGCCCGCCGGGCTCGGGGAGGGCGAGGCGGAGGACGGAGCCGGGGCGGGCGGCGCCGGGGCGGACGGGGTCGTGGAGGGCGGCGCGGGCGTGGTGGGGGTCGGGGTCGGACGGGGGGCGGGGGGCGAGGGGTCGATCACCGGGACCGAGATCTGCGCCTCCGCGTGGCCGAGGGACGGGAAGCCCACGTCGACGGTGACCTTCCAGGTGCCGGGGGCGAGGACTTCGGCGGTGCTCCAGCCGGTGCGCGTGCCGGGGTCGCGGACCAGCGGCCACGGGCCCAGGGAGCGGGATCCGTCGGGGCTGGTGGCGTTCACCGTGGCGGCGACGGTCTCGTCGACGGCGTCGCCGTCGTTCTCCCAGGTGATCTCGGTCGTGACATGACCGTCTCGCTGGCCGGTCACCACCACCTTGACGGTGTCGCCGTGGGCCCGGGCGGTGGTCGGTACGGCGAGGGCCAGGACCAGGGCGAGGATTCCGGTCAGGAGGCCGAGGCCCGGGCCGGGCCGGAAGGCGTGGGGTGTACGCATCGTTGCGGTGCTCCTGGTGCGTGGGTACATCGTGAGATGCGGGGCGAGGGCGCCGGTGGACGGCCATGGGGGGCCCGTCCACCGGCGCCGCGGGTGGAACGGCCTGGGTCAGGAGACCTTCTGGGCCGTCCACGCCTGGGTCGCACCGCCGTTGGTGCGCTGCAGGTCGAGCAGCCAGCTGCCGTAGTACGGGCGGTTGCTCACCGTCAGGGCGTAGCCGCCGCTGGGGTCGGTCACGGTGAGCGCGCCGTCGCGGCCGGCGGACAGCTTCCACTTCTGCGTGACGCCGCTGCCGCACGCCTGCTGGGCGATCCACATGCCCGCGGCCGGGGCTCCGCCCGACTGCAGGCACTTGCCGGAGACGGCGGAGCGGATCCGGACGAGTCCGCCGCCGGCGTCGTCGAACAGCCACTGCTGCTGGGCGTAGCCGTTGGCCCGCGCTCCGACGAGCACCGTGCCGTCGGCGGAGCGTCCGCCCCAGACCTCGGCGGCCATGCCGGTGCCCTCGTTGCCGAGGGTGTAGCGGGTGCCGGGGGTGGTCGTGCCGCCGCCCGCGCCGGCCGTACGGAAGGAGGTGGTCCGTCCGGCCCCGCTGTCCCGGTCGTTGCGGTCGCGGACCGAGACGGCGACCTGGTACTCGGTGCCGGGCCTGAGGTTGTAGATGCGCAGCGACTGCGCCTGCGACTGGACCCAGGTCAGGTGCCTGCCGTTGAGCAGGACCTGGTACCAGGCGGCGCCGTCGACCCGGGGCCAGCTCACGACGGCGGCCGTGGACTGGATCTGACTGACCGTCGCCGTCGGCCCGCCGGTGGGCGGCCTGGTCGGGGTGGGGGTCGGGGTGGGCGTCGGGGTGCGGGTGGGCGTCGGGGTGGGGTTCGGGTCGGGGGTGGTGCCGCCGCCGTCGGAGCGCATCAGGAACTGGTTGTCGGCGATGTTCCAGTGCGTGGCCAGATAGCTGCCGGCCTTGGGGTTGGTGTGGAAGTAGTCGTCGTGGTTGCAGTCCAGGATGTTCTCGGCGGCCTGGTTGGTGCACACGTACCGCATCTGCGGGTAGTACGGGGTGTCCGAGTAGCACATGACGTCGTACTCGTCCGTGCAGTGGGCGCCGCGGCTGGTGTTGGGCGCGCTGTTGTTGACGGCCCCGAGGTTGTGCCCGAGTTCGTGCGCCGCGGTGTGACCGCCCCAGCAGCCGGAGTCGGTGCGCCCGTAGGAGGGGCCGAAGTTGCTCTGGTTGTTCTGGCTCGGGCGTTCGTCACCGGCGAAGGTGCCGATGCCGCAGTAGACGTTGGTGTCCGCGAAGATCATGTACTTGCGGTCGCGCCGGTTCAGGCCCTTGGCGGCGAGCGCGTTGTTCGTCGCGCTGAACTCCGAGAGCGCGGACGCCGGAAGCTCGACGTCGAGCACGGTCGGCGTGCAGTCGGCCGCGGTCACATAGCGGATGTGCCGTACGCCGCCGGTCTCCCGGGCGCTCGTGGAGTAGATGAGGTCGGCGTCGGCCGCCCACTTGCGGAACGAGGCGAGGTACTCGCCGTACCGGTCCCGGCCGGAGCCGTGCACGTACACGACCTGCACGCGGTTGCCGGTGCTGCCGTCGCCGTCGCACTGGACGGTCTGGCCGGCGGGCCCGGCGGCGACGGTCTGGCCGCCGGAGGGGGCGGCGGCCGGCTTCGTGGCCGCGGCGGCACCGGACGTGGCCCGGTCGGCGTCGGCGGCGGGCGCGTCCTGCGGGCGCGCGGCGGCCGCGGGCGTCTTGGTGGTGACGGCGGGCGGCACGTTCGCCTTGATGTCCACGCCCTTGGGCGGGGCGTCGGGCCCGTGGGTGCACAGTCCGGCGTCGGTGCGGTAGACGCCGGTGCAACGGTCGCCCTTGGCGGCCGCCTTGAGCCCGTCGTAGATCATGCCGCGCCGGGTGTCGTTGGCGGGCTTGCCGACGATGGGCTCCGGCTCCTCGTCCCTGGCCGGCACGGCGGCGGGCGCGAGGGGGGCCGCCGCGGGTATCCGCGCCTGTGCGGGCACCCCGGCGCCGGTGTCGCCCCCGATACCGGCGTAGGCGACCCCGCCCGCGATCACCGCCGCCGACGCCACGGCGACGGTGGCGAGCATCAGCCCCCTGCTCTTGCGTCTGTGTTCACGCTTCCTGCGATGTCTAGTCATGCGCACCTCAAATCCTTGGTCGGAGGAGTGGGTGCGCGGAAGCCTGCCAGACGGGTGCGGTGGAGAATTCGGGCAAAGGGGAATGGGCGCCAAGATATCTGACCGTTACCTCGGCGCTCGATCTGATGAACAATCAACTTACTTGAAAACAAGGCGAGTTGAGGACTCGCAGGCGAAAGGTCCAGGCCTTTTCGGGAATCTCGTTACCGAATCGAGATAGACCGGTCACGCTTATTGACGGTAATTCAGTCTGGGATTCACCTAATTACTACCTCGCGAATTCCCCTCGTCACCCAACGCGTACGCCCGACCGGCCACCGGACGCGGCCGCGCTGCCGTAAGGTGGCGCGTGCAGCTGGTTCGCCCCGTCCGCCAGGCGGGAGGCGTCGTAAGAGGGAACCCGGTGGGAATCCGGGACTGCCCCGCAGCGGTGAGCGGGAACGACCGCCGTCACACAGCACTGGGCCCGACGCAAGGGCCTGGGAAGCGACGGCCAGTAGGAGTCTCGTACGACGAGACGTGCCCGCGAGTCCGAAGACCTGCCCGTTGCCCGCACGCGGACGATTCCGCGCGCGGACATCCCGGTGACCTCGAGGGCGGGTCGGCGATACAGATCAGGCGAACGACCGTGCCGTTGCGGCGCGTTCCCGTCCCGCCCGGTCCGTCACCCCTTCGCGCTCTCGTCCCGTCCCCGGGATCTCAGGGATTCATCTCGCGAAGGAGATCTCCGTGACCACCACGTCCGCAGCCGCGGCAGCACGGGCCACCGTGTACGGCTACCCCCGCCAGGGACAGGGCCGGGAACTCAAGAAGGCGATCGAGGGGTACTGGAAGGGCCGCGTCACCGCCGGCGCCCTCCACGCCACCGCCGCCGAACTGCGCCGCACCGTGTGGCAGCAGCTCGCCCAAGCCGGTCTCCACGAGGTCCCGACCGGCGACTTCTCGCTCTACGACCATGTCCTCGACACCACCGTCATGGTCGGCGCCGTTCCCGAGCGGCACCGTGCCGCCGTCGAAGCCGACGCCCTCGACGGGTACTTCGCGATGGCACGCGGCACCCAGGACGTCGCGCCGCTGGAGATGACCAAGTGGTTCGACACCAACTACCACTATCTGGTGCCGGAACTCGGCCCGGACACCGTCTTCACGGCCGACGCGCGCAAGCAGCTCGCGGAGTTCAAGGAAGCCCTCGCGCTCGGCCTCACCGCACGGCCGGTCCTCGTCGGGCCCGTCACCTATCTGCTGCTCGCCAAGCCCGCACCGGGCGCCCCGGCCGGCTTCGACCCGCTGACGCTCCTCGACCGGCTGCTTCCCGTGTACGCCGAAGTGCTCGCCGATCTCCGGGCGGCGGGCGCCCCGTGGGTCCAGCTCGACGAACCGGCGCTCGTCCAGGACCGCACCCCCGCCGAACTCGACGCGGCCCGGCGCGCCTACCGGGAGCTCGGCGGCCTCGCCGACCGGCCCAAGCTGCTCGTCGCCTCCTACTTCGACCGCCTCGGCGAGGCGCTGCCCGTCCTCGCCAAGGCCCCGGTCGACGGCCTCGCGCTCGACTTCACCGGACCCGCCGCCGCCAACCTGGACGCGCTCGCCCGTGTCGGCGGCCTGCCGGGCAAGCGCCTGGTCGCCGGCGTGGTCGACGGGCGCAACATCTGGGTCAACGACCTGGAGAAGTCCCTCGCCACCCTCGGCACCCTGCTCGGCCTCGCCGACCGGGTGGACGTCTCCGCCTCCTGCTCGCTGCTCCATGTGCCGCTCGACGCGTCCGCCGAGCAGGACGTCGACCCGCAGATCGCGCGCTGGCTGTCCTTCGCCCGGCAGAAGACGGCCGAACTCGCCACCCTCGCCCGGGGATTGTCGAAGGGTACCGGCGCCATCGCGGGCGAACTCGCCGCCAACCGCGCCGTCCTCGCCTCCCGGGCCGGCTCCCCCCTCACCCGTGACCCGGCGGTCCGGACCCGTACCGCCGCCGTGACCGACGCCGACGCCCGCCGGGCCCTGCCCTACCCGGAGCGGGCCGCCGCCCAGCGGGCCCGTCTCGGCCTGCCGCCGCTGCCGACCACGACCATCGGCTCCTTCCCGCAGACCGCCGAACTGCGTGCCGCCCGCGCAGATCTGCGCGCCGGACGGATCGGCGCCGACGGCTACGAGGACCGCATCAGGGCGGAGATCCAGGAGGTGATCGCCCTCCAGGAGAAGACCGGCCTCGACGTCCTCGTGCACGGAGAGCCCGAACGCAACGACATGGTCCAGTACTTCGCCGAGCAGCTGAACGGCTACCTGGCCACCCGGCACGGCTGGGTCCAGTCGTACGGCACCCGTTACGTCCGCCCGCCGATCCTCGCCGGCGACATCGCGCGGCCCGCGCCGATGAGCGTGCGCTGGACGACGTACGCCCAGTCCCTCACCGCCAAGCCGGTCAAGGGCATGCTGACCGGCCCCGTCACCATGCTCGCCTGGTCGTTCGTCCGCGACGACCAGCCGCTCGCCGACACCGCCCGGCAGCTCGCCCTCGCCCTGCGCGACGAGGTGACCGACCTGGAGGCCGCCGGGACGGCCGTGATCCAGGTCGACGAGCCCGCGCTGCGCGAGACGCTGCCGCTGCGCGCCGCCGACCAGGGCGCCTATCTGGCCTGGGCGACCGAGGCGTTCCGGCTGACCACGAGCGGGGTGCGGCCGGATACCCAGATCCACACCCATATGTGCTACGCCGAGTTCGGCGACATCGTGCAGGCCATCGACGACCTCGACGCCGATGTCATCAGCCTGGAGGCGGCCCGCTCCCACATGCAGGTCGCCCGGGAGCTCGCCGCCCACGGCTACCCGCGCGAGGCAGGACCCGGCGTCTGGGACATCCACTCACCGCGCGTGCCCTCCGTCGCGGAGGCGACGGACCTGCTGCGCACAGGACTTGAGGCCCTTCCCGCCGACCGCCTCTGGGTCAACCCCGACTGCGGCCTGAAGACCCGCGGCCGGCCGGAGACCCGCGCCTCCCTGGAGCACCTGGTCGCGGCCGCCCGTGCCGTACGGGAGGAGCTCGACGGCTCCTGACGCCGACGCGAAACGCCGCCGCCGTGGGGACCGGGTGCGGTCCCACGGCGGCGGCGCCGGGCCGGGTCGTCAGAGAGCGGGCCAGGCGACGTCCGTCTCGACCGGGGCGGCGTAGTCGACGCCGGGCACGCTGAAGCCGTACAGCCGGCGGACGCTGTCACGGAACCAGTCCAGGTCGGCGAGGTCCGCGATGGTCTCGTTGCCGGCGGACCGCCAGCGGTCGCCGACGGCGTCCTGCACGTCGCCCGTGAGCTCCCAGGTGTCCAGCCGCACCCGCCCCTCGTCGTCCGTCACGAGCGGGCTCCGGCCGGTGAGCTGGTCCCACAGCTCCGCCAGCTGGTCGACCGGGGACACCATGCCGTCCGCGAGGACGCCCCGCAGCAGGCCCGTGTACAGGGCGATGCCCGGAATGGCGGTCGACGACTGCGTGACGGCGGCGCCGTTGACCGAGGTCACCGCGCGCCCCCCGCAGAGCTCGCGCAGCCGCGCGTCGAGCGTCCGGGCGGTCTGCTCCAGATGGGCCTTGGCGGCGCCGATCGTGCCCTGCCGGTAGATGTCGGCCGTCAGCGGAGAGCCGATGTACGACAGGGCCGCCGTGCTGAAACCGTCGGCGAGCAGCCGCCGGCCGGCCAGGTGGGACACCCACCGCTCCCAGTCGGTGCCGCCCATCACGGCGACCGTCTGCGCGATCTCGTCCTCGTCGGCGGGCTCGGTCGCCACCTCCCGCACGTCCGGCTGCCCGTCCTCGTCGAAGACGAGGGTCTTGGTACGGGCCGTGCCGCCGATCGGCTTGAGGGCCGAGGCGTAGGTGACGCCCGTCTCGGGGTCGGTGCGGCGCGGGGCCGCCACCGAGTAGATCAGGTGGTCGAGCCGGCCGAAACGCTTCTCGATCAGGTCGGCGACCTGGTCCTTCATGTCGTCGGAGAACGCGTCGCCGTTGAGGAAGTACATCTCGCGCCCGGCCTCCCGGGCCAGTTCGGCGGTGGCCGCGGTGCGGTACCAGCCCGCGGTTCCGGTCCGGCGCGCGGTCGGCGCCTTCTCGAAGGAGACGCCGATGCCGCGGATGCCCGCGCGGGCGAGCCCGGCGACCGCGGCGGCCAGGCCGTAGCCGGAGGAGGAGCCGATGACCAGGGCCACGGGCGCGTCCTCGCCGAGGTCCTCGGCGGGCCGGGCGGCGGCCGAGCGCCACATGTCGTTCACCAGGCGGGTGCAACCGGCGGGGTGCGCGTCCAGAAAGAGGAAGCCGCGGTTGCGCGGGGTGATGACGCGTTCGCTCATGAAATAGTCCTTGACGTGACAGCGGGCATGATCTTGGAGCCGGGTCCGAGCGTACCGAAGGCACGATCGACGTAGATCAGAGGCGCTTCCCGGAAGCTCCGCCGGGCGCCCGTCACCGCACCGAGCAGCAGGACGTGGTCGCCGCCCCGGACCGTCCCCGCGATGTCGCAGGTGACCCAGCCGAGGCAGCCGGCGAGCCGCGGCAGCCCGTTGTCGGCGTGCCAGTCCGCGCCGGCGAAGCGGTCCACGTCACGCCGGGCGAAGCGGCCGGCCAGCTCCTCCTGGGAGGCGGCGAGCACGTTCACCCCGAACCGTCCGGACCGGATGATCCTGGGCAGCAGGGTGGAGGTCTCGCTCAGCGCGACGGTGACCATCGGGGGGTCGAGGGAGAGGGAGGCGAACGCGGTGACCGTGGTGCCGTGCGGCACGCCCTGGTCGAAGGCGGTCACGACGGTCACCGGGCCGCTCACGCCGGCCATGACGTCCTTGAACCGGGTCTCCGCCACGGTGGCGGTCATGCGGTGCTCCCCTGCTCACCGGTGTGCCCGGCCGCCGCGTGCCCGGTGCGGAAGCGCGACGCACAGCCCAGGAACGCGTCGTTGGCGGCGGCCTCCCCGATGGTGACCCGTACGCCCTCGCCCGGGAACGCCATGACGGACACGCCCGCCGCGGCGCAGGCGTCGGCGAACTCCTCGGTACGGGCGCCGAGCCGGAGCCACACGAAGTTCGCCCGCGTCTCGGCGACGGTCAAGCCCCGGGCCGTCAGCTCCGCGACGACCCGGGTGCGCTCGGCCGTCAGCGCGGCGACGCGTTCGCGCATCGCGGACTCGGCGCGCAGTGAGGCGACCGCCGCGTCCTGGGCGAACTGGCTCACGCCGAAGGGGACCGCGGCCTTGCGCAGGGCCGCGGCCACCGGCTCGTGCGCGACCGCGTACCCGACCCGTACCCCCGCGAGGCCGTGCGCCTTCGAGAAGGTGCGCAGGACGCAGACGTTGGGGCGGTCCCGGTAGAGCTCCACGCCGTCCGGGTGGTCCGGGTCGTCGGCGAACTCGATGTACGCCTCGTCCAGGACCACCAGGACGTCCGCCGGCACCCGGTCCAGGAAGGTCTCCAGGGCGGCGCGGCCGACGACGGTGCCGGTCGGGTTGTTGGGGTTGCAGACGATGACCAGCCGGGTCCGCCCGGTCACGGCCCGGGCCATGGCCTCGAGGTCGTGCCGTTCGTCGCCGGTCAGCGGCACCTGGACCGGTACGGCGCCGGCCAGCCGGGTCATCACCGGGTACGCCTCGAAGGAGCGCCAGGCGAAGAGGACCTCGTCGCCCGGTCCTGTGGTGATCTGCAGCAGCTGCTGGGTGAGGCCGACCGAGCCGTTGCCCACCGCGAGGTGCGCGGCGGGGACGTCGAGCCGTGCGGCGAGTTCGGCGGTCAGCTCGCGGCAGCCCCAGTCGGGGTAGCGGTGGGCGTCGGCCGCGGTGGCCGCGAGCCGCTCCAGGACGCCGGGCAGCGGCGGGTAGGGGCTCTCGTTGGCGGCCAGCCGGTGGACCGGTGCCTCGCCGGCGGGGACGCGGGCCGGCGTGTAGCCGGGAACGGCGTCGAGGGCCGGACGCAGTCGGGGCCTGGTGGTGCTCGGCATCATGCCTTTTCCTTGGTCGGGGACGTCAGCGGGTGCTCGGGGTGAAGGCGACGGGGAGCCTGCTGACGCCGGTGAGGAAGTTGGACCGCGAGTAGGCGACGTCACCGGCCAGGCGGACGGTGCCCACCTGGTCGCGGATCTCCTCGAAGAGGATCCGCATCTCGATCCGGGCGAGCGCGCCGCCCAGGCAGAAGTGGGGTCCGAAGCCGTACGCCATGTGTTTGTTGGGCGTGCGCGCCAGGTCGAAGGCGTACGGGTCCTCGAACACCTCCTCGTCCCGGTTGGCCGCGCCGATCCACAGCGTGACGATGTCGCCCGCGGCGATCCGGGCGCCCCGGACGGTGGTGTCGGCGGTCGCGACGCGCGCGATGTGCAGCGCGGGCGAGGTCCAGCGGACGATCTCCTCCACGGCGCTGTCGATGACGTCGGGCCGCTCCTTGAGCAGCCGCCACTGGTCCGGGTGCTCGATCAGCGCGAGCAGGCCGCCGGCGCCGGAGAAGCGGGTGGTCTCGTCGCCGCCGATGATGAGGTTGTAGCAGTTGAGGAAGACCTCGACCTCGCTCAGCGGCCGTCCGTCGATCGCCCCGGTCGCCAGCATGCTGACGGCGTCGTCCCCCGGGTCCGCCCGGCGTTCGGGCACCAGCTTCGCGTAGTAGTTCATGATGTCGCTCTGCGCCCTGGCGGCCTCCATCGGCGTGCTCTCCGCGTCGAGCGCCGTCGAGGTGAGCTCCAGCATGCGCGCGCGGTCCTCGACGGGGACGGCGAGCAGTTCGCAGATCGCCTCCAGCGGGATGCGCGCCGCAATGTCCGCCACGAAGTCGCAGCCGCCGCGGGCCACGGCCTCGGCGACCAGCCGTCGCGCGACCACGCGGACGCTGTCGGCGATGCGCCGCATCGAGCGTGCCGAGAAGCCGCCCTGGAGGATGCGGCGCAGGTCGCGGTGGTGCGGCGGGTCGGTGACGGCCAGCATCTGCCCGCCGGCGGGGTCGCCGCCGGCGAGCAGGGTGCCCAGGATGTTGCCGCGGGCCGAGCTGAAGGTGGTGGTGTCCTTGAACACCTCCATGATGTCCGCGTACCGGGACAGCACCCAGAACCCGGGGACGCCGGGCGTGGGTTCGTGCCAGCCGACCGGGCAGTCGTTCTGCAGCCGCCGCCACAGCCGGGGCTGGTTGTCGACCGCGTAGACGTCGGGATTCAGCAGGTCGACGCCGACGGGCGTCCTCGCGTCGCTCACCGGGCGCCGCCCGTCGCGTCCGCCGCGTCCGCCGCGTGCAGCAGGCCGGCCGGGCGCAGGTCCGTCCAGTGCTCGGTGACGAAGTCGAGGCATTCCTGCCGGGTGCCCGCGTCCCGCCGGGTGTGCCAGCCCCGGGGGACGTCCAGCGCCGCCGGCCAGAGGCAGTGCTGCCCCTCGTCGTTGGCGAGCACGCGGTAGGTACCGTCCGGGTCGTCGAAGGGATTGGTCATGGTCTTCTCCTGTGGTGCTGCCGGGCGGGTCATCCGTTCGCCATCCGCTCTCCGACCGCCGCGCCGATCTCGGCCAGCGGCTTGGGGTGGATGATGCTGTTGTGGCCGTAGGGCATCGGGCGGTTGTCGATCCGGCCGGTGCTGAACCGCTGCCAGCTGCGCGTCACGGCGTCCGCGTCGCGGTCGTCCCCGTCCGCGTGGAAGAGGAGCAGATCGCCGTCGTACGGCCGGAGCTCGCCGGCGCGCAGCGTGACGTTGTTCGCCGCGATGGCGACGAGCGAGCTGATGCTCTCCTCCGTGAGGTTGCCGAGCGGGCTGCCCTCGCTGCGCAGGATCTCCAGTGCCCGGGTGCGGGTGAGCTCCTCGTCGACGGGGCCCTCGTACCCGGCGTCGGCGAGCAGCGCGCCGAGCATCTCCTTCTCGACGTTCAGGTCGTCGCCGAACTCCGGGTCGAGCTCCGGGTCGGCCGGCCAGGCGTCGATCATGGCGAGGACGCCGACCCGCTCGCCCTCGGCGGTCAGCCGGGTCGCCATGGCGTGGGCGATGACACCGCCGAAGGACCAGCCGAGGAAGTGGTACGGGCCGGTCGGCCGGATCTCGCGCACCTGCGCCAGATAGTCGTCGACCATCTCGTCAAGGGTGGTGGGCAGGGGCTCCGTGCCGTTCAGGCCGCGGGCCTGGATGCCGTAGACCGGGTGCCGGTCCGGCAGGCCGCCGAGCAGGCCGGAGTAGCACCAGCTGATGCCGCCGCCGGGGTGCAGGCAGAACAGCGGGGCGGCGTCGCCCTCGCGGCGCAGCGGCAGCACCACGGCCAGCGGGTCCTGGGCCGTCATCGGGTCGAGCTGCCGGGCCAGTCCGGCGATGGTGGGGTTCTCGAAGAGCGAGGCGATGGTCAGGTCCACGCCCAGCTCGGCGCGGAGCCGGCTGAGCAGCATGGCCGCGCGCAGCGAGTGCCCGCCGATGTCGAAGAAGTTGTCGTGGACGCCGACCTCCGCCAGGCCGAGCAGATCGCACCAGATGGCGGCGATGAGCTGCTCTGCCTCGGTGTGCGGGCGGTCGTCCGCCGCGGCGGTCGCGGCACCGGCGCCGCCCGCCTCGGCGAGCCGCCGGCGGTCGACCTCTCCGCTCTCGGTGACGGGCAGCTCGGCCACCGTGGCGAACTCGCAGTCCGTACGGGTCCCGTAGCGGTCCGGCAGGCCGAGGGCACCACGGGCGTCGTCGGCGGACCCGGCGGACCCGGCGGTGCGGTAGCCGACCAGCCGGTGCAGGGGCGCGGTCGCGGTCAGCAGCCGGCCGGCCACCCAGGGCGCTGTGTGGTCAAGGCCGATCAGCAGCTGCGGGGTGCCGTGCCGCAGGGCGACGTCGAGGGAGGCGACGCCCTGTCCGGGGGCGAGGACGCGGTATCCGCGGGCCTCGGTCAGGGCCTTCAGCGCATATCCGCGGCTGAGGCCCAGCTCGTCCCACATGGTCCAGCCCAGGCTCTGGGCGCGCATGCCGTGCGCGGTGGACTGGTGGACGGCCAGCGCGTCCAGGAAGGCGTTGGCGGCGGCGTATCCGGAGACGTTGGCGCCGCCGAAGAAGCCGTTGACCGAGGAGTACGACAGGAAGCGCGCCCCCGGCCGGTCCTTCATCAGCCGGTGCAGGACGGCGGCGCCGAGCACCTTGGCCCGGGTGACCTCCGCCCAGTCTGCCTCCGAGGCCTCGGTCACCGGGGCCTCGTGGAAGTGGCCGGCGAGGTGCAGGACCGTGGCCGCCCGCGCCGAGAAGCGCTGCTCGGCGTCGTGGAGGGCCGCGCGCACGGCGGCCTCGTCGGTGACGTCGGCGGCCGCGTAGTGCACCTCGCCCAGGGCGCGCAGCCGGCGCAGGGCGGCGATCCGCTCGGCGGTCCGCCCGCCGGCGGCGAGCGCCTCGTCCCAGCCGTCCTCGGAGGGCAGGGCGGTACGGCCGAGCAGCAGCAGCCGTACGCCATATGCGGAGAGCAGGTGGGCGGCGGTCTCGACGGCGAGGCCGCCCAGGCCTCCGCTGACGACGACGAGTTCGCCCCGGGTGAGTCCGACGGCCGCGGACGGGGCGGCGGGCAGCCGCTCGATACGGCGCACCCAGCGCTCGCCGCCGCGCAGCGCCTGCTCGGGCTCGTTGCCGGCGGCGTCAAGGAGCTCCAGGATCCGGTGCGCCAGGTCGGCGGGCTGCTGCGGCTCCACGTCGAGGTGGGTGGCGCGCAGCCAGTCGTACTCCTGGCCGGCGGACTTCACCACGCCGGCCGCGGCGCCCCGCTCGGGCATCACGCGGTCGCCCTCGCGCACCCACTGGCTGTGGGTGGCGACCACGGCCAGGGTCACCGGGCGGCCTTCGGGGTTGGCCCGGGCCACGGCGCCGGCCAGTTCGGCGACGGCCAGCGGCCCCTGCCGGTAGGCCGTGGCGAACTCCTCCGTACCGGCGGGCAGCTCCTGGTACGGGGCGCAGCCGGCGAGGTGGACGACGCGGTCCACGGCGCCGTACGCCTCCCGGGCGTGTGCGGTGTCGGTGGTGCGGGCGGTGTCGGCGGGGAGGACGGTGCAGCGCTCGCCCCGGGCACGGAGCAGGCCGGCCAGGGCGTCCGCGAGGCCGTGCCCGTCGGCGACGAGCAGGGTGTGGCCGGTGGCCGGCGCGAGGGGCCGGGGGCCGGCCGCGGCACGCCGCCACACGGGGCGGTGGAACCAGTTGGGCAGGGCGGTTCCGTCGTCCGTCACGGCTCCGGTGCGCCGCAGTGCGGCCGCGAACGCGCCGGCCTCGAACTCCTTGCGCAGCAGGCTGCGCTGGATCTTGCCGATCTCGGTCTTGGGGATGCGGTCCCGGGTGACGGGCACCAGGTAGGAGGCGTTGACCCCGGCCTCGCGCAGCAGCTTGGCGCGGATGCGGGCGATGGCCTCGGCGTCGGCCGCCCCGTCCTTGAGGCAGAAGAACAGGGCCAGTTCGTCGGTGGAGCTGTCGGCGGTGCGCACCGCGCAGGCCGCGGTGAAGGACCGTTCGACCTCGTCGAGCTCCTCGACGCACTCCTCCAGCTCGTGGCAGTGGAAGTTGTGGCCGTTGATGATGATGGCGTCCTTGGCCCGGCCGGTGATCGTCAGCCTGCCGTCCCACAGCACGGCGAGGTCGCCGGTCTCGAACCAGCCGTCCTCGGTGAACGACTCCGCGTTCTGCTCCGGGTTCAGGTGGTAGCCGGAGGTGACCGCCGGTCCCCTGACCTGGAGCCGGCCGGGCATCCCTTCGTGGACGACGGTGCCGTCAGCGTCGACGATCCGCATGGTGAACCCCGGGAAGGGGGCGCCGACTTGGACGAACTGGGCGTCGTCGGACGAGGCCGCCGGGTCGAAGCGGTCGTCGACCTCGCCCGAGGACGTCTCCGACATGCCCCAGGCGGGACGCATGGCGGTGGCGGGCAGCCCGAGCGGGGCCAGCGCCTCCATGAAGCGCCGGGTGACCCGGGGGACGATGGCCTCGCCGCCGTTGATGACCACGCGCAGGGCGCTGAGGTCCCAGTCCTGCCCGGCGAGCAGTTCGGCACGCTCGGCGATCAGACCGAAGGCGAAGTTCGGGGCCCAGGTGGTCGTCACCCGGTGCTCGGCCATCTTGGCCGTCCAGCGCAGCGGATCGGCGAGCACCCACTGGGTGGGGGCCTGGATCTGCCGGCAGCCGACGAAGACGTCGCGGATGTGGGACATCACGATGCCGCCGACGTGGTCCAGCGGCATCCAGTTGAACGAGACGTCCTGGCAGGTCAGTTCGTAGACGTGCTGCGCGGCCGCCGTGCGGGTCAGCACGTTGCGGTGACGCAGCTCGACCGCCTTGGGGCGACCCGTGCTGCCGGAGGTCAGCAGCAGGAGGACCAGGTCGTCCCCCTGGGCGTCGTGCCAGTCGTCGGCCCGCGGGCCGTCCCGCAGTTCGTCGAGCACGGCGAGCCGGAGCTCCGCCCAGCCGAGCCGGTCGGCAAGACCGCGCAGCGGGCCCGCGAGCGTGCGGTCCGTGAGCAGCAGCGGACCCGAGAGCAGCGTCCAGGCGCCGGCGAGCTTGTTGGTGGCGGCCGTGTCCTCCGCGTACGTGGGGGACACGGCGAGCGGCACGGCGACGAACCCGCCGAGGACGCAGGCCCACAGGCCGGTCACGAAGTCGCGGTTGTCCGCGAGCTGGAGGATCACCTTGTCGCCGGGGCGCGCGCCGCGCGCGCGGAGTCCGCCCAGGACCCGGGACGCCTCGTCGCGCAGCTCGCCGTACGACTGGTGGTCCTCCGCCCCGTCGGGCGAGACGTACACGATGTCGCCGGAGGCGGGGTCGGCGGCCACCCGGCGCAGCACCTCGGCCAGGTTCACCGCGCCGGGGTCGAGCGCGGGCCCGCCGCTGCTGATCGCCGGCACGTCCGAGTGCCTGGCCTGGGACGGCTCGGCGGCCGTGTCGCGGGCGAGGGCCCGCGGATCGACGAAGTCGTCGTCGGCCGGCGCCGGCTCGCGCTCCGCGACCACCACGACGGCGGGGGCACCCCGCTCGGCCAGCGCCTGCTCCCACGCGCCCGCCAGCTCCTCGTCGAGGACGGGGAGTTCCGTCAGTGCGGTGGTGTCCACACCGCCGCCGGGGGTACGCGGCAGGGCCGTCACGAACACGATCGCGGCCAGAGCGGCGCCGCCGGGCAGCGCGGCACGCGCGGCCTGCGCGATGCGCTGCGCGGTCACCTGGCCACGGCGGACGGCGTAGCCGACCAGCTCGGTGTGCCCGGCGGCGGCGGGGCGCTCGACGACCGCGGCCTCGGCGACCTCCGGCTCGGCCAGGATCGCCGCGGTCACCTCGGCGAGGTCGACGGACACGCCGGACACGACGGCGGTGCCGGGGCGGCGGCCGAGTATCTCCAGCTTGCCGTCGGCGTCGATCCGTCCGCAGTCGCCGGCGGCGGGGCGGGCCACCGGGCTGTTCCCGGCGACGGGGCGGGCCAGGCCGGGGCCGGCGCCGTGTACCTGCGCGGGGACGCCGACCGGGACGGGGGCTCCGTGCGCGTCGAGGACCTGGAGCGGCCGGAGGGGTGTGAAGAGCAGGGCCGTGGCCGCCGGGGCCGCATCGGCGACGCCGGCCGGGCCGGCCTGTGGGGTGGCGTACACCCAGCGCGCCGAGGAGCCGAAGCGGTCGTGGCAGCGGCGGAGGAGCGCGGGCGACGGGACGGAGGCCAGGCACAGCAGGGTCCGGGGGGAGCCGGCCGGCGTCTGTACGGCGGCCAGGCCGGCCAGGTCGGAGTCCGCGGCGATCGCCACGGTGGCCCCGTCGCCGGCCAGCAGGCTCGCCCCGTGGCAGACCGGGAGCAGCGCTTCCCACACGGCGCGCTCCTGGCCCCAGGCGGCGTGCCGCGCGACGGTGTCCGCGGTGGTCAGTTCGGCCAGTCCGGCCAGCCGGGCCAGCCGGTCGGCGAGCCCCGCGTGGTCGAGGACGTACGGGCCGCCCGGCACGTCGAGCAGGAGCGCGGGGGCGGAACCCGCGGGCGGTACGGGTGCCCGCGCCGCGTCCGGACCCGCGTCAAGGTCCATGCCGTCCAGGTCCACGGCGGCGAGGCCGTCCGCCCAGTCGATGGCCGCGCCTCGGGTGAGCAACAGGGTGAGCCCCGTGCGGCGGGCCGAGCGGCCCAGCAGCGCGGGGTCGTCGGACGGGCTCAGGGGCAGGCACACGCCGCCCGCCGCCAGGACCGCGAGGGTGCCGACCAGCTCGTCGACCGGGCCGTCGAGGTGCAGGCCGGTCCGGGTGCCCGGGGTGAGCCCGGTGTCGCGCAGCCGGGCCGCGAGGGCGCTGACGCGCGCGGCGAGTTCCGCGTAGGACAGGGCGGCGCCGGGGGCCCGTACCGCAATGGCCTCGGGGCGGGCCGCCGCCTGGGCGGCGAAGAGCCCCGGCACGGTGGCGTCGGCGTCGAACCCGGCACCGGGACCGGCATCGGCACCGGCGACCGCGTCCAGGACCCGGCGGTCGTCCTCCGTGAGGAGGGACAGCTCGCCGACGGTCCGGGACGGGTCCGCCAGCGCGCCCTCGAACACCTTGGTGAGGTGCGCCGCCATGCGCTCCATGGTGACGCGGTCGAACAGGTCGGTGCTGTAGACGAAGGAGCCGCGCAGCCGGTGCGGGTCGTCCCAGCAGTGCACCTCCAGGTCGAAGCGGGCGGTGCCCTCCTCGACGGCGATGCGCTCCGCGCGTACGCCGTCGAGCTCGAATCCGCCGAGCTCGTAGTTCTGGAGCGCGAAGGTGACCTGGAACAGCGGGTTGGCGCCGATGCCGCGCTGCGGAGCGACGTCCTCCACGATCTTCTCGAAGGGGATGTCGTCGTGCGCGTACGCGCCCTGGCTCATCTCCCGCACGCGGCCCAGGAGTCGGGTGAAGGACGGATCGCCCGAGAGGTCCGCGCGCATCGGCAGGGTGTTGACGAAGGAGCCGATGAGCGGCTGGGTCTGGGCGTCGTCGCGCCCGGCCATCGGGGTGCCGAGGACGAAGTCGTCCTGCCCGGTGTAGCGGTGCAGCAGGGTGGAGACGCCGGCGAACAGCGCCATGTACAGGGTGACGCCCTGGGCCCGGCACATCTCCTTGAGCCGCGCGGTGAGCTCCTCGTCGAAGGCGAAGTCGAAGCGGGCGCCGGCGAACGAACGGGTCTCGGGGCGCGGCCGGTCGGTGGCGAGCCGCAGCTCGGGCAGATCGCCGCTCAGTCGCGTACGCCAGTAGGCGAGGCCGTCCTCGAGAGCCGGGCCGCGCAGCTGCTCGGCCTGCCATTCCGCGTAGTCGCCGTACTGGATGTCCAGTTCCGGCAGTTGCGGGGCCCCGCCCGCGCGTCGGGCCCGGTAGGCCTCGGCGAGCTCCCGCAGGAAGATGCCCAGGGACCAGCCGTCGACGACGATGTGGTGCATCGACAGGACGAGCAGGTGATCGGCGGGCGCGGTGCGCACCAGGGCGGCGCGCAGCAGCGGGCCGTTCTCCAGGTCGAAGGGGGCCTGGATGAGCCCGGTCAGCTGCTCGCGCACCGCGGGGTCCTCGTGCGGGGCCGTGCGGTCGGCCGGGGAGCCGGCGGCCTCGTGCACGGGCAGCGCGATGTCCACCGCTTCGGCGACGACCTGGCGCAGCTCGCCCTCGTGCTCGCGGAAGGTCGTGCGGAGCGCCTCGTGACGCCGTACGACGTCGTTCAGGGCCTGCCGGAGGACGGCGGTGTCCAGTTCACCGGTGAGCCGGTGCACCATCGACACGTTGTAGAAGGCGCTGTGCGGGTTGAGGCGGTAGAAGAACCACAGTCCCTGCTGGGCGTAGGTGGCCGGGAACTCCAGGGCGTCGGCCGGCTCCGGCGTCTCGCTCGTCGTAGCTGACGGCATCGGTGTACTCCTTGGCGGCTAGCACCCGGCTCTGCGCCGGTGGATCAGGACGAGGTGGGGATGTGAGGGGTGGGGGTGGTGGGCGGTCAGCCGGTGCGCCGGCCTCGGCGCGCGCTGGGGGCGATCCGGGGGGCGGGGGCGGCGTCCGCGCCGCCGCGCAGCGCGTCGGCCTCGGCGGCCATCGTCGCGACGGTGAGCCGCTCCATGAGCTTCTTCACCCGCAGTTCGACGCCCAGTTCGTCGCTCAGCCGCTTGACGAGGCGCAGCGCGAGCAGGGACTCGCCGCCGAGGTCGAAGAAGTTGTCGTCGGCCCCGATGCCGTCGACGCGCAGGAGTTCCTCCCAGTGGCGGGCGACGACGCGTTCGGTGTCGGTCGACGGGGCACGGTGGGCGACGCCGAGGGCGGGCCGCGGCTGCCGTGCCGGGCCGGTCTCCTCCGGCGTCGGCGCGGCCCCGGCCCCGGCGCCACCACCGTCGTCGTCGGCGGCGGCGGGGCGGCGGCCGACGACGAGGGCGTGCGGGATCAGCGACCGGGCGTCCCGCTCGTCGCTGAGGACCCGTACCTCGTCGAAGTCCTCCGAGACCAGCAGCTCGCGCCACCGGCCGGCCGGCAGGATCGGCGTGTGCCGGCGCAGGTCGTCCTCGAACGCCCACCACTGCGGGAGCAGCCCCACGGCCAACTGGGACGCCCAGGGCATCCGTACGGTCTCCAGGGCGCACAGCCGGCCGCCGGGGGCCAGCAGCCGCCGGACGTGCCGGGTGGTCTCCCGCAGATCGGCGGGGATGTGCAGCACGTTGAAGGCGAGCACCACGTCGAAGGCGCCGCCGAGCTCCTCGGGTTCCACGGCCTGTCCGATGTCCAGGACGCCGAAGGACATGAAGTCGATGCCCCGCCGCGCGGCCTCGCGCTCGGCCTCCAGGACGAAGGACCGGCCCAGGTCGGTGACGTGGTAGCGCACTCCGGGGATGCCCCGCAGGGCCTCGGCCACGGTCCAGGTCAGCCGGCCCCGCCCGGCGCCCGTCTCCAGGATCCGGAACGGGCGGCCGCCTGCCGCGCGCGCCAGCTCGACGACGTGCTCGGTCAGCAGCGTGCGGTACAGGGCGAAGTCGCCCTGGTCCATGTGCGGTTCGAGCACGGCGGCGGTGAGGTCCGTACGGCCGTCGGGGATCAGCACCGCGGTGCCGTCCGTGTCGCCGCGCACCACGTCCGCGCAGCCGGCCAGACAGGTGTCGAGCAGCTCCAGGTCCTTCGCGAGCGACGGGTGCGCCGCGGTGACGGACCTCGTGAGCCGCTCCTCCTCCGCGGCGCCGGCGTCGGCGCCGCCGGTGAACCGCAGCAGGTCGCCCTCGCGGGCCAGCACCCCCGACTCCTGGAGCAGGTGCAGCAGGGCGTCCGCGAGCTTGCGGTACGGGCCGGCCGGCCGGAGCCGGCGGACCAGGTCCTCGGGGGCGTACGTACGGCCGGCCGTGGTGTCCACGCCCGCCGAGCGCAGGAACGCGGCGGCCCGCAGACCGGCGAGCCGGTCGAAGTCCTCGCGCAGCCGCGCCGGCACCGTGGTCACCCCGGTGCTCCGCCACAGTTCGCGTTCGGCCTCCGCGAGGTCGCGTACGGAAGCGGCGGAAACGGCGGCAGCGGCGGCGGGGCGGACCTCGTCCAGCCAGTACCGCTTGCGCTCGAAGGGGTAGCCGGGCAGCGGGACCCGGCGGCCGCCGCCCCGCTCGTCCTCCCCCGTCGCCGGGTTCTCCGCGTCCCGCGTCAGCCGGGCGCCGAGCTGCCAGATCCGGCCGAGCGCGGTGAGCAGCATCTGCTGGTCGTGCTGGTCGGCGCGCGGGTGGCGCATGGTCTCCACGGTGGGCACGGCGTCGCCGAACTGCAGCTGGGCGCACCGGGTGAGGATCCGGCCCGGTCCGACCTCCACGAGGACTGGATCCGTGCCCGTGCGGAGTGCCGCGAGGCCGTCGGCGAAGCGCACGGTCCGGCGGGTGTGCCGCAGCCAGTAGTCGGGGCTGGTCGCCTCCGCGTCGGTGATCCAGGTGCCGGTGACGTTGGAGACGAAGGGAATGGCGGGCGGACGCAGGGTGACCTCGGCGAGCTCGGCCGCGAAGTCGTCCAGGACGGAGTCGAGCAGCCAGGAGTGCACGGCGCTGGGGAAGTGGACCCGCTGGTACTCGACGCCGTCGGCGTCCCAGCGGGCTTCGAGCTCCCGGATGTCCTCCTCCGGCCCCGACACGGTGCACAGCGCGGGCGCGTTGACGGTGGCCAGGGAGAGCCGGTCGGTGAGGTACGCGTCCAGCTCGCGCTCGCCCAGCTGGACGCTGACCGCGACCCCGCCGGCCCGCTCCAGGAGCCACTGCCGCTTGGCGACCAGGGGCAGCATGTCCTCCAGGGACATCACCCCGGCCAGGCAGGCGGCGGTGTACTCGCCGGCCGAGTGCCCGATGAGCGACTGCGGCCTGACGCCCCGGGAGATCAGCAGGGTGGCGAGGGCGTACTCGGTCGCGACGAGCCCGGGCAGCAGGCTCGACCGGGCGCCCTCCTCCCCGCGGTGCAGGACGGCTCGTACGTCGAAGCCCAGGACGGGCTCCAGGATGGCGGCGCAGCGGTCGAGCGCCTCGCGGAAGACCGGCTCGGTCTCGTACAGGCCGCGGCCCATGCCCTCGTACTGCGCGCCGCCGCCCGGGAACAGGAAGGCGACGGGCCGCTCGGCCGGGCCGTCGACGGGCGGTACGGCGGGCCCGGGGGTGCCGAGCAGCGCCACCGCCTGGTCCCGGTCGCGGCAGACGGCGAAGCGGCGGTGCGGGAAGGTCCGGCGGCCCTGGGTCAGGGTGTGCGCCATGTCGCCGAGGTCGAGGCCGGGGGTACGGGCGAGGTGGTCGCCCAGCCGGGCGCCGAGGCGGTCGGCGGCCTCGGCGGACCGGGCCGACCAGGGCAGCAGGACCCAGCCCTCGCCGGTCTCGCGCGCCGCCGGGGCGGCGGGGGGCGCGGGCGGCTCTTCGAGGACGGCGTGGACGTTCGTCCCGCCGATGCCGAAGGAGCTCACGCCGGCCCGGCGCGGCGTCGGACCGGCCGGCCACTCGGTGAGCCGGTCGTTGACGTGGAAGGGCGAGGAGCCGAGGTCGATGAGCGGGTTGGGGGCGGTGTAGTGGAGCGTGGGCGGGATCTGGCCGTGCTCCACCACCAGGGCGGCCTTGATCAGGCCGACGACGCCGGCCGCGGCGTCGGTGTGCCCGATGTTGGTCTTGACCGAGCCGAGGGCGCAGAACCCGGTGCGCGTGGTGGTCTCCGCGAACGCCTGGGTGAGCGCGGTGACTTCGATCGGGTCGCCGACCGGGGTGCCCGTGCCGTGGGCCTCCACGTAGCCGATGGTGTCGGCGTCTACCTCGGCGGCCGCGTGGGCTGCGAGGATCACCTCGGCCTGGCCGAGCGGGCTGGGCGCGGTGAAGCCGACCTTGCGGCTGCCGTCGTTGTTGAGCGCGGTGCCCTTGATGACGGCCCGGACGCGGTCGCCGTCGGCCACCGCGTCGGTGAGCCGCTTGAGGACGACCACCGCCGTGGCGTCGCCGGGCACCATGCCCTCGGCCCGTGCGTCGAAGGCCCGGACGTGGCCGTCGGGCGAGAACGGGCCGTCGGGCGTGTAGCGGTAGCCCCGCCGGGCGGCCGGGTTGATGGACGAGCCGCCGGCGAGCGCGACGTCGCAGCGGTAGGACAGCAGGTCCTGGCAGGCGAGGTGGATCGCGGCCATGGAGGTGGAGCAGGCCGTCTGGACGGTCAGCGCGGGCCCGGTCAGGTTGAGCGCGTAGGCGACGCGGGTGGCGAAGACGCCGGGGTCGTTGCCCATCGACGCCGACCAGGCCCGCAGCGGCTCGGCCGACTCGTCCATGCGGGGGCGCACGTGGTTCAGGTAGTACCGGCTCTGGCTGGCCCCGCCGTAGACGCCGATCACCCCGTCGAAGCGCTCGGGGTCGTGGCCCGACTGTTCGAGGGCGTGGTGGCAGACCTCCAGGAAGACCCGCTGCTGCGGGTCCATCAGCTCGGCGTCCTCGGCCCGCAGGCCGAAGAAGTCCGCGTCGAAGAGGTCGGCGTCGTCGATCGCCGCGGCCGCCCTGACGAGGTACGGGTCGCCGAGCGCGGCCGGGTCGCCGCCCGCGGCGAGGAAGTCGGCGTCGCCGACCGGCCGGACGGACTCCGTGCCGGCCACCAGGCCGGCCCAGAACTCCGGCACGTCGCGGGCCCCCGGAAAGCGGCCCTCCATGGCGACGATGGCGATGTCGAGGTCCCGCACCGTCTGCGAGTCGTCAGCCATTGCGCTGCTTTCCCTTCCTGTCGGCGGCCCGGCGGGCCATGGCCTTGTGCTGGAGTCCGGCGCGCTGCCGGGCGCGGTCGGCGCCGCCGCGCCGGACCGCCGGTTCGCCCTGCTCCTCCGCGGCGCCGAGGTGTGCGGCGAGCGCGGCCACGGTGGGGTGGGCGAACAGGTCGACGACCGGGACCGGCCGCCCGAGCTCGTCGGCGAGCCGCTTCTGCAGGGCGATCAGGGTCAGCGAGTGGCCGCCGACGTCGAAGAAGTTGTCCTGGGCGCCGACCTGTTCCAGGCCCAGGACCGCGCACCAGGCCGTGGCGATGCGGCGCTCAAGGCCTTCGCCGGGGGCGACGTACGCGGCCGCGCCCGTCGTCGTCCAGGTCACCGGGCGGGCGGCGAGGGCGATCCGGTCGATCTTCCCGGACTGGGTGAGGGGCAGCGCGTCCAGCGTGACGACGGCGGACGGGACCATGTAGTCGGGCAGCGAGGCGGCCAGCCAGGTGCGCAGGTCGGTCGGTCCGGGGGCGCCGGGCGGCACCGTCACATAGGCCACGAGCCGCTGGTCGCCGGGCCGTTCCGTGCGGACCACGACCGCTGCCTGGGCGATGTCCTCACGGGCGCTCAGCGCCTCCTCGATCTCGCCGAGTTCCACCCGGAAGCCCCGGATCTTGACCTGGTCGTCGGCCCGGCCGAGGAATTCGAGCCGGCCGTCGGGGCGCCATCGGGCGAGGTCCCCGGTGCGGTACATCCGGGTGCCGGGCGGCCCGAACGGGTCGGCCACGAAGCGGGCCGCGGTGAGGTCGGGACGGCCCAGATAGCCGCGGGCGGTGCCGGGGCCCGCCACGTACAGCTCGCCCGGCACGCCCGGCGGGACCAGGCGCAGACCGCGGTCCAGGACGTAGAGGCGGGTGTTCACCGAGGGCGGGCTGATCGGCAGTTCGCCGGTGGCGTCCAGCGGGGGGCTGATCGCGCAGGAGACCGTGATCTCCGTGGGGCCGTAGGAGTTGACCATCCGCCGGCCGCGCGACCACCGGGCGACCAGGTCGGCCGGGGTGGCCTCGCCGGCCACGACGATCGTGGTGGCCGCCGGCAGGCCGCCCTCCACGGGCAGCATCGCGAGCACCGACGGCGGCAGCGTCACATGGGTGATGTCGTGGGCGGCGGCGAGCACGGAGAGCTCGGGGCCGGGCAGCAGGCGCCAGGCGGGGGCGAGGATCAGGGCGCCGCCGGTGAACAGCGCCATGGCGACGTCCCAGAAGGCGGCGTCGAAGCTCGCGGTGGCGAACTGCAGGACCCGGTTGTCCGGTCCGACGGCGCACCGCTCGATCTGGTTCGCGAGCAGGGCGGGGATGCCGGTGTGGCAGACCACCACGCCCTTGGGCCGCCCGGTGGAGCCCGAGGTGTAGATGACGTACGCGGGGTGCGCGGGCAGCAGCGGGGCGCGGCGCTCGCCGTCCGTCAGATCGGTGGCGGGCAGCTCCGCGACGCGGGCCGCGGTTCCCGGGTCGTCCAGGAGGACGGGGGTGACCGAGCCGGGGAGGGTGTGGGCGGCCTCGGCGGTGGTCAGCACCTGGGCCGGCCGGGCGTCCTCCAGCATGTAGCGGATGCGGTCGGCGGGGTAGTCGGGGTCCACCGGGAGGTAGGCCGCGCCCGCCTTGAAGACGGCGAGCATGGCGACCACCATCTCCAGGGAGCGCGGCACCGCGAGGGCGACCACCTGCTCCGGGCCCACGCCCTGGGCGACGAGGTGGCGGGCCAGCCGGTTGGCCCGGGCGTTGAGCTCGGCGTAGGTCAGCCGGGCGCCCTCGAAGACGGCGGCGGTCTTGTCCGGGACCAGCGCCACCTGTGCCTCGAAGAGCTGGGAGGCGGTGGCGTCCGCGAGCTCGTGGCGCGGTCCCTGCCAGCCCTGGAGGAGGCCCTCGTGCTCCTGGGCGGTGAGGATCTCCAGGAGGCCGATGGGGAGGTCCGGGGCGTCGGCCGCGGCTTCGAGGAGGAGGACGAGGCGGGCGAGGAGCCGCTCCGCCGTCTCCCGTTCGAAGAGGTCGCTGCTGTACGTGAGCGAGCAGTCGACGCCGCCGGGCGCCCGGTCCTGCCCGGTCGACTCGCCGAACACGAAGGACAGGTCGAACCGCGAGCTGTCGGTGTCGCAGGGCTCCACGCGGGCGGTGAGGCCGGGCAGGCCGGGGACGTCCCGGGCCGATTCGCGCAGCGCCAGCATCACCTGGAAGAGCGGGTGCCGGGCCAGCGACCGGGGCGGGTTGAGGACCTCCACCAGCCGGTCGAACGGCAGGTCCTGGTGCTCGTAGGCGGCCAGGTCGGTGGTGCGGACCCGGTCGAGCAGCTCGTGGAAGGTCGGGGAGCCCGAGGTGTCGGTGCGCAGCACGAGGGTGTTGACGAAGCAGCCGACGAGGTCGTCGAGCGCCACGTCGCCGCGGCCCGCGACGGGGGTGCCGAGGGGGATGTCCTCCCCCGCGCCCAGGCGGGTGAGGAGGGCGGCGAGGCCGGCCTGGAGCACCATGAAGAGGGTGCAGCCGCGGTCCCGGCCCAGGCGGAGCAGCCGGGTGTGGAGGGCGGCGTCCACCTGGCCGTGCACGGTGCCGCCGCCATAGCCGGCCGTGAGCGGGCGGGGCCGGTCGGCGGGCAGCGCGAGCTCCTCGGGCAGGCCGGCCAGCCGCTCGGTCCAGTGGGCGAGCTGCCGGGCCATCCGGCTGCCGGGGGACCGCTCGTCGCCGAGGACCCGGCGCTGCCAGAGGCTGTAGTCGGCGTACTGCACGGGCAGCGCGGCCCGCCAGGCGGGTTCGCGGCCCTGGCAGCGGGCCGCGTAGGCGGTGGCCAGGTCCTCGGTGAGCGGGGTGACGGACCAGCCGTCCGCGACAATGTGGTGCAGCACCACCAGGAGGGTGTGCTCGGTGGGCGCGGTGCGGAACAGGACGGCACGCAGCGGGAGTTCGGTCTCCAGCGCGAAGCCCCGGGCCAGGGCGGCACGGATCCGTTCCGGCTGCTCCTCGGGCCGGCAGACGACGAGGGTCGTCTCGACGCGGCACTCCCCGGCGGGCCTGACGAGCTGGTGCGGGACGCCCGCGGTCTGCGGGAAGAGCGTGCGCAGGCTCTCGTGCCGGGCGAGCAGGTCGCCGAGCGCGCTGTCGAGCGCGTCCCGGTCGAGGGTGCCGGACAGCCGGATCGCGACGGGGACGTTGTACGTGGCGGAGAGGCCCTCGACCTGGTTGAGGAACCACAGTCTGCTCTGGGCGAAGGACAGCGGCACCGTCTCCGGGCGGGGCTCCCGGCGCAGGGCGGGCACGGCCGATTCCGCGTCGCCGAGGAGGGCGGCGATGCCCGTGACGGTCGGGTTCTCGAACAGCGCGCCGATGGCGAGTTCGACGCCGAGCTCGGTCCGGATGCGGCTGATCAGTTTGGCGGCGAGCAGCGAATGCCCGCCCAGGTCGAAGAAGTTGCCGTCGGCTCCGACCGCGGGCAGGCCGAGGATCTCGGCGAACAGCGCGCCGACGGCCGCCTCCCGCGAGGTGTCCCCGGCCGCCGGGGTGGCGGCGGGTGCGGGGGCCGCGGGCTCGGGCAGGGCCCGCTGGTCGAGCTTGCCGTTCGCGGTCAGCGGCAGCGCGTCGAGCAGTTCGACGGCGGACGGGACCATGTGGGCGGGCAGGATCCCCGCGGCGTGCCGGCGCAGCCCGGCGGGGTCCGGTCGCGGGCCGGCGGCCGGCACGGCGTACGCGACCAGGCGCTTGTCGCCGGGCCGGTCCTCGCGGACGACCACGGCGCACCGGTCGATGCCGGGGTGGCGTTCGAACGCGGCCTCGATCTCGCCGAGTTCGATGCGGAAGCCGCGGATCTTCACCTGGCTGTCGGCGCGTCCGAGGTAGCACAGGCTCCCGTCGTCGAGCACGCACGCCAGGTCGCCGGTGCGGTACATGCGGCTGCCCGGGGCGCCGAAGGGGTCGGCCACGAAGCGTTCGGCGGTCAGGCCGGGCCGCCCCAGGTATCCCAGGGCCAGGCCCGGGCCCGCCACGTACATCTCGCCGGTGGCGCCTTCCGGCACCGGCCGCAGCTCGCTGTCGAGCACGTACACGTCGAGGTCGGGGATCGGCTCGCCGATCACGCTGCCCCGGGCGGCGCGCACCGTCTCGCGGTCGAGTGCGGCGTAGGTGACGTGCACGGTCGTCTCGGTGATGCCGTACATGTTGACCAGGCGCGGCGCGTCGTCGCCGTGGCGCGTGTACCAGTCCGCCAGGCGGTGGGTCTCCAGGGCCTCGCCGCCGAAGACGACGTAGCGCAGCGCCAGCCGCTCGGACAGGTCGGGGCGTTCCCGCTCGGCCGCGACGAGCTGGTAGAAGGCCGACGGGGTCTGGTTGAGGACGGTCACCCGTTCCCGGACGAGCAGCCGCAGGAAGTCGGCCGGGGAGCGGCTGGTGTCGAAGGGCACCACGACGAGCCGGCCGCCGTGCAGCAGCGGTCCCCAGATCTCCCACACGGAGAAGTCGAAGGCGTACGAGTGGAAGAGCGTCCACACGTCGTCGGCGCCGAAGCCGAACCAGTGGTCGGTCTGCTGGAAGAGGCGCAGGACGTTGTGGTGGGTGACGGCCACGCCCTTGGGCCGGCCGGTCGAGCCGGAGGTGTAGATGACGTAGGCCGGGCTCGCCGGGCCGGCAGCGGATCCGCGCTCGGCGTCGGTCAGGTCGGTCTCGGGGAGTCCGTCCAGCTCGGCGGCGACCGCGGGGTCGTCCAGGAGCAGCGGGTCCACCACGCCCCGTACCCGGTCGGCGGCGCCGGTGTCGGTGAGCACCAGGGCCGGGGCGGCGTCCTCCAGCGTGAACCGCAGACGGTCCGCGGGGTACTGCGGGTCGAGCGGCAGATAGCCGGCGCCCGTCTTGAGGACGGCGAGCAGCGCGGTCACCAGGTCCGCGCCGCGCGGCAGGGCCAGGGCGGCCAGCCGGCCGGGGCCCAGGCCCCGGCGCAGCAGCAGGCGCGCGAGGCGGTTGGCGCGGGCGTCGAGCTCCCGGTAGGTGAGCCGCGTCCCGTCGCTGGTCACCGCGGTGCGGTCGGGCGTGCGGGCCGCCTGGGCCTCGAACGCCTCGTGCAGGGTGGCGCCGCGCGGGGCGGCGGAGCGGGCCGGGCGGGCGGACCGGCGCACGGCCGTGGCGGGCACCGGGATCCGGGCGAGCGGGGTGTCGGGGTCCGCCTCGGCCAGGGCGGCGAGGAATCCGGTGAACCGCCGGTGGTGGGCGGCCAGTTCGGGCTCGCCGTAGCGGCCGGGGTTGGCCTCGAACGCGACGGTGAGACCGCCGGTCGCCGGGTCGTCGCCGACGACGACGGACAGGTCGTCGATGGGCCCGGGCGCGACGGTGGCGACGGTCGCCCGGCCGCCGGCGAAGTCCAGCTCCCGGTCGTAGTACTTGATGTTGACCAGCGGGCCGGTGAGCTGCCGTCCGACCATGCTGAGGTCGCGCAGGACGTCCTCGCTGCGGTAGCGCTGGTGGCTCCGGAGCTCGCGCAGCCGCTCGGCGGCCTGGTCGAGCAGGGCGGCGACGGTGGTGCCGCGCGGCACCGAGAGGCGCAGCGGCAGCACGTTGACGACGACGCCGGGGGTGGTGGCGGCGGCGCCCCAGCGGCCGGCCACCGGGACGCCGAGCGTGATGTCCTCGGCCTGCGTCATGCGGTGCAGATAGCCGGCGAGCGCGGCGACCACGAGCTCGGCCCGGTCGGCCCGGGGCGCTTCGAGGACCCGGGCCGGGCCGGCCGTGAGGGGGTCGACGGCGGGGCCGTCGAAGGGCCGGCGGGCCAGGGTGACGGCGTCCGAGGCGCCGGCCATCCGCTCGGCCCAGTAGGCGCGGTCGGCGCCGAAGCGCTCGGAGGACCGGTAGGCGGCCTCGGCGCCGGCCAGGTCGTCGAGGGTGCCGAACCAGCGCGGGCGGGGCTCCGCGCCTGCCGCCTCGGCGGTGTAGATCTCGGCGGTGCGCGCGGCGAGCAGCTGGAAGCCGTACCCGTCCAGGAGCGTGTGGTGGCAGCGCAGGTACCAGCGGAACCGGTCCGGTCCGAGCACGAGCAGGGCGTTGCGGAAGAGCGGCCCGCGCAGCAGGTCGACGGCGGTGGCGGCGTCCTCGCGCATCCACCGGCCGGCCGCGGCCGCCGGGTCCGGCTCGGCGCTCAGGTCCACGACGTCGAGCAGCGGCCCGGCGAGCGGCGCCGGAGTCTGCCGGGGCTGCCCGTCGTGCACGGTGAACCGCACGGTGAGGGCGTCGGTCTCGGCCACCGCGCGCCGCAGCGCCCGCTCCAGGCGGGACGCGTCGGCGGGTGCGGCGACCTCGACGTACTGGGCGGTGTTGTAGGCCGCGTTGGCAGGGTCGACCTGCTGGGCGAACCACACACCGAGCTGGGCTCCGGTGAGCGGCCGGCGTGTCTCTTCCCGATCGCGCATGCTTGAGACTTTCTCCCGGCGAGGACTTACAGGAATCGGTTGGGATCGGCGAAGTCCAGCGGACAGCCGGTCGGCCGGCCGAGGACGATGTCGGCCAGCGCCTCCCCGATGCCGGTGGAGTGCTTGAAGCCGTGGAAGTTGCAGCCGCCGGCGACGACCAGTCGCGGGTCGCCGTGCGGGCGGCCGATGAGGAACTGCTTGTCGGGAGTGCGGCTGAACATGCCGACCTCGGTCCGCGACGGCACGGCGCCCATGCCGGGCACCGCCTCGGCAAGCAGGCCGGAGACGGCGGTCCAGTCCTCCGGGGTGACGCCGCGGTCGCAGTCGTCAGCGGGGGTGACCCGGAAGGCGCTTCCGCCGTCCTCCAGGCCGAGTTTGACGTCCGGGCCGTCGTGGGAACCGTGGCCCCAGATGGCGCCGCGGCCGCCGAGCTCCCGCATGAAGGGCGGCAGCCGGTCGAGGGTGAACGGTGCGGGGTCGCCGGCCGGCCGGAACCAGGTCTGGGGGACCCGTACGGTCTCCAGGGGCAGTCCGGGCACCAGCGTGTCGAGCCACGGGCCCGCCGTCACCACGACCTGCCCGACCCGGAAGTCACGGGCGGGGGTGCGGACGACCACGCCGTCGCCGGCCGGTTCGATCGCGGTGACCCGGGTGTCGGTGAGGACCCGGGCGGCGGCCGCGGCCGCCGCGCCGACGGCGGCGCGGACCGCCGCCTCCGGCCGGATCAATCCGGCCTCCGGCTCGCGGACGCCGATGTCGCCGTCCTGGAACGCCGCGTGCTGCGGCAGCCACCGGCTCAGCTCACCGGCGGTCAGGGTCTCCACGGGCAGGTCGTGCTCCCGGGCGGCCCGCAGCGAACCGCCGGCGATGTGTCCGTCCGCGGGGCCCATCAGGACCGCGCCCACCTGGTCGAAGAGGGCGCGGCCGGTGAGGGTCTCCAGCTGCTGCCACAGCTGCCGGGACCGCT
Organism: Streptomyces fradiae; assembly: GCF_041270065.1. NCBI lineage: Bacteria > Bacillati > Actinomycetota > Actinomycetes > Kitasatosporales > Streptomycetaceae > Streptomyces > Streptomyces fradiae. Next base: position 6,178,889 of record NZ_CP065958.1, on the reverse strand, counting down.
GGGCCAGCGGTACGAGTCCGGGGTGTTCGAGGCAGGTGACGCGGAACATCCGGGTGCCGCCGTGCGACGCGCCGAAGGGGTGGCCGAGCCCGTACCGCTCGAAGCCGAGCACGCGCACGCCGCGCGAGGCCAGCTGCCACAGGGCCGAGGCCCCCCAGGCGCCGAGCCCCACCACCGCGACGTCCGCGTCGGGCGTCCGGGTCATGCCGGCTGCTCCGGGCCGGTGAAGGCGGGCATCACGTGCTCGGCGAAGAGCGTCATGGCGCGCTCGGCGTCCTCGTAGGGCATGTGGCCGGGGTTGAACTGGAGGCTGAGCGTGGGGTCCGCGCCGAACCAGTCGACGAGCACGGCGATCTGCTCGCGCACCTCGTCCGGGGTGCCGGCGAGCACCTTGTTGTCGGCGTGCGACTGCCGGAAGTCGTACTTCTTGACCTTCTCGACGAACTGCTCGTAGCCGCGGTACGCGTCGCTGCGCGTCCGGCCCCAGCTCGCCACCGCCTCGGCCATGTGCTCGACGTAGTTGACCTCGAAGGTCTCGGCGAGGTCGAGCGCCTTGGCGCGGTCCTCGGCCACGTAGCAGGTGTACTTGATCTGGATGCGCGGGCTGCCCGGGTGGCCGGCCTCCCGCCAGGCCTCGCGGTAGCCCGCCAGCATCGACTGGAGCTGCTCGCGGGAGGTCACCGACGGCACCACCTGGAGGTGGTGTCCGGCGCGTCCGGCGGCGGCGCACGAGTCCGGGCTCATCGCGGAGGCGATGAAGATGGGCGGGTGCGGCTTCTGGACGGGCTCCGGGAGCATCGTGACGGGGCCGAACCGGTGGAAGGAGCCCTCCCAGACCACGTCCTGCTCGGACCACAGGCGACGGCAGACCTCGACGCCCTCGGCGAAGCGGGCCCGGCTCTCGTCGATGTCGATGCCGAAGGCCTCGAACTCCTGCGGCAGGAAGGCGCGGCCGAAGCCGACGTCGAGCCGCCCGTGGGAGAGGTTGTCCAGCATCGCGAGCTTGCCGGCCAGCTTCAGCGGGTGGGTGAAGGCGGGGATGACCGCTCCGGTGCCGATGCGGATCCGGCTGGTGCGCGCGGCGGCCGCGGTGAGGAAGGTGACCGGGTCGGGCATGTAGCCGCCGTACGGGGAGAAGTAGTGCTCCACGCACTGGGCGTGCTCGAAGCCGAGCTCCTCGGCCAGGCACACCAGGCGGAGCGCCTCGTCGAAGTAGTCGCTCGCGCTCTTCTTCGCCGGGTCGACAACGGGAAAGAAATTCACGCCGAATTGCATCGTGACTCCAATGGCTTGCTGAGGGAATGACAGGCGCCGCCGGGCGGGCCGCCCCGTGACTTACCGGGAGATGAGTTCCCACCAGGCCTTGAGGGTGGGCATCGCGGCGAATTCGGCGATCTCGCCCTGGAGGCCGCCTCGCTGCCAGCCCGACACGATGCCCATGACACCGATCGAGTCGAGTCCGAGGTCCTGGAGATTCACGTCGTCCGTCACCTCGGAGACGCTGACACCGAGCCGGTCGGCGAGCACCCGCCGCAGCTCCGCCTTGTCCTCCGGAATGACACCTTGGTTACTCAATTTCCACACCGCACCATTCGGATCCGTCTGACGGCTCAACCGGGAATCAACCCTAGCCGCCGCCCCTAAAAGGCCCCTTAAAAGGGGCTATTGACGCGTTGTGCCGCATCCTAAAGCGTCGGATATTGGCGGTGCCGAAACTCTGACGGCTCGGTTAGCATCACCAAAATATCAGCCCCGGAAACCATCGATTGTGTTGACAGGAGAAAGGACTGAAAATGCAGGACGGATGCGTTCCCTGGCCGGAGGCCACCGCAGCGGCATACCGGGAGGCCGGATACTGGCGGGGGGAGACGCTGGGGCGGCTGCTGCGCGGCTGGGCGGCCGCGTACGGCGACCGGACCGCCCTCGTCGGCGGTGACCGGCGCGTGACGTACGCCGGACTCGACACCTGGGCGGACCGGCTGGCTGCGGGCTTCGCCGCGCGCGGCGTCGGGCCGGGCGACCGGGTCGTGGTCCAGCTCCCCAACACCCCGGAGTTCGTGGCCGTCTGCTTCGGTCTCTTCCGGCTCGGCGCGCTGCCCGTCTTCGCGCTGCCGGCGCACCGGCGCCACGAGATCAGCCATCTGTGCGCGCACTCCGGTGCCGTCGCCTATGTGGTGCCGGACGTCCATCAGGGCTTCGACCACCGCGAACTGGCCTCGGAGGTGCTCGCCTCGGTCCCGTCCCTGCGCGAGGTGTTCGTCCTCGGCGACCCCGGCCCGCACAGCTCCCTGGAGGAGCTGTCGGCGACTCCGGCCGCGGTCCCGGCCCAGGACGAGCCGGCCGGCGCGGACCCGACGGACGCCGCCTTCTTCCTGCTGTCCGGCGGCACGACCGCGCTGCCCAAGCTCATCCCGCGGACCCACGAGGACTACGCGTACCAGATCCGCGCCGCCTCGGAGATCTGCGAACTCGACGGCGACACCATCTACTTGGCCGTCCTTCCGATCGAGTTCAACTTCACCTGGGGCTGCCCGGGCGTGCTCGGCACCCTGAGCAAGGGCGGCACGGTCGTGCTCGCCAGGACGCCGAACCCCGACGAGTGCTTCGCGCTCATCGAGCGGGAGCGGGTCACCATGACCTCCTGCGTGCCGACCATCGCCCACATGTGGCTGGACGCGGCCGAGTGGACCGAGCGGGATCTGAGCAGCCTCTCGGTGCTGCAGATCGGCAGCGCCAAGCTCCACCCCGAGGTGGCCGCCCGGGTCACCCCGGCCCTGGGCTGCCGGCTCCAGCAGGTGTTCGGCATGGCCGAGGGCCTCCTCACCTTCACCCGCTACGACGACCCGCTCGACCGGGTGCTCACCACCCAGGGCCGGCCCATCTCCCCCGCCGACGAGATCCGGGTGGTGGACTTCGAGGACCGGCCGGTGGCCCCGGGCGAGACCGGTGAACTGCTGACCCGCGGCCCGTACACCCTGCGCGGCTACTACCGCGCCGAGGAGCACAACGCCGGGGCGTTCACCGAGGACGGCTTCTACCGCAGCGGCGACCTCGTGCGCTTCACCGAGGACGGGGACATGGTCGTCCAGGGCCGGGTCAAGGACGTCGTCATCCGCGGCGGCGACAAGGTCTCGGCCACCGAGGTGGAGCGGCACGTCACCGCCGTGCACGACGGGATCCAGCAGGCCGCCGTGGTCGCCATGCCCGACGAGGTCATGGGCGAACGGGTCTGCGCCTTCGTCGTACCGGCCGGCGAGCCGCCCCGGCTCCCCGAGCTCAAGCGTCTGCTGCGCGCCCGCGGCCTTGCCGAGTACAAGCTGCCGGACCGCCTCGAAGTCATCGACGCCTTCCCGCTGACCGGGCTCGGCAAGGTCGACAAGAAGGCCCTCTCCGCGGAACTCGCGCAGCGCATGGCCGCCGCCGACTGACCGCGTCCGCCCCGGCCGGCGGGACCGCCGCCCCGGCGATCCACGCCGCCGGGGCGCGCCCGCGTGCCCCGGCTCCGCCGGGCCCGGCACGCGGGCACCCATCAGCCCACGTCCCGCACGGCGCGGGACGCCTTTCCGTCATGGGGGTACCTCCGTATGCAGCAACGCTACGTCGTGCCGGGCGGCCGCCGAGGCAGCGTCATCGGCGATCGCGAACTGGACGTCCTGGGGCGGCTCGTCTCCTCCGACGCCCCGCTCTCCGCCGGGGGGTGGCGGGAGGCGTTCGAACAGGCCTTCGCCCGCCACGTCGGCGCCCGGCACGCCCTGTCGGTGACCAGCGGGACGGTGGCCCTGGAGATCGCCATCCGGCTGCTCGACCTGGCCCCGGGCGACGAGGTCGTGGTGACGCCGCAGACCTTCCAGGCCAGCATCCAGCCGCTGCTCGACCTGGACGTCACGGTCAGGTTCTGCGACATCGACCCGCTCACCCTGAACATGGACCCGGCCGCCCTCGAACCGCTGATCACCGACCGGACCCGGGCCGTGATCCTGGTCCACTACGGCGGCTGCCCGGCGGACATGGACGCCATCATGGCGCTCACCCGGCCCCGCGGCATCACGGTGATCGAGGACAGCGCCCACGCGCTCGGCGCCACCTACCACGGCCGCCGGCCCGGTGCGCTGGCCGACATCGCGACCTTCAGCTTCCACTCCACCAAGAACATCACCAGCCTCGGTGAGGGCGGCATGATCACCCTGGACCGCGACGACTGGGCGGAGCGGGTGCGCCGCCACCGGGACAACTCGGTCGACGGCGTCTACGTCGAGCACGGTACGGCCGCGGCGGAGGCGCCCGCCGCACTGCCCTGGATGATGTTCGCCGACGAGATCTACGACCGCGCCTGCACCGGCATCCGCAACTCCGGCACGAACGCCACGATGTCCGAGGCGGCGGCCGCGGTGGGCCTGGCCCAACTGGACCGGCTCGACGAGCTGGTGGCCCGCCGCCGGCTGATCGCCCGCAGGCTCGACGAGGTCCTCGCGGCCTTCCCCGGCACCCGGCCGGTCGCCGCGCCGGAGGGCGTCGGCCACGCCTACCACCTCTACACCTTCCTCGTAAGCGACCGGGACACGCGCGACGCCCTGCTGCGCGAGCTCGACGCGCGGGGTGTGGAGGCCCAGCTGCGCTACTTCCCGCTGCATCTGACGCCGGAGTGGCGGTTCCGCGGGCACGGCCCCGGCGAGTGCCCCGTCGCCGAACGGCTCTGGTTCGAGCAGCACATGAACCTGCCCTGCCACCCGGGGCTGACCGACTCCCAGGTCGACCATCTCGTCGACGCCCTGACCGCCGCCCTCACCGCCGTCACCGGCGCGGCCGCGAACCTCCGCGGCGGCACGGCCGCCGCCGTCTGACAGACAGGAACCACCATGCCCTTCATCGAGGTCAAGATCTTCGAACAGCGTCTGACCGAGCAGACCGAGCGGGAGCTGGTCGAACAGCTCACCCAGGCGACGGTGAACGTGTTCGGCGAGGAGATCCGGGACCAGACCTGGATCGTCCTCACACCCGTCCCGGCCCACCGCTGGGGCATCGCCGGCAGCACCGGCCCGCGCCCCGCCACCCAGGAGCAGGCCCAGGAGCAGGAGCCCCGGTCATGACGGAACCACGCACCGGCACCGGCCGGTGGAGACTGCTCGGCATGGGGCTGCCGCCGCTGCTCGGCCTGGCCTTCGTCGCCATGACGCTCATCGTCAACGCGCCCGTCTCGCCCGCGCGGACCCAGGCGTACCAGGCGGTCGCGCCGGTCGCCGACACCTACTTCCGGCAGAGCTGGATGCTCCTCGCCCCGTACTCGGTGGACTACAACGGCGAGGTCTTCTACCAGGTCGAGTACGAGAACGCGAGCGGCCGGCACACCACCGAGCCGGTGTCGCTGTCCCGCGAGATGGCCGGCACCGCCCGGGAGATCCGCATCGCCCCGAACCGCATGGGCGCGGTCGGCCTCTACCTCGGCGTCGAACTCGGCAGCCTGCACGACAAGGAGGCGGCCGTCGACGAGGCCCGGAAGAAGGCGCTCTCCGACTTCTCCGGGCAGCAGAACGAGCTGACGGCCCTGCGGGAGGCGGCCAAGACGGACACCGCCACCGTCCTTTCGCCGCTGGTGGACGAGCTCCACCTGGACGGCCGGGTCACCCGGCTGCGCGCCTACTACACGTACACGCCCGTCAAGCGCTTCGACGTGCGCCACTCGCCCGAGGACCCCCGCTCCGAGGTGTTCACCGACCTCGGCTGGTTCGACTACCGGCCTGGAGCCCAGCCATGGACCGACTGAAGACCTCCGCCGCGCGTGCGCTGCGCGGTGTGTCCAGCCACCCGAAGTACCTCGTCGGACTCTCGCTCTGCCGCGTCCTGCTGGGCGTGAGCACCACGCTGTACTACGTCTCCAACATCCCCTACCGCGCGTTCCTGTGGGGGCCGGACAGCTATTCCGGCTTCGCCGCCTTCAAGGCGCTGACCGGGGACCAGCACATCTTCTCGCTGTACGCGCTCAGCGACGGCCGCACCTGGTTCGACCTCGTGTACTTCGCCGGGCTGCTGGTCTCGCTCGCCTGGACGGTGCTCGGCTCGCGCAGCCTGACGGTGGTCCACGCGGTGTTCATGACCTCCATCTACCACCGCAACTACACGATGTGGGAGGGCGGCGACGCGCTCACCGGCATCGTGCTGATCCTGCTGATGGGCGCCACCGTCAACGCCCACTTCAGCCCGTTGGCCAAGGGCGTCCGCGCACGCCTTGAGCGGCGCGCCGGCGAGCCGCATCTGCGGACCTCGCTGCACAACACGGCGGCCGTGCTGATCGTCTTCCAGGCGTGCGTGGTCTATGTCGTCTCCGCCCTGTGGAAGGTGGCCGCGCCGCAGTGGCAGGAGGGTACGGCGCTCTACTACATCAGCCATGTCTGGCAGTACACCTACAGCTCCGCCTTCCCCCAGCTGATGGACAGTCTGGTCCTGACGACCCTCGTCACCTACTTCGCGATCGTGGTGCAGCTGCTCGTCCTCCCGGCGGCGCTCACCTCGCGCCGGTGGTTCCGCGAGGCGGTCGTCCTGGGCATCGCCGGGATGCACATCGGCATCATGGCCGGCATGGGCCTGATGACGTTCGGCTTCGCCATGATGGCCATCGACGCCGTGCTCGTCCGTGACGCGGACTACCAGGCGCTCTTCCGCCGGGCGCGGCTGCTGCGGGAGCGGGTGGCGGCCCGGCGCGAGGAACGCAGGACGGCCTCCGGGGAACCGGACTCCGGCGAACCGGCCTCCGGGGACCCCGCTGCCGAGGAGCTGAGCACGGCCTGAGGCCGCGCCCCCGGGGCAGCGAAGAGCCCGACCGGTCCGCGGACCGGTCGGGCTCTTGTCGTACGGGGCGGCGGTCAGACCATGCCGCCGGTCACGCGCAGATTCTGGCCGCTGACGAAGCCGCCGTCCGGGCCGCAGAGGAAGGCCACCACACCGGCGATGTCGGCGGGCTCGCCGATCCGGCCCAGCGGGGTCATCCGGACGGCCAGCTCCATGCCTTCCTGGGTGATGTTGGCCCGCAGCAGCTCGGTGTCGGTGGCGCCCGGCGAGATCGCGTTGACGGTGATGCCCCGCGGGCCGAACTCCTGCGCCGCCACGCGGGTGTACTGCTCGACGGCGGCCTTGCTGCCGGCGTGCAGCGACACACCGGGCACCGGCAGCGCGGTGTTGGCGGTCGAGAGGTTGATGATGCGGCCGCCGTCGTTCATCAGCCGCGAGGCCTCCTGGAGGGCGAAGAACACGGCCCGGGCGTTGACCGCCATCGCCCCGTCGAACTCCTCCTCCGTCACGGCGTCGATGCGCGTCGCGGTGGCCGCCGCGGCGGCGTTGTTCACCAGGATGTCGAGGCCGCCGAGCAGGCGGTGCGCCTCCGCCATGGTGCGGCGCACCTCGGCGACCTCGGTGAGGTCCACGCGGAGGGCGTACGCGGTGCGCCCGGCGGCCTCGACCGCCGCCACGACCTCCTTGGCCTCGGCCTCGCGCTCGCGGTAGGTGAAGGCCACGTCGGCGCCCTCGGCGGCGAGCCGCTCGACGACCCCGCGGCCGATGCCGCGCGAGCCTCCGGTGACCAGGGCCTTCTTCTGGGAAAGAGTCATCATGTGTCCTCGGTGTGCGGAAAACGGATATACGGAAGCGGGCATGCGGAAACGGATACGACGGAGCTGATACGACGAAGCGGGGGCCGGCCCGGCGGCCGGCCCCCGCAAGCGGTCGGGCGGTCGGGCGGTCAGCCGGCTGCCCGGACGTCGAGGTAGGCCGGGTCCGGCGGGATGGACGACAGGTCGGCGGCGAACCGCACCCGCCCGTCCTCGCGGGAGATCTCCTCGAAGCCGTTGAACTTGAAGGAGACGTACATCATCCGGTTGCGGTCGGTCGGCACGAAGTCCGCGATCAGCCGGGCCCCGGCGTCCCGGGCCAGCCGCTTGACGTGGTTGATCAGCACGGTTCCCACGCCCCGCGACATCACCCGGCAGGACATCAGCAGCAGCCGGAGGTGCCAGTCCTCCTCCCCCTTCTCCACCAGGGCGAGCCCGATGGTGCCGTACGGCCCGTACCGGTCGGTGAGCGAGGCGGTGAGCAGCAGGTGCCGGTCCGAGGTGCGGAAGGCGTCGAGCTCCTCGTACGAGTAGGTGACGCCGGTCGTGTTCAACTGATTGGTGCGGACGGTCAGTTCCTCGGCGCGCTGCAGGTCCGGCTCGCCCGCGGGGGCGATCTCGAACCGCATGCCGAGGCGGGCCAGGAACTCGTCCTGGGCTCCGTCGAACCGCTCCTCGGCGTCCTTCCGTACCTGGTCCGCCCGGTACATCTCGCGGCGGCGCCGGGAGTCGTCCGTCGCGAAGCGCGGCATCAGCTCCGGCAGCCGGGTCAGTCCGGGCAGCTCGGCCGCGTCCAGGCAGCGCACCTGCGGAAGCGCGAAGGAGACCTCGTCCCGCTCGAAGGGCTGGTCGTCGATGAACGCGATCGTGTCCAGGCCGATGTTCAGCGCCTCGGCCACGGACCGCACGGACGCCGACTTGGCACCCCAGTTGATCTGCGGGTGCAGGAAGTACTCAGCCAGGCCGAGCTCTTCGAGCCGGGCCATGGCGGCGGCGTGGTCGTTGCGGCTGGCGATCGAGTGGAGGATGCCGCGCTCGTCCAGGGTCCGGATGGCGTCGGCGACGCCGGGCCGCACGGTGACCCGCCCGTCCTCCAGGAGGACTCCGTCCCAGACGGTGTGGTCCAGGTCCCACACCACGCACTTCACGGTCTTGCCGGTGTCGGCGGTCTCGGCGGTCTCGGCGGTCTCGGCGGTCTTCGCGGTCGTGCCGGTCTCGCTCATGCGGCACGCTCCCGCAGGGCGGCCTGCGCCAGGTAGTCCTGCTGCACTTGGGTGCTTCCCTCGATGATTTCCATGATCTTGGCGTCCCGGAGCATGCGCTGGGCCGGGTGGCCCTCGGCGCAGCCCGCGGCCCCGAAGATCTGTACGGTGTCGGCCGCCGCACGGAACGCCTTGACGGAGGCGAAGTACTTGGCCATCCAGGTCGCGTCCACGGTCGCCGGGTCGCCCGCGTCCTTCAGCCGCCCCGCCCGCAGGCACAGCAGCCGGGCCGCGGTCGCGTCGGTGACCATGTCGGCGATCATGCGGCGTACCAGCTGGTGCTCGCCCAGCGGCCGGCCGAACTGGACGCGCCGGTCCGCGTGCGCCGTGGCGGCGTCGGCGCACGCGGCGAGCAGGCCGACGCACCCCCACGCCACGCTGTAGCGGCCGATGTCCAGCGCGCTGGTGGCCACCGCCGACAGGCCGAAGCCCGGCCGCCCCACGAGGGCGTCGGCCGGCACCCGGCAGTCGTCCATCCGCAGTTCGGCCAGGAGCGAGGCCCGGGTGCCGAGCATGCCGGTGACGGGTACGACCTCCAGGCCGGGTGCGTCGCGTCCGACGAGGAACGCGGTGATCTGCCCGTCGAGCCGGGCGAACACCAGGAAGACGTCGGCCCGTTGTCCGAAGGTGGTCCACTTCTTGGCGCCGGTGAGGGTGTAGCCGCCGTCCGGCAGGCGTTCCGCGGTGGTGCTCAGCCGCCCGGCGTCGCTGCCGGCCTCGGCCTCGGAGAGCCCGAAGGCGCCGACGCTCTCGCCGGCGGCGAGGCGGGGCAGCCAGTGGGCGCGCTGCTCCTCGCTCCCCCAGCGGGTCACCGCGTGCACCACCATGCTGTGCACGGTCAGCAGACTGCGCATCGACGAACAGGCGTGCCCGACCGCCTCGTTCAGCAGTCCGAAGGAGACCGCGTCGAGCCCGGCGCCTCCGTACTCGCGAGGCACCAGGGCACCGAGGTGGCCGCGCGCGGCGAAGCCGGCGACGGCCGATTCGGGCACGGCCTCGTTCTCGTCCCACGCACCGGCGTACGGGGCGATCTCCGCCGCCGCGTAGGACCGGGCTTCCGCGAACAGGCTCTCCTGCCGCGCCGTCAACTGCATCGTGCTACCCCGTGGTCGTCAGGCGGTCGGCGTGGCGGCCGCGGCCTTGCGCGCCACGAAGGCGGCCACGGCGTCCACGCTGCGGAAGTTGTCCATCCGGAGGTCCTCGTCGGCGACCGGGGTCGCCAGCTCGCTCTCCACGAACATCACCAGCTGCATGATGAAGAGCGAGTTCACGAAGCCGGAGGCGAACAGGTCGTCGCTGTCGCCGAGTTCCCGGTTGCGTACGTACTTGCCGATGAATTCCCTGGTGGCGGACTTGATGGCGTCCATCGGGGACCTCTCTGTGCGGGTGTGCGGGTGAGGGTGTTCGGGTGAGGGGGAGGGTGGAGGGCGGGGCCGCGTCAGGCGGCGGGCCGCCCGCCGTAGTCGTAGAAGCCGTGGCCGCTCTTGCGGCCGTGCAGTCCGGCGTGGACCATGCGCTGCAGCAGCGGGCAGGGCCGGTACTTGCTGTCGGCGAAGCTCTCGTACAGGCCCTCGATCGAGAGCAGGATGGTGTCGAGGCCGATGAGGTCGGCCGTCTCCAGCGGCCCCATCGTGTGGCCGAAGCAGGTCTTGAAGATCCGGTCGACGTCCTCGACGGTGCTGACGCCGTCCTGGAGGAGGAAGGCCGCCTCGTTGATGGTCAGCATGAGCACGCGGTTGGACACGAAGCCGGGGGCGTCGTTGACGACGATGCCCTCCTTGCCCATGGCCGCGAGCAGCCGCTGTGTGGTGGCGATGGTCGCCTCGGAGGTGTGGTGCCCCCGGATGACCTCGACGACCGGCTTCTGCGTGACCGGGTTCATGAAGTGGGTGCCGATGACCCGGTCCGGGCGCGACACCGCGCCGCCCACCTTGGTGATCGGGATGCAGGAGGTGTTCACCGCGAAGACGGCGTGCTCCGGGCAGAGCCGGTCGATCTCCTCGTACACCCGGCGCTTGGTCTCCCAGTCCTCGGTGACGTTCTCGATGACGAAGTCGACCTCGGTGAACCCGCTGTAGTCGGTGGCGAAGGTGATCCGCTCCAGCACCTCGGCGACGGGGACCTCCGGTCCGCCGGCGCCCAGCAGCCGCTGGAAGCGGACCTTCTGCTCGATGGCCCTGCGGGCCCCGTCCAGCGCCTCCTCGGAGACGTCGACGAGGACGACCCGCAGTCCGTGCTGGGACAGCACCTGGGCCACCTCGCGGCCCATCACTCCGGCGCCGGCCACACCCACCGCGCGCAGCGCTTCCATGTTCTCCTCCATGCCGTTGTCGTTCCGTTCGTCCTCCGGGCGGGCTTTCGCCGGGGCGGCCGTCACCGCGCCTCCTCCTTCAGCCGGTCCACGACGGCGGCGAGACCGGCCACCGTGAGCGCGTTGAAGACGGTGCCGACGGCCACGTCGACGCCCAGCTCCGCGCGCAGCCGCGCCGCGAGCTGGATGCCGAGCAGGGAGTGCCCGCCGAGCTCGAAGAAGTCGTCGTGCGCGCCGACCCGGTCCAGGCCGAGCAGGTCCTGCCAGAGCGCGGCCAGCGCGCTCTCGGTGTCCCCGCGCGGGGCGGTGTACGGGGTCATCAGATGCGGCCGGGGGTGGGCGGGGCCGGCCGGAGCGGCGCCGGCGGCGTCCTCCCGCGGGCCCGCGCCCGCGCCCTCGGCGATCACCTGGGCCATGACCGCGTCCAGGTCCTGGGTGCACACGGCGACCTGGGGGCCCGGGGCCGCCGCCAGGATCCGGTCGAAGGCGGCCACGCCCTCGTCCGGCCGGATGCCCTGCGCCAGCTGCTGCCGCAGGAAGGCGACGCCCGGGGCCTCGCGCCCCGGCCCGTCCTCGTCCTCGGCCTCGGCCTCGGCCTCGGCGAAGCGGTAGCCGACGATCTCCTCGGACGTACCGCTGCGCAGGCCCGCGAGGCGTTCGGTGAGGTCACCGGTCCGCTTCAGGACGAATCCCTCGACGACGACCAGCACACGCCCGTCCTCGTCGGTGATCGTCACGTCGGCGGAGAGGGTCTCGAGCGCCGGGTCGTCGGCCACGGCATAGCGGTGGTGGCTGTAGACGCGGGCGGTGAGCGGGGCGTACTGGGTGACCCGGCCGTACGAGATGGGAATGCGGAACTCCTTCGCCGCGTGCACCCCGACGAAGGCGGTCGCGAGGTCCATCAGCGACGGGTGGAGGGCCAGCTCCGGGACCTCGTGGGCGTACCGCTCCGGGAGCGCGAGCAGGGCCAGGTACTCCCGGTCGCCGGCGTACATCCGCTCCAGGCACAGCGAGCGGCCCGCGAAGCCCATCGGGCCCTCGTGCACGGGACGTTCCACCGGGCGCAGGCCGTCCGGCCCGGTCAGGGCCGCGATGTCCAGGCGCTCGGCGTGGCGGCGCTCGGTGTCCGGCCGGTCCCCCCGGTCGCCGACGGTCGCCCGGCCGGTCGAGTTGAGCTGCCAGGCGGCCTTGCCGTCGTACCGGCTGACCACGGAGAACGTAGAGGCGTCTCCGCTGCGGTCGAGCACCACCCGGACCTCGCGGGGCCGGTTCTCGTCCACCACGATCGGGGAGAGGAAGGTGATGTCCGACAGCTCCCGCGGCTCCCGGCCGGAGTGCTCGGCCACCGCAGCCCGGACCAGCTCCAGGTGACCGGTGCCGGGGACGACCGGGTGGCCCAGCATGCGGTGCTCGTCGACGAGCCAGCTGCGGTCCGCGCTGAAGTCGGCCGCGTAGACCGCGTGCCGCTCGGTGGCGGTGAGCCGGCGCGTGAGCAGCGGATGGCCGGTCTCCGCGGCGGCGCCGGCGCCGGGGTTCGCCCCGGCGGACCCGCCGACCGTGCGCTCGGCCATGCCGACCTCGCGCCAGGCGTCCCAGTCGATCGCCGTGACCGGCAGGTCGCCGAGGGCGTCGTGGTGGTGGGCGACGGCGTCCAGGAAGGCGTTGGCCGCGCAGTAGTCCACCTGCCCGAGCCCGCCGGTGACGGAGAGCAGGGAGGAGCACAGGACGACGAAGTCCAGGTCCGCCGCGACCTGGCGGCAGGCGTCGAGGAGCGCGAGCGTGCCCTCCACCTTCGGGGCGAGCACCTCGGCGGCCGCCGCCGGGTCCTTGAGCTGCATCAGGCCGCCGCCGGGCACTCCCGCGGCGTGCACGACGCCATGCACGGCCCCGAAGCGCTCCACGGCGTGCCGCATCGCCGCGGCCACGGCCGGGCCGTCGGTGATGTCGGCGCGGACGACCTCGACGCGGGCGCCGGACTCCTCGAGGCTCCGTACCCGCTCGATCCGCCGGACGAGCGTGGCGTCCGTGCCCGTCCCGGCGGTCAGGGCGTCCCACTCCTCGCGGGGCGGCAGCCCGTGCCGGCCGACCAGCACCAGGTTGGCACCGGCCGTCCGGGCCAGGTGCCCGGCCAGCTCCAGGGCCATGCCGCCCAGACCGCCGGTGATCAGGTAGGTGCCGCCCGGGCGCAGCCGGGGATGGGGCTGCTCGGTGCGGTCGACCGGGGCGGGCAGGAACACCCGCCGCCAGCGGCCGGTGCCGCGCAGCGCGATCTGGTGGTCGGTGACGGGCTGGTGCAGCTGCGCCACGAGGGCGTCCAGGGCCCGGGGCACGTCACGGCGGCTCGCGGGGGCGGTGAGGCTGATGTCCACGCTGCGGCAGGCGACGCCGGCCGACTCGCGCGGCCAGACCTGGGTGGGGCCGAGCAGCAGGGCCTTGCCCGGCTGCGAGCCGCTGCCGTGCAGCGGGTGCAGGTCGCTGGAGACGACCGTGACGTCGACCTCGCCGGCGGCGCCGGTCGCGCCGAGCGCCTGGGCCAGGAACAGCAGGCTGTCGAAGGCCCGCCGGCGGAGCTCGCCGGGGTCCGGGACGTCGTCGGGGCCGGTCACGGTCCAGCAGTGCACGATGTGCCGCGGCAGTGCGCCGGCCCGGTCGAGCTCGCGCAGCAGGGCGGCGTAGTCCTCGGCGCGGTCGGGCCGTACGGTGTAGCGCCCGTCGCCAAGCTCGTGCCAGGCGTCGCCGGCCCGGACCGTCACCACCCGGTGTCCGCGCCCGGTCAGCCGGGCGACGACGTGGTCGCCGACCGCGTGGTCGTCGAGGAACACCAGCCAGTCGGCGGGTTCGTCGGTGGGCTCTCCGGCGGCGCCGGCCCCGGCGAGCAGCGGCGGCAGCGGTTCCCAGGCCGGTACGGAGAACCACTCGGCGAGGTTCTCCTTGCGGACCAGCGCGGGGGCCGCCGGCGGCGCCTGCTCGGTCTCCCAGCGGGGCGTGACGCGGTGCTCGCGCAGGTCGAACGGAGTGGTCGGGAGGGCGACCCGGACCGGGCCGCCGTCGAGGGCGGGCCACCGCACCGGGACCCCGGCGAGCCAGAGCTTGCCGAGCGTGCCGCGCAGGAAGGCGGCCGCCGGGCGCCGGTCGAAGGACGGGGGCAGCGTGGCGAGCACCAGCTGGGCCGCGGCGTCCTCGGCGGGGCGGTTGCGCAGGGCGATGCCGCCGAGCGTGGAGCCAGGGCCGACTTCGAGGAGGACCCGGTCCGGCTCGTCCCACAGCTTGCGGACGCCGTCGGCGAACCGGACCGGCTCGCGCAGGTGCCGGGCCCAGTAGCCGGGGTCGGTGGCCTGCTCGTCCGTGATCCAGTCACCCGTCACGTTGGAGAGGTACGGGACGGACGGCGGCTTGAGCGCGAAGCCGGCGACCAGCCGGGTGAACTCCTCGACGAGCGGTTCCATCATGACGGAGTGGAAGGCGTGCGTGGCGTTGAGCCGGCGGGCGGCGACGCCCTCGGCGGCCAGGTCGGCCTCGACGGCGGCGATCGCGTCCGGCTCTCCGGACAGGACGCACAGCTCAGGCCCGTTGACCGCGGCCAGGGAGAGCCGTTCGCCGAGCAGCGGGCGGACCCGCGACTCGGGCAGCGGCACCGCGAGCATCCGGCCGGGGGCGAGCCGGCCGATCAGTTCGGCCCGCGCGGCCACCAGGGTCAGCGCGTCCTCCAGGGTGAGCACGCCCGACAGGCAGGCCGCGACGTACTCGCCGAGGCTGTAGCCGATGAGGGCGTCCGGCCGGACCCCCCAGTGTTCGAGCAGCCTGGCCAGCGCGTACTCCACGACGAACAGGGCCGGCTGGGCCTGTTCGGTCTCGCTCAGACCGTCGACCGGGTCCGTCCCGCGGCCGAGCAGCCTGCGCAGGTCGGGTCCCTGGTCCGGCTCGGCGGCGGGGGCGGGGGCCGGCCCGGGGTAGAGCGCGGCGGGCAGATCGATGCCGGACCGCTCCTTCAGCAGGGCCGCGCAGCGGTCCACCTCGGCGCGGAAGACCGGTTCGGTCTCGTAGAGCTGACGCCCCATCTGGGGGTACTGGTCGCCGAGACCGGTCAGCAGGAAGGCGACCGGCGGAGCGTCGTCCGCCGCCCGGCCGGCGAAGAGGGCGTCGGCCGACCCGCCGCGCAGTGCGGCGACGGCCCCGTCCAGGTCGCGGGCGAGGGCGATCCGCCGGTGCGGGAAGTGGCTCCGGCCGTCCTGGAGGGTCCGGGCCACGTCGGCGAGCCGCAGGCCGGGCCGGTCCGCGAGGTGTGCGGCCAGCCGCTCGGCAGCCTGCTCGGCGCCCTCCGGGGTGCGGGCGGAGACCGGAAGCAGCTGCCAGTCGGCACGGGGCTCGGCCCGGTCCGGCCCGTCCTCCTGGGCACGGACCGGCTCCGGTGCCTGCTCCAGGACGACGTGCGCGCCCGTACCGCCCAGCCCGAACGAGCTGACCCCGGCCCGCAGCGGGCCGGAGTCGGCCGTCCAGGCGGTGAGTTCGGCGTTGACCCGGAAGGGGGTGCGGGCGAAGCGGATGCGCGGGTTGGGCCGCTCGAAGTGCAGGGTCGGCGGCAGCATCCGGTGCTGGAGCGAGAGGACCGTCTTGATCAGACCGGCGATGCCGGCGGCGGCGTGCGTGTGCCCGATGTTCGTCTTGACCGAGCCGAGGGCGCAGTCGCCCTCGCGCCAGCCGGCGGCCCGGAAGGCGCGGTCGAGCGCGTCGACCTCGATGCGGTCGCCGAGCGGCGTGCCGCTGCCGTGCGTCTCGACGTAGCCGATGGTGTGGGGATGTGCTCCGGCGCGTTCCAGGGCGGTGCGGATCACCTCGGACTGGCCCTGTACGCCCGGGGCGGTGAAGCCGACCCGGTCGGCGCCGTCGTTGCCGACGGCGGAGCCGAGGATCACGGCCCGGATCGGGTCGCCGTCGGCGAGGGCGTCGGCCAGCCGGCGCAGCACGACGACGCCCACGCCGTCGCCGATGACGGTGCCCTCGGCGGCGGCGTCGAAGGCGCGGCAGTGCCCGTCGGAGGAGAGGATGCCGCCGCGCTGGAAGACGTATCCGCGCTGGTGGCCCGAGCGGACCGTGGCACCGCCGGCGAGCGCCGTGTCGGACTCGCCGAGGAGCAGGCTCTGGCAGGCGAGGTGCACGGCGACCAGGGAGGTGGAGCAGGCGGTCTGCACGGTCACCGACGGGCCGGTCAGATTGAGTTTGTACGAGACGCGGGTCGCCAGGTAGTCGCTGTCGTTGGCGACGTCGCGGGCGAACTCCGCGGCCGCGTCGCCGTCGGTGCGCACATGCCGGAGGTAGTCGCTGCGGTAGCCGCCGGCGAAGACGCCGACCTTGCCGCCGAGCCGGTCGGGACGGCGTCCGCTGTCCTCGAGCGCCTCCCACGCGCACATCAGCATCAGCCGGTGCTGCGGATCCATGATGTCCGCCTCCCGGGGGTTGATGCCGAAGAGGCCCGCGTCGAAGCCGAACTCGTCCTCGAGCACGGCCTGGGCGCCGACGAAGGCGGGGTCGGCGCGCAGCGCCTCCGGCACGCCCGCGGCCGCCAGTTGCCGGTCGTCGAAGAAGGTGACGCTCTCGGTGCCGTCCCGCAGATTGCGCCAGAACGCCCCGGGTCCGTCGGCGCCGGGGAACCGGCAGCCGATGCCGACCACCGCGATGCGGTCGTCGGGGACGTCGGCGGTGGCGGTGTCGGCGGTGGCCGTCTCTCGTCGGCTCATCGCTGCCCCTCTCCTCCTTCGGTGTGGGGGGCGAAGTCCAGCCCCAGGTCCAGGGCGGGCGCCGAGTGGGTCAGCGCGCCGACGGCGAGCAGGTCGACGCCGGTGCGGGCGTACCCGGCGGCCACGTCGAGGGTGAGGCCGCCGGAGGCCTCCAGGCGGGTGCGGGTGCCCGCGGCGTCGCGGCGGCGGACCGCCTCGGCGCACTGCTCGACGGTGAAGTTGTCCAGCATCACCTCGTCGGCGCCGAGGGCCAGCACCTCGTCGAGCTCGTCGAGGGTGGTCACCTCGATCTCGCAGGGCAGCTGCCCGGCGTGGGCGCGGGCGGCGCGCAGCGCGGCGCCCGCCGAGCCGGCGGCGACGATGTGGTTGTCCTTGATCAGGATCGAGTCGCCGAGGCCGAGACGGTGGTTCTCGCCGCCGCCGCGGCGCACCGCGTACTTCTCGAGCAGGCGCAGGCCCGGCAGGGTCTTGCGGCTGTCCCGGACCGTGCAGCCCGTGCCCGCCAGCTCGTCGGTCCACCGGGCCGTGAGGGTGGCGATGCCGGAGAGATGGCACAGCAGGTTGAGCATGGTGCGCTCGGCGAGCAGCAGTTCGCGGGTGGGTGCGGTCACCCGGAGCGCCACGTCACCGGGGCCGAGCCGGTCCCCGTCCGCCCGGCACTCGGCGACCTCGTACCGGCCGCCGGTGACGAGGTCGAGCACGGCAAGGGCCACCGGCAGCCCGGCAAGCACTCCGGACTGCCGCGAGCCGACGACCGCCTCGGTGACGGCCTCGGCGGGCACGGTGGCGTCGGTGGTGGCGTCGGCGCCGTAACGGAGGTCCTCCTCCAGCGCGGTGACGACGACGCGGCGCGCGTCCTCGACGTCGACGCCGGCGGCGCACAGCCGCTCGTCGGTCGCGGGCGACCACACCTCGGCGATCATGCTGCTCCTCCCACGGGAACGGGACGGTTGACGACCGGCCGACCGGTGGACCCGTCCAGCAGCGCGGTGACGACCACGCACCAGGCGCTCTCGACGTCGACGCCGGCGGCGCGCAGCCGCTCGTCGGTCGCGGGCGACCAGACCTCGGCGATCATGCTGCTCCTCCCACGGGAACGGGACGGTTGACGACCGGCCGACCGGTGGACTCGGCCAGGCGCACGGTCGTCGAGCGGCCCCAGGCGGTGTCGTCGGTGTCGGGGAAGTCGGTGCGGACATGGCAGCCGCGGGTCTCGCGGCGCTCGGCCGCGGCGGCGAGAAGGGCGTCGGCCACCAGGGTGAGGGCCGCGTCCTCGACCGCGCGGGCCGAGTCGAGCGGGTGGCGGTGGGAGACGGCGGCGACGGTGCCGGCGGCCTCCGCCAGGCCGGCCGCGGTGCGGCCGATGCCCGCGTGGCGGGTCATCGTCCGCTGCAGGACGGCGCGGTCCGCCACCGCCGCGGGCGCGGTGCGGTCCGGCCATCCGGCGGCGTCCGGATCCGCCGGGGCGCGGTCGCGCAGATCGGCCGCGGCGGCCCGCGCCGCCCGCTCCCCCACCACGAGCCCTTCGAGCAGGCTGTTGGAGGCGAGCCGGTTGGCTCCGTGGAGTCCGGTACGGGCGACCTCGCCGGCCGCGTACAGGCCGGGCACCTCGGTGCGGCCGTCGACGGTCGCGACGACTCCGCCGCAGGCGAAGTGGGCCGCGGGCGCGACCGGGATGGGCTCACGCGACGGGTCGACGCCGGCGGCGGCGCACATGGCGTGGACGGTCGGGAACCGGCGCCGGAAGGCCTCCGGCCCGAGGTGGGTGGCGTCAAGGAGGACGTGGTCGCTGCCCGTCTCCGCCATGCGGCGGGTGATCGCGGCGGCCACGACGTCGCGCGGGGCGAGGTCGGCGAGCGGGTGCACGCCGGCCATCACCCGCTCTCCGCGGGTGTCCACCAGGACGCCGCCCTCGCCCCGTACGGCTTCGGTGACGAGCGGCCGGCGGCCGTGCGCGCCGGGGCCGGTGAACAGCACGGTCGGGTGGAACTGGACGAATTCAAGGTCCGCCAGGCTCGCTCCGGCGCGCAGCGCGAGGGCGAGCCCGTCGCCGGTGGCGCCCTCCGCGTTGGACGTCGCCCGGTAGAGCTGGCCGAGGCCGCCGGTGGCGAGGAGCACGGCCGGGGCGCTGATCAGGCCCGGCACGGCGGCCGAGTCGAGCACCGCGAGGCCCGCCACCGCGCCGCCGGGCGTGCGCAGCACGTCCAGGGCGGTGTGTCCGGTCAGCACGGCGACGCGCCGGTCACGGGCGGCCGCGAGGAGGGCCCGCTCCACCTCCGCGCCGGTGGCGTCGCCGCCGGCGCGGAGGATGCGGAAGGCGCTGTGACCGCCCTCGCGGGTACGGGCGAGCGCGCCGTCGTCGCCGGTGTCGAACCGGGCGCCGGTCCGGCGCAGCCGCTCGACCGCGTCAGGACCGTAGGTGACGATCCGTTCGACGGCGTCCTGCTCGCAGAGTCCGGCTCCGGCCACGTGGGTGTCCCGGGCGTGCCGCCCGACCGTGTCCCCGGGCTCGTGCGCGGCCGGCAGCACGACGGCCACGCCGCCCTGGGCGTGCCGGGTGTTGCCGTCGCCGGGACCGCCCTTGGTCACCACCAGGACCCGCAGCCCGAGTTCGGCGGCGGTGAGCGCGGCGGTGAGGCCGGCGACGCCGGTCCCCACCACCACGAGGTCCGCGCGGGCCGCCCAGCGCGGATCGGTCATTCGCCACCGCCCGGCCGGCCGATGGCGATCATCCGCCGCACGGACTCCCGGCCGCGCGCGGCGACCTCCGGGTCCACGTGCACCTCGTCGGCGCCCTCGCGCAGCGCGCGCAGCAGCGCGGCCGGCGTGATCATCTTCATGTAGCGGCAGGAGGCGCGCTCGTTGACGGCCCGGAAGTCGATCTCCGGCGCGGCCTTGCGCAGTTGGTGCAGCATCCCGATCTCGGTCGCGACGAGCACGGAGCGGGCCCCGGTCTCGCGGGCCGCGTCGAGCATCCCGCCGGTGGAGAGGATCCGCACCCGCTCCTCGGGCACGATGCCCTCGCCCGCGAGGTAGAGCGCGGAGGTGGCGCAGCCGCACTCCGGGTGGACGAAGAGGTCGGCGTCGGGGTTGGCGGCCGCCTGGTCGGCCAGCTCGGGCCCATTGATACCGGCGTGCACATGGCATTCGCCGGCCCAGATGTGCATGTTCTGCCGGCCGGTCTCGCGCTTGACGTGGGCGCCGAGGAACTGGTCCGGGCAGAAGAGGACCTCGCGGTCGGCCGGGATCGACTCGACCACCTCGACCGCGTTGGAGGAGGTGCAGCAGATATCGGTCTCCGCTTTCACCTCGGCGGTGGTGTTCACGTACGAGACCACCACGGCGCCCGGGTGCTCGGCTTTCCACTCCCGCAGCTCCGCGGCGGTGATGGAGTCGGCCAGCGAGCAGCCGGCCCGGGCGTCCGGAATGATGACCCGCTTCTCGGGGGCCAGCATCTTCGCCGTCTCCGCCATGAAGTGGACGCCGCAGAACACGATCGTGTCGGCGTCGCACTCGGCGGCGATCCGGCTCAGTCCGAGGGAGTCGCCCACGTGGTGGGCGATCTCCTGGATCTCCGGGAGTTGGTAATTGTGCGCGAGGATCACCGCGTTGTGCTGTTCGGCGAGCCGCAGCACCTCATCGCGCCAGGCCGCATCGGCCACCACCCCGCCGTACGGGGTCAGGTCATCCTCCGCGCGCTCCGTTCCGGACGTGGCCGGCACGGGATTCGCTTCCGCCGTCATCTGTTCAAGCCCTTCCAACCGAAAGCCTGGCGATCCAATTTGTCCGAGAGAAACAACGTAATCGAGCCGCCTAAAACCGAACTTAAAGTTCGCCAGTCGGCCGGATATCGGACGCTAAAGAAGTGCGGAACTCCCGCGCAGCGGAGAAATATCGCAACAGGCGGGGCGCTAGCATGACGGCACATCACGTGAATTAAGGCCGCCCGGCATCCGGTTTACCGTCAAAAGCCCGCGCGGAGAAAGCCCTTCTCCAGGAGGTTCTGTGAACGCGACTCTCGATGAACTGCGCAGCATTCTCATGGAGCTGGGCGTGGCGGAGGACGAGCTGACGCCCGGCTGCCGGCTGCGGTCCGGTCTCGCCCTGGACTCCACCGAGACCGCGCAGCTGGAGCTGGAGATCGAGGAGCGGCTGCGGGCGCGGGTCGACCTCTGGGACCGGCACGACTACTCCCTGGCCGAACTGGCCGGGGCGATCGACCGGGAGGCGGGGAACGCGGCCGGAGCCGGGGCCGAGGCCGCCGGAGAGGGCGCCCGATGACCGACGGCACCGTGCGCGTCCCCGCGGAGCGCGCCGAGGAGTACCGCCGGCGCGGCTGGTGGCGACCCGAGCTCGTCACCGACGTGGCACTCGCCGCGTCGGCGGCCCACCCGGACCGCTGTGCCGTCGTCGACGGCGGCGACCGCCTCACGTACGGCGAACTCGCCACGGCCGTCGACACGGCGGCGGCCCGGCTGCGCGGCCTCGGCATCGGCCGCGGCGACCATGTGCTCGTCCAGCTGCCCAACGGCCTGGAGTACGTGGTCACCACGCTCGCCCTGATCCGGCTGGGCGCGCCTCCGGTGGTGGCCCTGCCGGCGCTGCGCGAGCACGAACTCGAGCACGTCCTGAGCGTCACCAAGCCGGTCGCGCTGGCCGTGCCGCGCCGCTCGCGCCGCTTCGACCATCTGGCCATGGCCGAGCGCCTGCGGGAGCGCCACCCGGGCATCCGCACCCTGCTCGTGACCCGCGAGGACCGGAGCACGGCGGACCCGGACGTGCCGGTCCGTACGGACACGCCGGCCCGGACGGACGCACCGGCCCGGACGGACGCACCGGCCCCGGCGGGCCTGGCCGACCTCACGGCGCTGGCCCTGGGCGGCGTACTGCCCGGCGTCGAGGCCCCGAACCACGGGCCGCGCAACGCCGCGGACGAAGCCGCGGGCGACGCCCCGGAGCCGCCCTCTCCGCGGGACAACGCACTGTTCCTGCTCTCCAGCGGGACCACCGGCCCGCCGAAGGCGATACCCCGCCCCCACGAGGCGTTCGGGCATGTGATCGACTCCGCGGCCGAGGTGTCCGGGCTCACCGAGTCGTCCGTCTACCTGGCGGTGATGCCGGCCTCGCACAGCTTCGTCCTGGGCCACCCCGGGATCCTCGGCACACTCTCGCGCGGCGGCCGGATCGTCCTCGACTCCCCCGACGACCCCCGACGGACCCTCGCGCTCGTCGAGCGCGAAGGGGTGACGCACTGCGCGCTCGCCCCCGCGGTCCTGCTCCAGTGGCTCGCCGCCGCCGAGGAGGGCACCGAGGAGGGCACCTACGATCTGACGAGCCTTCAGGTGCTGCAGATCGGTGGCGCGCGCCTCGACGCCACCACCGCCCGCCGGGTCCGCGAGCGGCTGGGCTGTCAGGTCCAGCAGGTCTACGGCATGAGCGAGGGCCTGCTGAACTTCACCCGGCTCGACGACCCGGACGCGGTGGTCGACGAGACCCAGGGCCGCCCCTCCGCCCCCGGCGACGACCTCCTCGTCGTCGACGAGTCCGGCCGCGAGGTCGGCCCCGGGGAGACCGGCGAACTCCTCACCCGGGGCCCGAGCGTGCTGGCCGGCTACTACGGCGAGGACGAGGGCAACGCCCGCGCGTTCACCGCGGACGGCTACTACCGCACCGGCGACCTGGTGCGGCTGCACCCCAGCGGCAATCTGGTGGTCGCGGGGCGGGTGAAGGACGTCATCAACCGGGGCGGCGAGAAGATCCCCGCGGACGAGCTGGAGGCCGTCGTCCTGACCCATCCGGGCGTCCGCGCCGTCGCGGCGGTCGCGATGCCGCATCCGCTGTACGGGGAAGCCGTGTGCCTGTTCGCCGTGGGCACCGAGGACGGCCTGCCGGCCCTGCGCGTGCTGCGGCGCCACCTGGAGGACAAGGGGCTTGCCCGCTACAAGCTGCCGGAGCGGCTCGTACCGGTGGAGGCGCTGCCGCTGGCCGGCGTCGGCAAGGTGAACAAGGTGGCGCTGCGGGCCGAGGCCGCGCGGCTGGTGGCGGCCGACCGGGCCGCCCGCTCATGAGGCGCGTCGGCCCCGGTCAGGTCCGCGAACTCCCCGTGCCGTACGGCGAATCCGGGCGGTCCGAGCACGGCGAGCACCGCGGCGTAGCCGGGCGGCGCGTCGAGCCGGGCCAGCCGCATCTCCTCGGCGAGCCCGGGCCGGCCCTCCCAGTGCGTGAGCCGCGGCGCGCCCTCCGGATCGTCGACGCCCAGCCGGTTCATGGGGAACCGCAGTCCGTCACCGGTCGCCTTCAGTGCCGCCTCCTTGCACGTCCACACCGAGAGCAGCCGGCGCCGGCGCGCGGTTTCCGGGAGCTCCCGGTAGGCGGCCGTCTCCGCGGGCGCCAGCATGCGGGGCGCGAGTCCCGGCAGGTCGATGGTTCCGTCGTCGCACTCGACGTCGATGCCCACGGGTGTCTCCCGGGCCACGGCGAGGGCGATGTGGTCGCCCGAGTGGGACAGGGACAGTTCGAAGGACTCGTCCAGGGCCACCCGGGGCTTGCCGTGCGGTCCGCCGCATCCGTCGCAGGCCCGGACGACCGGTACGTCACGGGGCGCGAGGCCCGTGTAGCCGCCCACGGCCCGTCTGATCAGGGCGCAGCCCATCACGAACCGGGCCACCGCATCGGGCCTGACCAGCTGCGCGAGGCGCTCCCGCTCCTCCGCGCCGAGCAGGTCGCGGTGGTGCGGGCGCAGCTCGCCCACCGTCCCCCACCACACGTGGACGGTCCCGTGCGGCAGTTCCGCACTCTTCTCGACGACGGCCCTCACGCGAGCACCACTCCTTTGACTCCTGTGCACAACGGATCGGACGGGACGGTTTCCATGGCTCTTTCGGTGTGTGTCTTCTGCAGCTCCTCGGACGCGGTCGACGCCCGGTACGTCCGGCTGGCCGAAGAGGTGGGCACGGCGGTCGCCGCCCGCGGCTGGACGCTGGTCTCCGGCGGCGAGCACGTCTCGATGATGGGCGCGGTGGCCGCCGCCGCGCGGGCGGCCGGCGGGCAGACGGTCGGGATCGTCTCGGACTCGCTGCTGCACCGCGCCGACCGGGACAGCGACCGGCTGGTGGTCGCCCGGGGCATGAGCGCCCGCAAGCAGCGGATGTGCGACGAGGCCGACGCGCTGCTCGCGCTGCCGGGCGGCCTCGGCACCTGCGACGAGATCTTCACGGCCTGGACGGAACGCATGGTCGGGGCGCACGCCAAACCCCTCGTCCTGCTCGACCCCGACGACCACTTCGGCGGCCTGCTCGGCTGGGTCGCCGACGCCCGGGCGCGCGGGTTCGTGACGGAGCGCTCGCTGGCGGCGGTACGGCAGGTGCGCACCGTCGCGGACGCCCTGGACACCTGCGCCGGCCGGCTGCCCGCCGCCACGACGCGCTGAGCTCGCCCACCCACGGAAAGGTCCCGGAGAACACCATGGAAACCACGAACCGCACGAGCCCGTGGCTGATCACCCCCCGGCCCGACACCGATGCCCGGCTGCGGCTCTTCTGCGTGCCGTACGCGGGCGGCGGCGCGTCCATGTACCGCGGCTGGGCGCACCGGCTGCCGGCCGGGGTGGAGGTCAACGCCGTACAACTGCCCGGCCGCGAGGAGCGGTTCCGCGAGGAGCCGGCGCGGCGGCTCGACGACGTGGTCGCCCGGCTCGGCACCGTACTGGCCGGGCGCACCGACCGGCCCTACGCCCTCTTCGGGCACAGCATGGGCAGCCTGCTGGCCTTCGAGACCGCGCGGTGGCTGCGCGCCGAGGGCTGCCCGGCGCCCGAGTTCGTCATCGTGTCGGGCCGCGGAGCGGCGCAGATCACGCCGCCGTGGCCCGCCATCCACCACCTCCCGGAGGAGGAGTTCGTCCAGCGGGTGATGGAGATGCACGGCACGCCGGCTTGGGTCTTCGAGGACGAGCAGCTGCGCGCGATGGTGGTACGGACGCTGCGGGCCGACCTGGCGGTGGTGGACACCTACCGGTACCGCGACGAGGCTCCGCTGCCGTACCCGATCACGGCCTTCACCAGCCCCGGCGACCGGCTCGCGCCGATCGAGCACGTGCGCGCCTGGGCCGAGCAGACCACGGCGGGCTTCCGCTGTCATGAGATCGAGGGCGGACATTTCTTCCTCCGGGACAATGCGGAGACGTTCCTCTCCGTGCTGAATTCCGAGCTCGAGGCGAGGCTCTCGTCGTGACGGCGGTCCGCCGCGCCCTCCTGGTCGACCAGGTGATCGAGCACATGCGGCAGCGGATCACCGCCGGCGCCTGGCCGGTGGGCCACCGCATCCCCACCGAACCGGTGCTCGCCGACGAACTCCAGGTGGCCCGCAACACCGTCCGCGAGGCGGTCCGGGCGCTCTCGCATTCCGGTCTCCTCCAGGTGCGGCAGGGCAGCGGCACGTATGTACGGGCCACCAGCGAGCTGTCCGGCGCCCTGCGCCGCCTGCGCACGGCCGAGCTGCGCGACGTGCTCCAGGTGCGGCGCGGCCTGGAGGTCGAGGCGGCGCGGCTCGCGGCCGACGTGCGGAACGAGGACGGTCTGCGGGCCCTTGAGGCCCGGCTCGCGGAGTGCGAGGCGGTGGCGCGGGCGGGCCGGTGGGAGACCCTGGCGCAGCTGGACACCGCGTTCCACATGGCGCTCGTGGAGTTCACGGGGAACAGCGTCCTGGCCGGCCTGTACCGCGGTTTCTACGAGGCGGTGCTGGCCAGCGTGCTGACCTGCGTGGATCCGTGCGGCGCCGAGCCCGGACTCGCCTTCCACCGCAGGCTTCTGGAAGCGGTGCGGGCCGGCGACGCCGAGCGGGCGGCGGCCGAGGCGGGCGCCCATCTGTCCGCGCTGCTGCGACAGCGGAACACGGTCCCCGCGGCGGCGGGTTGACGGGCCGTCACGATGCCCGCGCGCCCACGGCCGCCAGCGGCGCGGCGGACGGCTCCAGCCACGGCTCCCTGGACAGCACGGCGTGATGCAGGTTCTGCAGCCGCGGGCCGGGCTCCATGCCCAGTTCCTCGATGAGAATGCGCCGGATGCGGTTGTAGACGTCCAGACATTCGGAGATGCGGCCGCTGCGGTAGAGGGCGATCATCAGGAAGAAGTAGAGGTTCTCCCAGATCGGCTTCTCGGCGATGAGCCCGTACAGCTCGCTGGTCAGCATCGAGTGGCGCCCAAGGCCGATCTCGAGCTCGAGCCACTGCTCGTACACCGCGTTGCGCCGCTCGTCCATCTGCTGGGCGTAGTCCCGCAGGGCCGGCACGTCCCGGAGGTCGGCGAGCGCCGGTCCGTTCCAGAGGGCCAAGGCCTCCGAGAACACGCTCGCCGCTTCCTCCGCGCGGCCGGCCGCGGCCGCGGAACGGGCCTTCGCCACCAGTGAGTCGAAGCCGTCGCAGTCCATCACCTGGGCGCCCGGGCGGAACACATAGCCGGACGGCGTGGTCGCGAGCACGCCCGGGTCGATTCCGACGCCCTGGAAATGCTTGCGCAATTTCGAGACATAGACCTGCAGGGCGGTGGACGCCGTGCGCGGCGGCTCGTCCGACCACAGCACATCGATCAGGTGCGGTGCGGTGACCGGACGGTCGGAACTGACGCACAGCGCCGCGAGAAGGGAACGGAGCTTCAGGGGGCTAGGAGTTACCCCCTCTCCGTCGTCGTTCTTCACTTCGAGTGGTCCAAGAATTTGTATCTTCACGAACATTCCCCCTACTTGCCATGTGTGCACAGTTGCGCAACTGAACGGTGCACACACGTGACGCCGACCGCACGAACCGCGCGGCCGGTTTGATCTTCAGCAGAAGGAACCGGGGCCGTCAAGTTTCGGCCGCGAACGCAAATTGCCCTTACGCGGCACCATTCTCGTACAATGACCGCGCCACAAGGCACCAATCAGGACATTTACTACCGATCCCAGCTCTCCGCGCCTCGCAGGGACCGCTTCTCCACCCGCATGCGACACCGATCGGGAGCGGCGGAAAGTGACACACTGATCCAGCCGGGTAAACTCTTCGCCAAGTTCAACCGTACCGCGCGGTCTGGTTTTTCTGCCGCTTTAGCGGAGCACAACCGGAGCCGGGCCACATCCCCCGGGCATGGCCTGGACCTGCGCGGTGTCTGCCGGAGCAAAGGCGAAGCGGAGCGGAAGCCGAGGTGATCTTGCACACACCGCCGGGCGAGTTCGCATCGCGCCGGTCGTGTCTCAGCCGAGGGTCACCGGCAGGGACGCATATCCCCGCAGAGCCAGCCGGTCGGTGCGCGAGGGCGTCCCGGCGAGCGCCATCGCGGGAAATCGCGCGAACAGCTCGTGGAAAGCGACTTCCGCCTCCATACGGGCGAGCGCGGAGCCCAGGCAGAAATGCGGTCCGGCGCCGAAGGAGAGCGACGGACCTGCGGGGCGGCCGGGGTCGAAGACGTCGGGGTCGGAGAAGCGGCGGGGATCCCGGTTCGCCGCGCCGAGGAGGACAAGCACCTGGGTGCCCTCGGCGATCCGCATGCCGCCGAGCGCCGTGTCCTCGGTCGCCCACCGGTCGGTGACCTGCGCGGGCGGGTCGTGGCGCAGCACCTCCTGCACACAGGCCGCCGCGGCCGCGGGGTCCCGGGCGATCCGGTCCCGGTCGGCCGGCCGGTCGAGGAGCACGCCGAGCCCGTTGGCCAGCAGGCTCGCGGTGGTCTCGAAGCCCGCGGCGAGCATCAGCACCAGGTTCACCACCAGTTCGCGCTCGCCGAGCCGTGCGCCGTCGGCGTCGGCGTTGGCGTCGGCGCCGGCGCCGGCGTCGGCGTCGCTCACCTGGACCAGGGAACTGATCAGGTCCTGTTCCGGCCGCGCGCGCCGCTCGCCGACAAGACCCGCGAAGTACTCCATCAGTCCGCTCGCCGCGGCGTCGGCCCTGCTCAGGTCGCGTTCCCGGCCCGCGGGTTCGAGCACGTACGAGAGGTCCGTGGCCCGGTCGCGGAACCAGCCGCGGTCCCCGGCGGGCACGCCCAGCAGCTCGCAGATCAGCGCGATGGGCAGCGGATAGGCGAAGCCGTCCACGAAGTCCACCGGCCCACCGCCGGCCGCCCGTTCGGCCAGGCCGTCCAGGAGGCGGCGGGTGTGACCGAGCGCGGCCTCCCGCAGTCCGGCCACCCGGCGGGAGGTCAGCGGCCGGCTCAGCAGCCGCCGGACGCGTTCGTGGTGCGGTGCCCGGGCCCGTATGACCGAGTCGCCGATCATGGCCGCCGAGGGGTGTGCGGCGATCCACCCCGGCCGGGTCCGCTCGCGGAACGCGCTGTCCTTGACCTGGAAGACGGGACTGCGCAGCACCTCGTCCGCCTCCGCGTACCCGCAGACGACCACCCACTCGTCGTTCAGCCGGTGCACCGGCCCGCCCGCGTGCAAGGCACGGTAGACCGGGACGGGGTTCTCCCGGACCCCGGACGTGAACAATGCGTCGACCGGGCGTAAGGCGTGGTTCGTCATGCGGTCCACCATGCCGGTAATCCCCTGGCCGGCAAACGGCACCGCGGCCGAATTATTCACCTCAGCGGGCACCGTGCCCGGCCCCGCTTACCCCACCGGTTAGCCGTCCTTTAGCGGAATTCCCGCCCCCCGTTGCTACAGTCGCCGCATTCCCACGTACCTGCCAACACACCTAGGCGGACCATGCTCCGGTCATCACTCAGGGCAATTCTGGCCGTTATGATGCGCATATTCTTCCGGCCCCGCATCACCGGAATCGAGAACATTCCGGAATCCGGGCCGTGCATCATCGCGGCGAATCATCTGTCGTTCTCGGACCACGTCTTCATCTCGCTGGCCACCAAGCGGCCGGTCTGCTTCATCGGAAAGGCCGAGCGGCTCACCGGCACCGGTCCGAAGGGGCTCGTCAGCAAGGTCTTCTTCAGCGCCGTGGGCATCGTCCCGGTGGACCGGGACGGCGGCCCGGGCGGCGTCGCCGCGCTGGAGCAGGCGCGCGAAGTCATCGAGGAGGGACGCGTCTTCGGCATTCACCCCGAAGGCACCCGCTCCCCGGACGGGCGCGTCTACCGGGGCAAGACGGGGGTGGGCTGGCTGGCCATGGCGACCGGCGCGCCGGTGGTGCCGTGCGGTCTGGCCGGCACCGCGGACGTACAGCCGCTCGGCAGCCTCGTACCCCGGCCGGTCCGGTTCGACATGCACTTCGGGAAGCCCATGCTCTTCCCCGAGCAC
This sequence comes from Streptomyces fradiae, assembly GCF_041270065.1. Classification (NCBI taxonomy): domain Bacteria; kingdom Bacillati; phylum Actinomycetota; class Actinomycetes; order Kitasatosporales; family Streptomycetaceae; genus Streptomyces; species Streptomyces fradiae. The sequence goes on along the minus strand of NZ_CP065958.1, from coordinate 6,149,770 downwards.
GTCGGATCCGAGCGCGACCCGAAGCTGCGCCGCTCTGTCACCGACGAGATCATGCGGCAGATCCAGGAACTGTCGGGACTCGAATACGTCGGCCGGTTCGCCTCGAAGGACAAGGCGCCGGCCGGGAACACCAGCCGCTGAGCGGCCCGACGCTCCACGGGGAATCCCTTGTTCTCTCAGCTCTCGGAACGACTGCACGACCCGGTGGTCTACGCGCTGCCCGTGGTCGCCCTGATCATCCTCGTCGAGTTCGTGGCCATCCGCCTCGACCGCGACGAGACGAAACGCTTCGACCATCGGGACACCCGGGCGAACATCGTCACCGGACTCGGCGCCCTGGTCGTCTCCAGCGTGCTGCGCACCGCGGCCCTGGTGTTCTACGCCTGGCTCTACACCTCCGTGGCCCCGTTCCAACTGCCCGCGGACGCCTGGTACACGTGGGTCGTCCTGTTCTTCGCGGTCGACCTCACGATCTACGTCTACCACCGGATGACGCACCGGATCCGGCTCCTCTGGGCCGGCCACCAGGTCCATCACTCCAGCCAGTACCTCAATGTGTCGGTCGCCCTGCGCCGCAAATGGGCCCAGTGGTTCGAGAAGCTGATGTGGCTGCCCCTCCCCCTGATGGGCGTGCCGCCCGTGCTCGTCTTCACGATGCACTCGGTCCACCTCATCTACGGGCTCTTCGCCCACACCGAGAAGATCGGCAAGCTGCCCCGGGTCGTCGAGGCCGTCTTCGTCACGCCCTCCCACCACCGGGTGCACCACGGCAGCGACCCGGAGTACCTCGACAAGAACTACGGCAGCATCCTCATCATCTGGGACCGCATGTTCGGCACCTTCCAGCCCGAACTCCACCGTCCCACCTACGGCCTGACGAAGCAGCTGGAGACCCACAGCGTCTGGCGCATCCAGTGGCACGAGTTCGCCCGGATGATCCAGGACATCCGCCGGGCACGCAGCTGGCGCGACCGGGCCGGCTACGTCTTCGGTCCGCCCGGCTGGCGGCCCGCCCGGGACCTCGGGAACGCCGGTCCGGCACCGGCGACGGACCACATCCCGGCGTGACAGACCCGGGGCTCCGGCGTAGGACACCCGGGGCTCCGGCCGTGACCGGATCCGGCACTTCGAGAATTCCGACGACAGGGGGAACTTCATGACGCCCGACACCACCACCAGCCGCACGCACACCGGGGCCGCCCGGCTGCGGGAGCTCTTCGCACGCCCCGGGGTCGTCCGCCTGGCCGGCGCCCACAATCCGCTCGGAGCGCGCCTGGCGGAGCGGGCGGGGTTCGACGGCGTGTGGTCGAGCGGACTGGAGATCTCGGCCTCGCAGGGGCTTCCCGACTGCGATCTGCTCACCATGTCGGAACTGCTCGCGGTGGCCGGCGCGATGGCCGCCGCCGTGGACGTCCCCCTGGTCGCGGACTGCGACACGGGATACGGCAACGCACTCAACGTCATGCACATGGTCCGGCGGTACGAGCGGGCGGGCATCGCCGCCGTCAGCATCGAGGACAAGGTGTTCCCCAAGGTGAACAGCTTCGTCCCGGGACGCCAGGACCTCACCCCGGTGGACGAGTTCTGCGGGAAGATCGAAGCGGCGCGGAGCGCCCGGCACAGCGGCGACCTCATGGTCATCGCCCGCATCGAGGCCCTCATCGCCGGCCGCGGCATGGACGAGGCACTGGCGCGGGGCGAGGCGTACGCGGAGGCCGGGGCGGACGCCGTCCTCATCCACGCCAAGGGCGACGCCCCCAGGCCCGTCCTCGAATTCCTGCGCCACTGGCGCCCGGACGTCCCGGTGGTCGTGGTGCCCACCACGTACCACACGATCACCGCCGCCGAACTGGGCGCGGCCGGCGCGAAGATGGTCATCTACGCCAACCACGGCCTGCGGGCGGCGATCAGCGCGGTCACCCAGGCCTTCGACGCGATCCTCCGCGACGGCCGCAGCACGGCGATCGAGGAGCGGATCGCCCCGCTCTCCACGGTCTTCTCCCTGCAGGGTCTCGCCGAACTGAAGCAGGACGAGGAGCGCTTCGTCCGCGGCGGTGTGCCCGTCGCGGGGCAGGTGGCGTCATGACGAGCGCCGCCCCTACGATCGCCTCCACGACGGCGCTCGACGCCGAGGAGGTCGTCGCGGCCTTCCGTACGGCGGGGTTCGGGCCGTTCACCGGCGTCCCCTGCTCCTTCCTCGGCCCGGTGATCAGCTGCCTGGAGCGCCGGCACCCGGACGACTACGTCATCGCGGCCAACGAGGGCGAGGCCGTGGCCATCTCCGCCGGCGCCCGGCTGGCCGGACGGCGCCCCGTCGTCATCCTGCAGAACTCGGGCCTCGGCAACGCCGTCAACCCGCTGACCTCGCTCTGTCACACGCTGCGGCTGCCCGTCCTGCTCCTCGTCACCTGGCGGGGCGAACCCGGCAGTCCGGACGAGCCCCAGCACGAGCTCATGGGGCAGATCACCCCCGGCATCCTCACCGCCATGGGCATCCGGCACGAACTCCTTCCGAATACCAGTGAGTTGCTGACGGAGCGGCTGCGCGCCGCCGCCGCCCACATGGACGCCACCGGTCTGCCCTTCGCCTTCGTCGTCCCCAAGGGCGCCGTCGCCCCCGTCCCGCGTACGCCCCGGCAGCCGTCCGGCGCCGGCGGTCCGCTGCTGCGCAGCGAGGCGATCGGCCACGTCATGCGGCTCGTCGGCGACCGGGCGCTGGTCGTCGCCACGACCGGCAAGACCGCCCGCGAGCTGGAGCGGGACCGGGACCGGGCCGGGAATCTGTACGTCGTCGGCTCGATGGGCTGCGCGTCGAGCGTGGCCCTCGGCGTCGCGCTGCACGCGCCGTCGAAGCGCGTCGTGGTCCTGGACGGCGACGGCGCGGCGCTGATGCGCCTGGAGGCGATGGCGACGATCGGCCGGACGGCCCCGCCGAACCTGCTGCACATCGTCTTCGACAACGGCGCCTACGAGTCGACGGGCGGCCAGCCGACGGGTTCGGCCCATGTGGACTTCGCCGGCGTTGCCACGGCCTGCGGCTACCGCCACACCGCCGACGTGACGACCGCCGAGGGCCTTGGCGAGGCCCTGTCGCGGCTGCCCGCCGGCGGCGGACCGTCGCTGCTGCGGGTGCGCGTCGCGGCCTACTCCGACCCGGGCCTCGGCCGGCCCGCCCTGCCCCCGCCGGCCTCGGCCGCGCGCTTCTCCGCGGAGGTCACCGCATGACGGCCCGCAGCACCACCCGCCCGGGCGGCTCCGCCGCCGCCCGGACCGTCCTGATGAACCCGGGACCGGTGAACACCGACGAGACCGTCCGGTCCGCGCTCGGCGGGCCCGACCTGTGCCATCGCGAGCCGGAGTTCGGCGCGCTGATGACCCGGGTGCGCCGGAAGATCACCGCCGTGTGCGGGGGCGGCGACGACCACACCTCGGTCGTCCTGACCGGCTCGGGCACCTCGGCGCTCGAAGCCGCCGTCGTCTCCGCCGTGCCCGCCGGCGGCGCGCTGCTCGTCGTGGACAACGGCCACTACGGGCAGCGGCTCCACGACATCGCCCGGGCCCACGGCATCCGCTGCGTACGCCTCGAACTCGGCTGGGGCACCCCGGTCGACGCGGTCCGCGTCGGCCGGGAGCTCGCCGCTGATCCGGGCCTCACCCACCTCGCGGTGGTGCACCACGAGACGAGCACCGGCATGCTCAACGACGTGGCGGCCCTCGCCTCGGTGGCCCGCGCCCACGGGCGCCGGATCATCGTCGACGCCGTCAGCAGCGTGGGCGCGGAGTCCCTCGACCTCGCGCGCGACGGCATCGACTGGCTCGTCGGCACCGCCAACAAGTGTCTGGAGGGCATGCCGGGCCTGGCGTTCGTCTGCGCCTCCCGGCAGGCCTTCGAGGACCTGGCGGCTCACCCCCGGCGGAGCTACTACCTCGATCTGCACCGGCACTACGCCGCGCAGGAGAAGGCCCAGGCGCCCGCCTTCACCCCGGCGGTCCCCCTCTTCTACGCCTTCGAGACGGCGCTTGACCTGGCCCTCGCCGAGGGCGTGGCGGCGCGCGGCCGCCGCTACGGCGCACTCGCCGGCCGACTGCGGGCCGGTCTCGCCGAGCTCGGGCTGGACATCCCGCTCGACCCGCGGCACCGGGCCGTGAGCCTCACGGTGGTCCGCCTCCCGGAGGGCGTCCGTTACGCGGAGCTGCACCGGGCCCTGAAGGACGAGGGGTTCGTGGTCTACGCGGCCCAGGAGGAGCTGTCGGCCAGCTTCTTCCGGCTCTCCACCATGGGCACCATGGACGAGCGGGACATCGACCGGTTCCTCTCCGTCCTCGGCCGGATCCTGCCCGGGCTCCGGGAACGCACGGCCGGCGGGGAGGCCGCGTGAATCCGGCAAACGGCATGGCGCCGGCCGTCCACCGGCTCGCGATCGTGGGCGGCGGCCCCCGGGCCACGTACGCGGTGGAACGCCTGTCGGCGGAGATCGCCCGGCTGGGCCGCGACCGGCGTCTGGAGGTACGGATCTACGAACGCTCCGGGGAGTTCGGCTCCGGCGAGGCCCACAGCCCGACGCAGCCCAGGACCAGTTATCTGAACCGCATCAGCAGCCAGGTCTCCTTCGCCGCGGACGAGTCCGTGCGGGACGCCGGGCCGCTGCGGCCCGCCCCGCAACGGCCCACCCTCCACGCGTGGTGCCGGCGGCGCTTCGCCGAGACCGGCGACGCCGACCTCGACCTCGCCCCCGGGGACTGGCCGAAGCGTTACGTCCACGGGCTGGCGTTGCAGGACATGTTCGGCACCTTCGTGCGCGAGCTGCGCGCCCACCCCGGCGTCTCCGTACACCTGCACCACACCGAGGTCGTCGACATCGCGCCGCACGCCGACGGGCTCACGGTGCGCACCGCCGACGGCGGCGCCTTCCCCGCCGACCAGGTCCTTCTGGTGACGGGGCACACCCACCACGACCCGTGGCGCGCGGCGGGCACGCGGGGCCTGGCGGACTTCGCCGACCGCGCCGGGTGCGCCTACGTCCCGTACGCCTACCCGCTGGACCGGGCGCTGCCGCCGCGGATCACCGGGCCCGGCCGGGTCGTCGGCATCGCCGGCATGGGGCTGACGGCGATCGACGAGATCCTCCACCTGACCGAGGGACGGGGCGGGACCTTCGTACCCGGACCGGACGGCGGGCTGCGCTACGAGCCCAGCGGCGCCGAACCGGCGAAGCTCCTGGCCTTCAGCGAGACGGGCGTGTTCACCTTCGCCCGCCCCGACAACCACAAGGACGCCGATCCCGAACGCCTGGAGCACCGCGGGGTGTTCCTCACCGGCGAGGCGGTCGACCGGCTGCGGGCGAGCGTCGGCACCCCGCGCGGCGACGGCGGGCCCGGTCAGCTCGACTTCGAACGGGACGTACTGCCCCTCGTCGTCCTGGAGATGGCCTGGCTCCATTACGCCACGCTGTTCGGCCCGCAGGCCGCCGCCTTCCTGCGCGACCGGGCGGGCGCGACGTACCAGGCCTTCCTCGTCGGCGGAGCGCCGTACGGCGACCGGCCCGGCGATCCCACTCGGCTCCTCGGCCCGCTCGAAGCGGCGGTGGACGAGATCACCGACGCGCTCGAAGCGCTCCTGGACGGCCATGACCGGCCGCCGACGGGGACGGGGACGGGGACGGAGGCGCGCACATCCGGCTGGTCGGCCGAGGAGGCGATGCTCCGCTGGATCGAGGTCGTCTTCGGCACCGAACCGTGCGCCCTGGCACGCAAGGCGTGGCGGCAGGGCCCGGACGCCCTGCGCCGTGCCGTGTCCTCGTGGACCTCGCCGTGGTGTCTCGACGAACGGCCGGCCGGAAACCGCTTCGACTGGCAGCGCACCACCAGGCCCCTGGACGCCACCGGCCTCGACACTCCCGAGCGCTACCGGGAGGCGGTGCTCGCCTTCATGGACCGCGACCTGCGGTGGGCCGAGCAGGGAAACCTGGACAACCCCCACAAGGCCGCGGCCGACGGCGTATGGCGCGACCTGCGCTCGGTGATCTCCCGTGCGGTGGACGACGGCGGCCTGACCCCGGCCTCCCACCGCGTCTTCCTCGCCCGCTACGTCCGGCTGCACAACCGCCTCGCCAACGGGGCCGCCCCCGAGGTGATGGAGCGGATCCGCGCCCTCGTCCGGCACGGCCTGCTCGACATCGGCACCGGCCCCGGCGCCCAACTGCACCCCGACGAGGCGACGTCACGGTTCCGCGTGGACGGCCCGGCCACGGCCGCGTCCTGCCAGGTGGACACCCTGGCCGACGCCCGGGTCCACCCCTTCGCCCCGCACCGGGACGCCTCGCCCCTCTTCCGCAACCTGCTCGACCACGGCCTGGCCCGCCTCTGGCGCAACGTCTCCGCGACCGGCGACGTCTTCGAACCGGGCGGCCTCGACCTCACCCCCCGCTTCCACCCCCTCCGCCCCGACGGCACCCCCGACCCCCGCCTCACCATCCTGGGCCCCCCGGCCGAGGGCCAGAAGTCCTTCCTCCTCTCCGCCCTCCGCCCCACCGCCGACCACTACGTGATGCGCGACACCGTCACCTGGCTGACCGACTTCTGGCACCTCCTGGAAACCCCCCGCCCTGAAGCCACTCGTACGCATTGCCTTCAGTCGGACCGGGCGGGGGCTCGTAGTTCGATCTTGTAGCCGCCTTCTGGGGTGGGTTCGGCGGTGAGGGTGCCGTCGAGGAGTTCGGCGCGTTCCTTCAGGCCGATGAGGCCGTGGCGGGCGCTGGGGAGGGCGACGGTCGGGCGGGTGGGGGCGGTGTTGGTGACGGTGACGACGAAGTGGTGCGGGTTGTGCCACAGGCGCACCTCGGCACGGGCCCCGGGGGCGTGTTTGCGCACGTTGGTGAGGGCTTCCTGGACCGTGCGGTAGACGGTGCGCTGGGCGGTGGTGCTGATGTCGGCCGGAAGCTGTCCGGTCAGGGTGGTCTCGATGCCGCTGTTGGCGATGAGCTGCCGGAGGTCGGCGAGGGTGGGCTGGGGGGTGAGTTCGGTTGCCCTGCCGCCGGAGGCGCGGAGCAGCGTGACCATGTGGCGGAGTTCGTCGAGGGTGCCGGCGCTCAGGGTGCGGATGGTGCGGGCGGCCTCGCGGGCGTCGGGGTCCTTCGCGGCGACCTGCAGGGCTCCGGCCTGGACGGCGATGAGGCTGACCTGGTGGGAGACGACGTCGTGCATCTCGCGGGCGAGCTGGGCGCGTTCGCGGGCGAGGACGGTCTGGGCGTAGAGGGCACGTTCGTGTTCCCGTGCCTCCTTGACCTCGACGAGCCGGCGGGCCACGTCGTGCCTGGCCTGCACGAGTTGGCCGAACAGGACGGGGGCGAAGGCCGTGGCGAGCGTGTAGACGAACTGGACGAGCGTCCAGGTCCGGTCGTCGCCGGTGAACCCGTCGGACAGCGGCCAGGCGAGCGTGCCCGCCGCCGCGTTCAGCAGGGCGCAGCCGGCCAGCAGCGGGCGGTTGCGGGTGGACGCGGCGAGTGTGTACAGGGCGGCGATCGGCGCGACCGCGACGTCCATGAACAGGGTCATGGGCAGCGTCAGCAGGAAGACGGCCAGCGGGAAACGCCTGCGCAGGAACAGGCCGGCGGAGCCCGCGGCGGCGCAGGCCCACATCACGGGGGTGCCCTCGCCCAGGAGGTTGATCCATGCGTCGAGCAGGGCGAGCGCGACGAGGCCCGTGTCGACCGCCCAGGGCGGAAGGCGCCGCCACAGTGCCCGGCCCGTGCTCATCGTCCGTTGTCCCGTGCCGTGTTGCCGTCGTCGTGAGCGAGCAGTCCGGCCCGCTCGGCGAGCAGTGCCGCCTGGACGCGGCTGGTGACGCGCAGTTTGGTCAGGATCGAGCTGACGTGGTCCTTGACGGTGCCCGCGCTCAGATGGATGCGGGTGCCGATGTCGGCGTTGGAGAGTCCTTCGGCGACCAGGACGAGGACATCGCGTTCCCGGTCGCTGAGCAGGCCGACGCGTGCCACGTCCGCGTCCTGGGGTGCGCCGGCCCCCGGGTGGCCGCGAAGCAGCGCGCGTGATGCCTTCGGGGACATCACGACGCCGCCCGCGGCCAGGGTGCGGACCAGCTGGGCGAGCTGTTCGGGCTCGGTGTCCTTGAGGAGGAAGCCGGAGGCTCCCGAGCGCAGCGCGGTCAGGATGTACTCGTCGGTGTCGAAGGTGGTCAGCATGGCCACGTGCGGTGGTGCCGGCAGTTCCTGGATCTGCCGCAGCACGGTCAGGCCGTCCACGTCCGGCATGCGGATGTCGAGGAGCACGACGTCCGGCGACTCGCGCCGGACCACGTCGGCGGCCTGCGCCCCTTCCGCGGTCGCCACGACCTCGATGCCGTCGGAGGCGTTCAGGATCATCCGGAAACCGGACCGCACCAGGGCCTCGTCGTCCACCACCACTACCCGGATCACCGGCGTCCCGCCTCACACTCTCGTCCGCGCTGTCCCGCTGCTCGGCGCCCGACCCGTGCATTCGGGGGTCCCGCGCACTCGTACGGGTTCGCCTGGCGTCGACCGTACGCCGGGCAGGGTACGTGGTGACGTGACCACCCACGGACTGTGGACACCCGGCGGGTCGGCTCCAGCCGTTCGGGGGGTGCGCTCCGGCCGGTCGGCAGCCCGGCGGGCGAGACCCGGCGGATGGCGCCCGCCGCGTTCGGTCCCCCGCGGTCTCACCTTGCGTCGACCCGGCCGCTGATCCACTCCAGTGCGGGTGCGACCTCTCGTTGCCAGGTACGCGTACTGCCGCCTGGTGGACCTCTCCTGTCCGCCGGTCGGCGGGGTGGTCCCGGCCGGTCGGCGGGGGTGCCACCGAAGCCTGCCGGATGGTCCGCGTCCGTACCGCCCCGGGAGATTCCTCGTATGACACAGATACAGCCGCCGCAGGCGACGTCGTCTCCGCAGGAGAACTCGCCTCCACGACTCCGTACCTCGTCCGAGGCCGCAGGGAGGCCCTCGGGCGGCCCTTCGATGGGACGCCTGGTCGGGGTGGACCTGGCCCGCGCGCTGGCGGTGTTCGGCATGTACATCGTCCACATCGGCCCGGTGCTCTCGTCCACGCACGGCGTCGGCACCTGGGTCCGGTATCTGGCCGACGGGCATTCGTCGGTCCTGTTCGCCACCCTCGCCGGGTTCTCACTGATGCTGATCGCCGGCCGCCGTGAGCCCAAGACCGGCCTGGCCGGCCGCCAGGCGAAGGCCCGGATCGCGATCCGCGCCGTGGTCCTGCTGGCCCTGGGCACGGTGCTGGCGATGGAGTACGGGGGCGTGATCATCCTCGGCTTCTACGGTGTCTACTTCCTCCTCGCGCTGCCCCTGCTGCGGCTGTCGGCCAAAGCCCTGGCGATCACCGCGGCCGGCCTCGCGCTCGTCACACCGCAGCTGGCGTTCGTCCTGAGCTCGCAGCTCGGCGAGTCCGTCCAGCAGACCATCAACGCCTACGACCCGCTCAAGAAGCTCAGCGAGGTCGGCGTCCTCGACCTGCTGCTCACCGGCTTCTACCCGACGATCACCTGGATGTCGTTCGTCGTCGCCGGCATGGCGCTGGCCCGCCTCGACCTGTCGGCCGCCTCCGTCCAGCGTCGCCTGGCCGCGCTCGGCGCCGCCCTGACCGCCGGCGCGTACGGCCTGTCCCTGCTGCTGGCGGGCCCGAACGCGCTGCGCAGCATGGCGGAGGACGGGAAGTCGTCGTCCGCAGGCTTCGAGAAGGCGTCGTCGTTCGGCAGCGGATCCTTCGAGGCCCCCCAGCGGGCGGCCTCGGAACTGCTGTCCGCCGGGCCGCACAGCGGCACCACCTTCGACATCATCGCCAGCGTCGGCGTCGCCATCCTCGTGATCGTCGGTGCGACGGTGCTCATGGACCGCCTGCCTCGCCTGCGCAGCCTGGCGAAACCCGTCATCGCCGTGGGCACCATGTCCCTGACGGCGTACGTGGGCCACTTCCTCGCCCAGTCCATGCTCGGCGTATCGGCCGGCGAGAGCACCCAGACGTCCTGGCTCCCCGTGCTCACGTTCATCTTCGGGGCGATCGTGTTCGCCGCGGTCTGGTCCCGCTTCTTCCGCCGCGGACCACTGGAGGCGTTGCTCAACGCCGCCACCAAGCCGGCGAAGTACGTCCGTTGACGCCGGACCGGGGCGGGCGGTCCTTCACGGCCCGCCCCGGCGCCGACGGCCCTCGCGGCCTGCTCGCATCGACACCCCGACGGCTGTCCGGCGCCACTCCGCCACCCGGCAGGGCTGCCCCCGCCATGCGGCGGGGGCAGCCCTGGGGGACTCACCTGCCGGAAGGCCCGGCCGGGAGCAGAAGCTGGGTTGCGGCGAGCTGTGCGTACAGCTCGTCCCGGTCCACCAGTTCCTCGTGGGTACCGATCGCGCGGACCCGGCCGGCGTCCATGACGACGATGCGGTCGGCGTCCGTCACCGTGGACAGGCGGTGTGCCACCACCAGGACGGTGGTCTCGCGTGCCGTCTCGGCGATGACGTCCCGTAGTGCCAGCTCGTTGACGGCGTCGAGTTGCGAGGTCGCCTCGTCCAGGAGCAGCAGCCGAGGTCTGCGCAGCACTGCGCGGGCAATCGCGACGCGCTGGCGTTCGCCGCCGGACAGCGTCGAGCCGCGGTGCCCGACCAGGGTGTCCAGGCCGTGCGGGAGACGGTCGACGAGGGTGTCGAGGCGGGTCCGCGCGAGGACGTCGCGGACCTCTTCGTCCGTCGCGCCGGGGGCGCTGTGGACCAGGTTCTCCCGCAGCGTGCCGGCCAGGACCGGAGCATCCTGCTCCACGTACCCGATGACGGACCGCAGTTCGGACAGCGGCCACTGCCGTATGTCCGTGCCGTCGACCAGGATGCGCCCGCCGGTCGTCTCGTAGAACCGTTCGATGAGCGAGAAGACCGTCGACTTGCCCGCACCCGAGGGGCCGACGAAGGCGGTCATCCCGGCGCCCGGCACCTCGAAGTCCACCCGCTGGTGGATGTACGGCAGCCCGGGCCCGTAGCGGAAGGACACGTCCTCGAAGCGGACCGACGCCGGACGCACCTCGGTCCGCACCGGCTTGTGCGTGGCCGGCGGCTCCGCCGCCAGGCGGTCCACCTCCTTGATCCGGGAGATCGCGGCCGCGCCCTCCTGGTACGCGGAGGCGGCCTCGACCAGCTTGTACACCGGCTCCATCAGGTAGAACAGGTACAGCAGGAAGGCGATGAGCGTGGAGACGGGGATGTCCCCGGCGGCCACCCGCGCCCCGCCGACGGCGAGCACCGCGAGGAACGCCGACTCGACAGCGAGGTTGTCCGCCGTTCCCAGCAGGGCCTCCCATTTCGCGCCGCGCACGCCGTGGCGCCACGCCCGTCGGGCCGACGCCTCGACGCGGGCGGTCTCCCGCTCCTCGGCACCGGACGCCTTCACCGTGCGGAACGCGCCGAAGACCCGCTCCAGGCCGGTGGACATCTCCCCGACCGCGGCCTGGGAGCGCTCGGCGGCCTGCCCGATCTTCGGCATCACCAGGGCGGCGCCCGCGCCGACGACCAGGACCACGACGAGGGTGACGCCGAGCAGTACGGCGTCCAGGAAGGCCATCACCACGACTGCCGCGATCAGCGTGAGCGCCCCGGTCGCGGCGTTGACCACCGCCTGGGTGCTGACGGCGCGCAGGAGCGTGGTGTCGGAGGTGACCCGTGACATCAGATCGCCCGGCTGCGTCCGGTCCACCGCCGAGAGCCGCAGTCGCAGCAGCCGGCCGATGAGGCTGCGGCGGGCGGCCAGGACCACCGACTCGGCCGTCCGCTCCAGGACGTAGGCGCCGAACGCCTCGGCCACCGTGCTCAGCAGCACCAGTACGGTCAGGGCCAGCAGAACGGCGGCGATCGTGCCACCGGACGAGAGCCGGTCGACCAGCGCCTTCGTCGCCAGCGGCTGCAGCAGCCCGCCGGCGGCCCCCGCCAGCGCCAGCAGCAGACCGAGTACGACGGTCCAGCGGTGCGGGCGGACATATCCGTACAGCGCCTGGAGCGTCTCGCGGACGCGCAGGGACTCGGCACCCGTCGCCTCCGAGGCGGATGCGGTGTTCACAAGATTCCTTTCCCGTGTGGTCTGCCCCGCACATGGTCAGCGGTGGGGCGGCGTCGGCCCGCTCGTGTACGGCGGGTCATGCCGCCAGCCTGGAACCTCGGACGCTCCGTCGGCCATCCGGCGATCGACGGGTGGACCCCCGCCAAGTGGCTGAAGAAGCCGGCCCGGTGGCGCCGACGCCCCTATGCAGCCAGGAAACGTGCTCGACGAGCGCGTACGGAGAGCGCGAGATTCGCTTTGAAGTTAGACCCGGTCAGCCGGTCTCTGATGAGTTGAGGGGTGGCGTGGTCGAAGGTGATGGAGAAGATCGAGTGTGCGGCTGTGACCTTGCAGGGGATTCCGATGTCGGCTGCATGTGCGGTCAGGTTCTGTGCCGGCCACTCCGTCTTGTGCTGGAGATCGCCGTAGATACCGGGGTGTGTGCTCAGGTGAGCGAGTACGGCGGCACCCGCTGCGGCGGTGATGGAGTTTCCGCTCATCGTTCCGCCGACGAAGGCCCGGGGCTCGATGTCGACGTAAGGGTCGCCAGTGGTGCGCGCGATGTCGATGACGTCGGGTCGTCCGGCGACGGCTCCGCACGGCAGGCCACCGCCGATGATCTTGCCGAGAACAGGTCAGGTCCGGACTGACGCCGGCGAGGTGCTGGGCGCCTCCGTAGTGCACGCGGAAGCCGGTGATCACCTCGTCGTAGATCACCAGGACGTTTTCGCGCGCGCAGACATCTTGGAGTTGCCGCAGGAAGGAGCGGTCGAACGCTGCCGTCGTCACGGGCATGGGTTCGAGGATGACGCAGGCCGGCGTCTTCGCGTGGGCGGCGATTCGGTCGAGCGAGGCCGGGTCGCCGTATTGCAGGACGAGCGTGTCCTCCACCAGCGTGCGTTGCATGCCGGCCGAGTTCGCGACCGGGTTCGGGCACCGGGCGTCGCCGCTGTAGCGGAACAGGGAACTCACCAGGCTCTGGTCGGAGAATCCGTGGTAGTGACCTTCGAAACTTGGCCACGCGTTGCCGGCCCGTGTACGCGCGGGCCATGCGCAGAGCCATCTGGACGGCCTCTGTTCCCGAATGACCCAGGATGACTTTCGTGCCTGTGCCGAACGCCTGGGCGATGAGCTCCGCCAGCCGCAACTCCGCCGGGTTCCCCAGAGCATTGACTGCGCCCCGGGCGACGGCTTCCTGGATGGCCTGGACCGTGCCGTGATGGCCGTAACCGAGGATGTGCGGCCCGTACCCGCACGAGAGGTCGATGTGCTCGTTTCCGTCGAGGTCGTGAATGCGGGCGCCTGACGCCTTCGCGACGACGAGAGGGAAGGCGCTGGGCAGGCCGTAGCGATCCAGGTGAGTGGGGGCGACCAGGTGGCCGGCCGCGTCGTGCCGGGCCGCCAGGGAACGGGGGCTCAGGCCGCCGATCTCGCGCTCGAACCTTTCGCGCACGTCATCGCTCACGTCGGGGTTGGCCACTAAGGTGCGGACGAAGCGCTCCGTGGCCGCCTCCCACTGCCCGCGGATGCACGCGTAGTAGAAGGCGGACAGGCTCCACTTGTCGTCTGCGGACAGGGTTCCCACCAGACCGAAGTCGAGCGGGACGATCCGGCCGTCGGGGCGGAACAGAATGTTTCCGGGATGCGGGTCGACGTGAAACCGTCCGTGGAAGAACACCATGCTGTAGAAGACGTCCTGGAGACGGCGTGCCAGGGACGACCGGGAGTGGCCGGCCTGGGACGGGTTCATCCCGGGGACGCCGTCGACGTATTCCATGACCAGGACGTCGCCCGTGCACAACTCGTCGAAAATGCCGGGAATATGCAGGAACGGATGGTCACGGAAGTTCCATGCCACCTCCTTCTGCCGGGCGGCTTCCTGACGCATGTCGCACTGGCCCGCCAGGAGGGGCCGCAACTCGGCAAAGTGACCGGGTAGGTCGTATCGACGCACCGGGGGGGGCACAGTGCGTGCGCGACGACGAGAAGCACTTTCAGGGCTCGTGTGCCGGCCTCCAGCTGTTGCCTGACGCCGCTCTTGACGACCTTCACGGCGACGTCGGTATCGCAGTCGAGTACGGCGCGGTGCACCTGGGCGACACATCCGACGGCGACCGGTTGCCAGTCGAAGGACCTGAAAGCCGCTGCGACGGGAACAGGAAGCCCGCGGTCCATCGCCTTGCGCAGAGCCGCATCCGGCAGGTGTGTCGGCCGTGCCGCTGGGCGTCTCTACGGCGGGCGACAGTGCGGGGGAAGTCCGGTAGGCCACGGCGGTTCCTATTCCGGTACGGGCTCCGCGGTCGGCGCACTGCCGTGTGGGAGCAGGTGGTCTCGGGACGGCCTACGCCTGGCGAAGGACGAGTACGGCGTTGTGCCCGCCGAAGCCGAACGAGTTGCTGATCACTGCCTGCATACGGTGCGGACGAGGTTCCTTGGCCACGACGTCGAGGTCGATCGCCGGGTCGAGTACGTCGAGGTTGGCCGTGGGCGGAATCGTCTGGTGCCGCAGTGTCAGGGGGGCGAGTACCGCTTCGATGGCCCCTGCCGCGCCGAGGGTGTGGCCCGTGACGCCCTTGGTGGAAGTGACAGGAGGCGGATGGCCGTTGAAGAGGCGGTGCAACGTGGCGGCTTCGATCTGGTCGTTCATGGGAGTGGCCGTGCCATGCGCGTTGACATGGCCGATGTCGGTCTCGTGCAGACCGGCGTCGGCCAGCGCTGCGGCGAAGGCCCGCTCGAAGCCGGCGCCCGCGGGATGGGCGGCGGCGTAGTGATAGGCGTCGGTGGAGGAGCCGTATCCGCAGAAGTAGGCGTGCGGCCGGGCGCGGCGGGCCCGCGCGTCGCTCGCCCGCTCGAGTACGAGTACGCCCGCGCCCTCTGCGAGGACGAATCCGTCACGGTCGCGTTCGAAGGGGCGGCTGGCACCTTTCGGGTCGTGCACACGCGTCGACAACGCGCCCATCTGGGAGAAGGACAGCGAGGTGAGCGGGTGGCAGGGCGCCTCCGCGCCACCTGCAAGGACGATGTCGCACCGGTCGGCCAGCAGCAGGTCGCGGGCCGTGCCCAGAGCTGTGGCCCCGGAGGCACAAGCCGTGGTGACAGCCATGCTCGGTCCCCGCGCCCCCAGCGCGATGCAGATCTCGGCATCACGCCATGACGAGTCCTGCTGCCTTCCGGGACCGGAGCAACTGGTCCGACGGCTACTAAGAGCTGGCCATAGAGGTTGGGTCGAGTGATGTTTTCCAGGTTCAAGCCGTCCTGAGTGCTCTGTGGTCTGCCGCAGACGTTCACGGGTTGCATGGTCAGGTCCGCCTGCCGACGGGCCAACTGGTCGTCTGCGGCTGTGTGGCGATCCGGGGCGGCGATGGGAGCAGCGACGCTGGCGGGGAAGCTGCCACAGACGCGTGACATCGGATACCTGCTTCCACAAGGTGACGTCCTGCGCTATGGCGCCGCGAACACCTGAGCCTTGTCGCCCCGGGTGGGCGTGAGCCTGCGGTAGCAGATAAGGGTGCAGGCGATGCTGGTGAAGGCGAGAAAGTGGTCGGCTTTGCGTTCGTAGCGTCGGTGGAGTCGTCGGCAGCCGGCGAGCCCGTTGCCGCAGGTGGGAGTAGTCGTAGCCGTTGTCGCCGTGGAGCTTGCCCGGCTTGCGCCGCCGGGGCCCGCGGCGGGAGCGGATTGGCGGTATGCCCTTCACCAGCGGGATCAGGGCCTGGCTGTCGCGCAGGTTCGCGCCCGAGATCCCGACAGAGACGGGCAGACCGGTCCACTCGGTGATCAAGTGAATCTTCGAGCCGTACTTGCCCCGGTCCACAGGATTCGGCAGACGGTCGTTTGCCGACACTCACGAGCCAGTCGGCCTGCTCGGGCTGATTGCGGCCTCGATGTGGACGAGCTGGGCGGCGAGGATCTCTTCGAACGCGGCGCGGCGGTCCGCACCGAGGGGGCGGACGTCGCGGGCGAAGTGAGCCAGGGCCGGGAAGCGTTCGGGGTCGGCGCCGAGCACCGCGACGCGGAACAGCTCCATGCCCTGCTCGTACTCCTCCAGGGTGATGGTGCTGACCCCGGCCTCGGAGGCGATCAGCGCGGCGATGAGGACCGCGAGCCGGTGGTAGCGCGCCGGGATCTCCTCGTCGGGCAGGCCCGATGCACGCAGGGCCTGCAGCGCCTCCTCCATGACCAGCCGGGAACCGGCGCCGCCTGACGCGTACCGTCCCCAGACCGCCGCCAGTTCGGGCTGCTCGCCGAAGGCTTCTCGCACGCGCAGGGCCAGGGCGGTGATGCGCTGCTTCCAGTCGCCCTCGGCGCGGTAGCCGTCCATGGAGGCCAGGAGGATCCGGTCGGCGACCGCGCGCAGCAGTTCCGTCTTGTTGCGGAAGTGCCGGTAGAGGCTGGAGGAATCAGTCCCGAGGGTCGCGGCGAGCTTGCGCACGCTGAACGACTCTGTGTCGCTCGTGCGCAGCAACTCCGCTGCCGCATCCAGGATTTCCTCGGTCGTCCAACGCCTTCGACCTGCCATTTAGCCCCTCTCGTCAGACTCAGTCTAACCTATGCACTCGGCGATGCACGCACCGCGTGCATAATGGGGACATGAGTGTGTCGAGCGGCCCGGCAGCAGGCGGGCCGACGTGCCACGCATGCCCTGTCAGCCGGGTCGGGCGACCGATGTGGAGCTCACCCCGAGGAATACGAAAGGACGCATGTCGTGAGGAACTCACTGGATTTAGCGGCGCTGGACGCCGCCATCAAGAACGTCCACCGCGCCGGGATGCCGGGTCTGTTCGCCGAGGTACGGCACGGCGACCGGGTCTGGCGGAGCGCCGCCGGGGTCGCCGATGTCGCCACCGGCCGCCCCGTCACCGCCGGCATGCGGCACCGCGTCGGCAGCATCAACAAGACCTTCACCGCCGCCGCGGTGCTGCAGCTGGCCGAGGCCGGCCGGATCGGGCTCGACACACCGATCGGCCGGTACCTTCCGAAGCTGGTCCCCGGGGAACGCGGTGACGCGATCACGGTCCGGATGCTGATCGACCACACCAGCGGCCTCGCCGAGTACCTCCCGTACGCCTACCCCTCCCTCAAGGCGCTCCCCGTCGTCGCCGACACCAGCCCCGAGAGCCTGGACGACCACCGCTTCACGCAGTTCGACCCCGTCGAACTGATCGAGATGGGGGTCACCGCACCCGCCGTCGGCGTCCCGGGCGGCACTCCGGGTGTGTACTCCAACACCAACTACCTGCTCCTCGGCCGGCTTCTGGAACAGGTGACCGGCACCACGGCCGAGCAGTACATCACCCGGAACATCATCGAGCCCGCCGGGCTCCGGGACACCGAACTCCCCACCGGACCGTACGTCGACGGGCCGCACTCGCAGCTCTACGAGGCGTGGTTCGGCATGATCGACCCGCCGCGCGACTACAGCGTCTACAACATGTCATGGACGGGGCTGGCGGGCTCGCTGATATCGACCGTCGCGGACCTCAACCGCTTCTACCGCCTGCTGCTGGCCGGGGAGATCGTCAGCCCGTCGTCGCTGGCGCAGATGCAGCGCACCGGCCCGGTCGTCTCCCACGCGGGAACGACGATCGACTACGGCCTCGGCCTGTACCCGATGAAGGATCCCGGTCAGGGCACCTTCTGGGGCAACGGCGGCACGGTCTGGGGTGGTGGGGCGCTGGCCATGATCCGTGCCGACGGCGAGCGGCAGATGGCGGTCGCGGTGAACATGCAGCGGTGGAACAGGCTCGACTCCTCCGGCACGCCGCAGCCCCACCCCATCGACGACGCTCTCGCAGCTCTGTACCGCGTGGCGATGTACGGCTGACCGGCCTGCCACCGGCCTTTCGCCACCGCGGAATGCGACCCGCACCGCAACGAGGGCATCACCTACGCGCCCCGCCTGCTGCAGGCAGGCGTCTCGGTCGAGCTGCACCAGTGGCCGGGCCTTCCACGACGCGCCGGCGGTCATGTCCGCCGACGTGTCACAGCGGCAGCTCGCCGAAATCGGCGCAGTTCCGCGCCACGCCCTGACCGAGCGAGGCGGCCACGGCCGACCAGACCGCTTTCCACGCCCACCGCCCACCGCCCACCAGACGAACCTCGCAGAATGGAAGTCTCGGCATGACCGCTGCACCGATCGATCTCTTCTCCTCCTTCATTCACCTGGACCACAGCGGTCAGGTGCGCGCCGCGCAACCCGTGTTCGACTCCGAGCGGGACGGCTGGCAGTTGATGACCTTCCATGTGGAGACCGACGCCGACGTCCACGGCGACCACTGGGAAATCCACACCGAGGCGGACGAACTCGTGTCCTGCCTCACCGGCGGGATACGTCTCTACTTCCGTCCGGAGCAGCCCGAAGGGAAGGAGGAGGAGATCAGGCTGGCGGCCGGAACAGCGGCCATCGTCCCGCGCGGGCGATGGCACCGCATCGCACTGGACGGCCCCAGCGACATCATGTCCGTCACCCTGCCGCGTGGCAGCCGCCTACAGAGGCGGGCCGAAGCCTAGTACTCCAGTCGTAGATCACGACCTGACATAGCGTCATCTATGCTGAATCGGCTGCCGAGGATGATGGCTGGGCGTGTTGCTCGGCAGCGTCGAACGCGGGCGCGAGCGGGGCCAGCGCCGAGCGGAGCTGGTCGGGCAGTGAGCCGGAGGGCACGACCAGTCCTCCGGCGGCGCGACTCTCGGCGGCCTCTGCGTTCTGGGCCGGCCGGAGCCAGCCCTCCAGCGCGATGCGAACTGCCGCGGCCACGCTTGCCGCGAGGACGCGGGCTGTGTGCGCTTCGGCGTCGTCCAGGCGTTCGGCGATCACCGCCGTGAGAGGGGGCTCGATACCGGCGGTGGTATCGAGGAACGCGTCGCGCAGCGCGGTCTGGGTGGTGATCAGCAGCAGCGCCTTGTGTTCGTGCTCGCCGGTGTTCGTGTACTGCTCGACCACTGCTTCGGTGACGGCGTCAGCCAGGCGCACTCCTGTGGGCCGGGCCGCGACCGCCGCCGCGATGCGCGCCTCCCGGTCCGCGGTGACAGCAGAGACGATCGCCTGCTCGCGGCTGGCGAAGTAGTTGTTGTAGGTACGAGGCGAGACCCCAGCCGCTTCGGCGATGTCCTCGACCCGCACCTGGTCCGGTCCGTGCTCCACAGCCAGGCGCAGGGCCGCCTCGCGAAGCGCCTCGCGTGTGGCCTGCTTCTTCCGCTCCCGGAGCCCTGGTCGTGGTGTCGTCACGACGCCAGCGTTCCACACGGGGCTGCGTAGGCGCAAACTTTCGTACACGCAAACTTGCGTGCACGCATTTTCCCTGTCAGTCTCGACCCGACCGAGACCGGCAGAGAGGACGTCACCATGCGAGCAAGAGGAATGACCTACGACACCGGATTCGTCGTGCACGGCCAGATGTCCCGCGAGCACTTCGACCCCGGGGTGGTCCGGCGCGAGCTCGCCATCATCCGCGACGACCTTCACTGCAACGCGGTCCAGATCATCGGCGGCGACCCGGACCGACTGGAGCTTGCCGCCGGTGCCGCCGCCGAGCTCGGCCTGGAGGTCTGGTTCTCGCCCTATCCGCTGGAGCTGGATCCGGAGCAGATCCTCATGCTCTTCCGCGACTGCGCCGAGCGAGCGGAACGGCTCCGGCGGCAGGGGGTCGCAGTCGTGTTCGTCGCAGGGGTCGAGCTGAGCGTGATGAACCGCGGGTTCCTGTCCGGAGAGAGCCCCGAGGAGCGGGTCGAGCATCTGATGAGCCAACCCGAGCGGCGGGCCGAAGCGATGCGCGAGCTCGGCGTGCGCATGAACGCATTCCTCCGTGATGCCGCGGCCACGGTCCGCGAGAGCTTCCAGGGCAAGCTCACCTACGCATCCATCCAGTTCGAGCAGGTCGACTGGACTCCCTTCGACATGGTGACGTTCGAGCTGATCCGCTCCGCCGAGGTCGCCGACCGGTTCCGGGACGCGGTGCGCACCCTGGCCCAAGGCCCGAAGCCGCTCGCCATCACCGGGTTCGGCACCGCGGCCTACCGCGGCGCTGGAGACCGCGGTGGGCGGGTGCTGGAGGTGGTCGAGCACGACCCGACGACCAAGGCCCCGATACGGCTGAACGGCGTATACGAGCGTGACGAGGCCGGCCAGGCCGCGTATCTGAGTGAACTGCTGGAGATCTTCGAGACTGAGGGCGTGGACAGCGCGTTCGTGTTCTTGTTCGCCTTGCCCGGCTACCCGCACCGCCCGGACGGCGACCCCAGGGACGACTTGGACCGGGCCGGCCTGGGCATCGTCAAACTCCTCGAAGGGCGCCGGGGGCAGACCTACCCCGATATGGAATGGGAACCCAAGGCCGCCTTCACGGCAGTGGCGCAGCGGTATCGGAGGTGACAGGCCCACGCGCGGTGACCACGGCTGATGCCGGCCGCTGCGGGCAACTGCTGGTCGATCGCTGAGACAGTCGGCCCGGACCGGCCGTATCGCCTGCACCACCTGCTCGAACGCGCCCGCCGGGAGGAGGACACCGCGAGAGACATGGTGCGCGCGTTCCTGACCCGGCACCTCGGCGCCGACGGCGGGGTCCTGATCTTCGACGAGACGGGGCAGGCGAAGAAGGGGACGAAGACCGCGGCCTTGGGGCGGCGGTATTCCGGCACGATGGGCCGGGTCGAGAACGTGATCGTCGCGGTGTACACGACGTACGCGACCAAGCAGGGCCACGCCCTCATCGACCAGGACCTGTACGTGCAGGCCGACTGGTTCGACGATCCGGCGCGGATGGCGACGGCGGGTCCTGACCTGCCCAGCAGGTCGCCTGACACCCCATCAGAACGAGCGTCAGATGAGCGTCCCGAGCGTCGTCTCAGCGTCAAGACATCGCCCGTAACGCCCACACCGCATATAAAGCGCACCCACAAAACCGCAGGTCAGGCGTCCTTCTTCGCCGGCTCCAGGATCGCCACGCACTCCACGTGGTGCGTCATCGGGAACAGGTCGAACACTCGCAGCGTCCGCACCCGGTAGCCGCCCTCGCGGAAGTAGGCGAGGTCGCGGGCGAGGGCGGCCGGGTCGCAGGCGACGTAGGCGATGCGGCGGGCGCCGAGGGCGGCGAGGTGGTGGACGGTCTGCTTGCCGGCGCCGGCGCGCGGGGGGTCGAGGACGATGAGGTCGACGTCGGTGATGCCGGTGCGCGGGAGGACGGACTCGACCTTGCCCTGTTCGATGCGGACGCGGGGGAAGTCGGCGAGGTTGTGGCGGGCGTCCTCGACCGCGCGCTTGCCGGACTCGATGCCGAGGACCGCGCCCTGGTCGCCGACGCGGTCGGCGAGGGCGCCCGCGAAGAGGCCGACGCCGCAGTAGAGGTCGAGGGCGGTCTCGCCCTTGCGGGGGGTCAGGCCCTGCATGACGGCGAGCATCAGGGTCTGCGCGGCCTTGGGGTGGACCTGCCAGAAGCCGCCGCTGCCCACGCGGTAGGTGCGGTCGTCGGCGCGTTCGCGGACGAAGGGGCGGCCGTGGACGCGGTGGACGCCGCCGTCCTTCTCGCCGACGCGCATCACGGAGACGGGCTTGTCGAGCTCGACGATGGGGAGCCGGGCGCCCGGGCGCGGGGTCAGGATGACCTGGCGGTCCTGGGAGCCGGTCGCCGCGATGGCCTCGATCGAGGCCATGCCCTCCCAGGTGCGGCTCTCGATGCCGAGCTCGGAGACGCCCTCGGCGGCGATCATGCAGTGGTCGATCACCTCGACCTCGTGCGAGCGGTGCTTGCGCAGGCCCACCCGGCCGTCGGCGTCGATCGCGTACTGCACGCGGGTGCGCCACTGCGGGACCTGGCCGGCGGGGAGCTTGTCGCCCTCGGCGGGGACGACCGTGCCGTCCCAGCCGGCCTCCTCCGGGGTGAGGCCGGCGAGCCGCTTCAGCTGCTCGGCGACCACCTCGCCCTTGAGCCGGCGCTGCGCGCCCGGCTTGGCGTGCTGCCAGTCGCAGCCGCCGCACTTGCCCGGGCCCGCGAAGGGGCACGGCGCCTCGATGCGGTCCTTGGAGGCGTCCAGGATCTCGACCGCGTCGGCGCGCAGGAAGCGGGAGGTCTCCTCGCCCTCGGTGACCCGGGCGACGACCCGCTCGCCCGGCAGCGCGTGGCGCACGAACAGGACGCGGCCGCCCTCGGTGCGGGCGATGCAGTGGCCGCCGTGGGCGACCGGGCCGACCTCGACCTCGTACTCCTCCCCGATCAGGGACTTCACAGGGGCGTTCTGCATGATCGGGGGCTCCCAGGGCGCAAAAGATGAAGAGTGGGCTGCTGTTCTCGACAGCAGCCCACCAGTCTAGTTCTTCTTTTCTAGTTGTTCTTTCCCGCCGGTTCCTTGCGGACCTTCTCCACCGGGCCGCGGCGCACCGAACCCGGAGCGTTCCACTCCGAGCGCTTGCGGGCCCGCTTCTTCGCGGCCTCGGAGGACTGGAGCTGGTACGGCACCGAGGTCACCATCACGCCCGGCGTGAACAGCAGCCGGCCCTTGAGGCGCAGCGCGCTCTGGTTGTGCAGCAGGTGCTCGTACCAGTGGCCGACGACGTACTCCGGGATGTAGACGGAGACGGCGTCGCGCGGGCTCTCCTGGCGCAGGGTCTTCACGTACTCGATGACCGGCCGGGTGATCTCGCGGTACGGCGAGTCGAGGATCTTCAGCGGCACGTTGATGCCGCGCCGCTCCCACTCCTCCTTCAGCGCCTTGGTCTCCACCGGGTCGACGTTGACGCTCAGCGCCTCCAGCTCGCCGGCGTGCATGAGCTTGGCGTAGGCGAGGGCGCGCAGGGTGGGCTTGTGGAGCTTGGAGACGAGGACGACGGAGCGGACCCGGGAGGGCCGCACGTACTCGTCGGGGCGCTCCTCGGCGGCGGCGATCTCGGCGGCCACGGAGTCGTAGTGGCGGCGGATCGCGGTCATCGTCACGTAGAAGATCACCATGCCGAGCAGGGCGACCCAGGCGCCGTGGGTGAACTTGGTGGCGAGGACGACGACCAGGACGAGGCCGGTGAAGAAGGCTCCGAAGGCGTTGATCGCGCGGGAGCGGATCATGTGGCGGCGCTTGGCCGTGTCGCGCTCGGTCTTCAGGTGCCGGTTCCAGTGCCGGACCATGCCGATCTGGCTGAGCGTGAAGGAGACGAAGACGCCGACGATGTACAGCTGGATGAGGCGCGTGGAGTCGGCGCCGTAGATCCAGACGAGGAGGGCGGCGGCGCCGGCGAGCAGCACGATGCCGTTGGAGAAGGCGAGGCGGTCGCCGCGGGTGTGCAGCTGGCGCGGCAGGTAGCGGTCCTGGGCGAGGATCGAGCCGAGGAGCGGGAAGCCGTTGTACGCGGTGTTGGCGGCCAGGAAGAGGACGAGCGCGGTGGCGGCGGCGAGCAGGACGAAGAAGAACGTTCCGTCGCCGAAGACGGCGGCGGCGACCTGCGAGATGACCGGGTCCTGGACGTAGCCCGCCCCGAGCGGGACGCCATTGTTCAGCAGGTCCTCGCCCGGGTTCTCGGCCATCCGGACGTCGGTGGCCATGGCCAGGAAGATGATGCCGCAGAACATGGTGACGGCGAGGCCGCCCATGAGGGCCAGGGTGGTGGCGGCGTTCTTCGACTTGGGCTTGCGGAAGGCGGGCACGCCGTTGGAGATGGCCTCGACGCCGGTGAGGGCGGCACAGCCGGAGGAGAAGGCGCGCAGCAGCAGGAAGACCAGCGCGAAGCCGGCGAGTCCGCCGTGCTCGGCCTTGATCTCGAAGCCGGCGGTGGGGGCCTGCATGTCGTCGCCGAGGACCAGGCCGCGCCAGGCGCCCCAGATGATCATGACGAAGACGCCGAAGACGAAGATGTACGTGGGGATTGCGAAGAGGCCGCCGGACTCCTTCACGCCGCGCAGGTTCATCAGGGTGAGCAGGATGATCACCGCGACGGCCGAGGCCACCTTGTGCTCGACGACGAAGGGGACGGCGGAGCCGAGGTTCTCGATGCCGGAGGCGATCGAGACCGCGACGGTGAGGACGTAGTCGACGAGCAGGGCGCTCGCGACGGTCAGTCCGGCCTTCGGTCCGAGGTTGGTGGTGGCGACCTCGTAGTCGCCGCCGCCGCTGGGGTACGCGTGCACGTTCTGCCGGTACGAGGCGACGACCGTGAACATCAGCACCACGACCGCGAGCGCGATCCACGGGCTGAAGTGGTAGGCCGACAGGCCCGCGACGGAGAGGACGAGCAGCACCTCACCCGGTGCGTACGCCACCGAGGACAGCGGGTCGGAGGCGAACACGGGTAGGGCGATCCGCTTGGGGAGAAGGGTCTCGCCGAGCTTGTCGCTGCGCAGGGCCCGTCCGATGAGGATCCGTTTGGGCACGTCGGTCAGTTTGGACACAACAGAGGATCGTAAGCGTTCGAAACCGGCCACGCCGACCATCACCCCCATCCGCACGGAATCTCCTGGGTCACCACCTCGGATGGCCGCATGGTGATCCCGGACGGCCGCGTGGTGACCTCGAACGGCCGCAGCACGACCTCGGATGGGTCGCCGTGGATGGTGCCGCATAAGCTCGGACGGACAGCATGGACCGGAGTGAAGCCGGGTAGATGGCCGCAGGCGCGGCCGGGAAAGTTGTGAGCAGGGTGTTTTCGCAGGTCAGCAAGACGATCAGGAGTGCGGGGTAAGGGGACGTGCACATCGTCATCATGGGCTGCGGGCGAGTGGGAGCCGCTCTCGCGCAGACCCTCGAGCAGCAGGGGCACACCGTCGCGGTCGTGGACCAGGACCCGACGGCGTTCCGCCGCCTGGGCTCGGGGTTCGGCGGCCGCCGGGTGACCGGCGTGGGCTTCGACCAGGACACGCTGCGCGAGGCGGGCATCGAGGAGGCCGGGGCCTTCGCCGCCGTCAGCAGCGGCGACAACTCGAACATCATCGCCGCGCGGGTCGCCCGCGAGATGTTCGGCATCGAGAACGTGGCCGCGCGGATCTACGACCCGCGGCGCGCCGAGGTCTACCAGCGCCTCGGCATCCCGACGGTCGCCACGGTCCGCTGGACCGCCGACCAGATGCTGCGCCGGCTGCTGCCCTCGGGCGCGGAGCCGCTGTGGCGTGACCCGAGCGGCGGCGTGCAGCTCGCCGAGGTGCACACCTCGCCTTCGTGGATCGGGCACAAGATCAGCCGGCTGCAGGACGAGACCGGCGTGCGCGTGGCCTTCCTCACCCGGCTGGGCGAAGCGATCATCCCGTCCTCACAGACGGTGCTGCAGGAGGGCGACCTCGTGCACGTGATGATGCGGACGGACGAGATCGCCAAGGTCGAGGCGGCCTTCGCCGAGGGTCCCGAGGAGGGCGGTCACTGATGCGTGTCGCTATTGCCGGCGCCGGCGCGGTGGGCCGTTCCATCGCGGGCGAGCTCCTGGAGAACGGCCACGAGGTCCTCCTCATCGACAAGGCCCCGACCGCCATCTCGGTGGAGCGGGTGCCGCAGGCGGAGTGGCTGCTCGCCGACGCCTGCGAGATCACCTCGCTGGACGAGGCGGCGCTGCAGCGCTGCAACGTCGTGATCGCGGCGACCGGCGACGACAAGGTGAACCTGGTCGTCTCGCTGCTCGCCAAGACCGAGTACGGCGTGCCGCGGGTGGTCGCCCGGGTCAACAACCCGAAGAACGAGTGGCTGTTCAACGAGGCGTGGGGCGTGGACGTCGCCGTCTCGACGCCGCGTCTGATGTCGGCCCTGGTCGAGGAGGCGGTGAGCGTCGGCGACCTGGTCCGGCTGCTGCGCTTCAGCCACGGCGACGCCAACCTGGTCGAGCTGACCCTGCCGCCGGAGTCGGCGATCGCGGGGACCCAGGTCGGCGAGGTGGCCTGGCCGCAGGACACCTCCCTGGTCACCATCATCCGCGGCTCCCGGGTGCTCACCCCGAGCCCGGAGGAGACCCTGGAGGCGGGCGACGAGCTGCTGTTCGTGGCCACCCAGGCCCGCGAGGAGCAGCTGGAGGAGCTGCTCTCGGTCCGCCGCGAGGGCGGCGCGTAACCGCTGACCTTACGGCGAGGGGCCCGGGACCTGTGACAGGTCCCGGGCCCCTTCCCGTACGTCTGTAGGTCTGTACGTCTGCGGGCTAGCCGTCCGTACGGCCCGGAGCCGTGGCCTTGCGGGCCTGCTCGGCTTCCTTCTCGGCCTGCTCCTCGGCCTCCATCTCCGCGAACACGTCGATCGGCGGCGGCGCCTTCGCGAGGAAGACCCAGGTCAGATAGACCGCGAGCAGGAACGGCGGGATCTTCAGGGCGACCAGGACCCAGCCGAGCTGGGTGGTGTCGGCCCACCAGTAGAGCGGGAAGAGGATCGCGCACTTGGCGAGCAGGATCAGGCCCCAGGCCCAGCTGGCCTTCGCGTACGCCTTCTTGCGGCCCGGGTTGCGGGTGCGCCAGGAGAGGTTCTCCTTGAAGACCGGGCCGAGGATCAGACCGATCAGCGGCACGCCGGCCAGCGTCGTGATGATGTACGCCAGGGCCAGGCCGAGGGTGTAGATCATGCCCGGCAGATAGAAGTCCTTGGCGTTGCCGGTCATCATCGCGAAGACGACACCGAAGGCGACGCCGAAGACGCCGCTGAAGGCGTGCTTGACGGTGTCGCGGCGGATCAGGCGCACGGCCACGAGGACCAGCGAGACGCCGAGCGCGGCGATCGCCGAGAAGTGCAGGTTCTTGTTGATCGTGTAGATCGTGACGAAGAGCAGCCCGGGCAGGACCGTCTCCACCATGCCGCGCACGCCGCCGAAGGCCTCGAAGAGGGCGGCCTCGGTCACCGCCTTGTCGGCCTGGCCGGCCGGGGCGTCCCTGTCGGTGGTCGGCTTGTCGACTGACGTCACCGGCTACTCCTGTCCGAGCGGTCGGAGCTCGTATTTGGGGTTGAAGAGGACCCGCCGGCCGTGGCTCATGGAGATGCGACCGGAGGCGATCAGCTTGCGGCCCGGCTCGATGCCCACGATGGAGCGGCGGCCCAGCCAGACCACGTCCAGCGGGGCGGTGCCGTCGAAGAGCTCGGCCTCCAGCGCGGGCACACCCGCACGGGGGCGCAGGGTGACCGTCCGCAACGTACCAGTCACCTTGACTATCTCGCGGTCGTGGCAGTCGGAGATCCGGGTGCACCCCGAGGCCGCGGAGTCCTCCTGGAGCTCGACCGACTCCAGCTCCTCCTGGGAGGTGGACAGCCTGTCGAGCATGCGGCGGAAGCGCCCGGCGGGCTTCTCTGTACGCGGTGCGGCACTCATACGTAAAAGCGTACCGGCCGCCGCCGACGGCCCGTCGGGCACCGAACCCCGAGCGCACCCGGACCGGACCCGGACCCGGCCCCGGAGACCGAACTCAGTGTTCGAAGCGGTAGCCCATGCCCGGCTCGGTGACGAAGTGGCGCGGGTGCGAGGGGTCCGGCTCCAGCTTGCGGCGCAGCTGGGCCATGTAGACCCGCAGATAGTTGGTCTCGGTGCCGTACGAGGGGCCCCAGACCTCCTGGAGCAACTGCTTCTGGCTCACCAGGCGGCCGCTGTTGCGGACCAGGACCTCCAGGAGGTGCCACTCGGTCGGGGTGAGCCGGACGTCCTTGCCGGCCCGGTGCACCTTCTTGGCGGCCAGGTCGACGGTGAAGCCGTCGGTCTCGACGACCACGTCGCCCTCCTCGCGGCCGACCGGCTCGGCGCGGCGGACGGCGGCGCGCAGCCGGGCGAGCAGCTCGTCCATGCCGAAGGGCTTGGTCACGTAGTCGTCGGCGCCGGCGTCGAGCGCCTCGACCTTCTCGTCGGAGGTCTGCCGGGCGGACAACACCAGGATCGGCACCCGGGTCCAGCCGCGCAGGCCCCTGATCACCTCGACGCCGTCCATGTCGGGCAGGCCGAGGTCGAGGACGACGACGTCGGGGTGGCGCTCGGCGGCGAGCTTGAGGGCGGTGGCGCCGTCGGGCGCCGCGTCGACCTCGTACTTCCGCGCCTTGAGGTTGATCACCAGGGCGCGGACGATCTGTGGCTCGTCGTCGACCACGAGGACCCGGGTCATGGAGGGTGGCCTTCCTGTCGGTTGTCGTGAGGGGGTGTTACGGGCCGGGGGCCGTGGCCCGGGTCGTCTACGTGAAGCTGTGGACGGACTCCGGGGCGGCGCCCGGGTCCGGGGGCGGCGCGGCGCCGCCGGCGGTGCGCAGGGTGAGCACCATGGTGAGACCGCCGCCGGGGGTGTCCTCGGCGGCGAGGGTGCCGCCCATGGCCTCGACGAAGCCGCGGGCGACGGCGAGGCCGAGGCCGACGCCGGAGCCGCGCGGGGCGTCGCCGAAGCGCTGGAACGGTTCGAAGATGCCGTCCTTGCCCTCGTCCGGGACACCGGGCCCGCGGTCGGTGACGCGCAGTTCGAGGCGTTCGCCGAGGACGCTGGCGGAGACGGCGACGGGGACGCCGTCGGGGCTGTACTTCACGGCGTTCTCGACGATGTTGGCGACCGCCCGCTCAAGCAGGCCGCGGTCGACGTCGACCATGGGGAGGGTCTCGGGGATGTCGAGTCCGACGCTGCCGTCGGGGACGCCGCCGAGGGCCATGGGGACGACCTCGTCGAGGTCGGTGGGGCGGATCAGCGGGGTGACGGTGCCGGTCTGCAGCCGGGACATGTCGAGGAGGTTCCCGACGAGGTGGTCGAGCCGGTCGGCGCCCTCCTCGATGCCTTCGAGGAGGAGCGCCTGGTCCTCCTCCGACCATTCGACGTCGGCGGAGCGGAGCGAGCTGACGGAGGCCTTGATGCCGGCGAGCGGGGTGCGCAGGTCGTGGCTGACGGCGGCGAGCAGCGAGGTGCGGATCTTGTTGCCCTCGGCGAGCTTGCGGGCTCCCTCGGCCTCGTCGACGAGCCGCTGGCGGTCGAGGACGACGGCGGCCTGGGCGGCGAAGGCGCCGAGCACCCGGCGGTCCTCGGCGGGCAGCACCCGCCCGTTGAGCGCGAGCGCCAGGTGGTCGCCGACGGGCATGTCGACGTCCGCGTCGTCGGGCCGGGCCACCGGGTGGGCGCCGACGCTCGCGGCGCAGGTCCAGGGCGCGAGGTCGTCGGTGCGCTCCAGGAGGGCGACGGACTCCATGGAGAAGGTCTCCCGGACCCGTTCGAGCAGGGCCTCCAGGCTGCTCTCGCCGCGCAGCACGCTGCCGGCCAGGTAGGACAGCACCTCCGACTCGGCGCGCAGCCGGGCGGCCTGCTGGGTGCGCCGGGCGGCCAGGTCGACGACGGAGGCCACGGACATGCCGACGCCGAAGAAGACGGCGATGGCCACGATGTTCAGCGGGTCGGCGATGGTCAGCCGGTGCAGCGGCGGGGTGAAGAACCAGTTGAGCAGCAGGGAGCCGAAGGCCGCCGAGGCCAGGGCCGGCAGGAAGCCGCCGAGGAGGGCGGAGGCGACGGTCAGGGTGAGGAAGAGCAGCATGTCGTTGGCGAGGCCGAGGTCCGCGTCGACATGGGTGAGCAGCAGGGTGAGCAGGGCGGGTCCGGCGACGCCGACCAGCCAGGCGCAGACGATCCGGCCCCGGCCGAGGCGCGCGCCGCGGGCGACGGGCAGGCCGCGGCCCTTGGCGGCCTCCTCGTGGGTGACGATGTGCACGTCCAGGTCGGGACCCGACTCGCGGGCCACGGTCTGGCCGACGCCCGGCCCGAACATGTACTGCCAGGTGCGGCGGCGGCTGGAGCCGAGCACGATCTGGGTGGCGTTGACGCCCCGGGCGAACTCCAGGAGGGCGTGCGGCACGTCGTCGCCGATCACATGGTGGAACGTTCCGCCGAGGTCCTCGACGAGCGTCCGCTGCACCGCGAGCTCCTTCGGCGAGGCGGCGGTGAGGCCGTCGCTGCGGGAGATGTAGACGGCGAGCACCTCGCCGCCGGCGCCCTTCTCGGCGAGCCGGGCGGCCCGCCGGATCAGGGTCCGGCCCTCGGGGCCGCCGGTGAGGCCGACGACGATCCGCTCCCGGGCCTGCCAGGTGGAGCGGATGTTGTGCTCGCCCCGGTACTGCCGCAGATACTCGTCGACCCGGTCGGCCGTCCACAGCAGCGCCAGCTCGCGCAGCGCCGTCAGGTTGCCCGGCCGGAAGTAGTTCGACAGGGCCGCGTCGACCTTGTCCGGCTGGTAGACGTTGCCGTGCGCCATCCGGCGCCGCAGGGCCTGCGGCGACATGTCGACCAGCTCGATCTGGTCGGCCCGGCGCACCACCTCGTCCGGCACGGTCTCCCGCTGCCGCACCCCCGTGATCGACTCGACCACGTCGCCCAGCGACTCCAGGTGCTGGATGTTCACCGTCGAGACCACGTCGATGCCGGCCGCGAGCAGCTCCTCGACGTCCTGCCAGCGCTTGGCGTTGCGCGAGCCCGGCACATTGGTGTGGGCGAGCTCGTCGACGAGGGCGACGGCCGGCCGCCGGGCGAGGACCGCGTCCACGTCCATCTCGGAGAACTCCCCGCCCCGGTACTCCAGGCGGCGCCGGGGTATCCCCTCCAGGCCGTGCAGCATCACCTCGGTGCGCGGCCGGTCGTGGTGCTCGACGAACGCGACGACCACGTCGGTGCCGCGCTCCCTGCGCCGGTGCGCCTCGGAGAGCATCGCGTACGTCTTCCCGACGCCCGGTGCCGCTCCCAGGTAGATCCGGAGTTTGCCGCGTCCCATGCCATGACCTTACGTCCAGCTAATCGGACATTCCGCACAGGTAGCGGCGCTCCGGGCCGTCTTGACGTGATTCTGATGCAGCCGGCCGGAGGCGGGAGCAGCGCACTCGTCAGTGCTCGATGATCTCGCCGTCGCGCAGCTCGAGCACCCGGTCCGCGAGGCCCAGGAGCTGGGTGTCATGGGTGGCGACCAGGGCGGTGCAGCCCTCGCTGCGCACCACGGCCCGCAGCAGCTCCATCACGGCCAGGCCGGTCTCGGCGTCCAGCTGTCCGGTGGGCTCGTCGGCGATCAGCAGCGCGGGCCGGTTGGCGAGGGCGCGGGCGATGGCGACCCGCTGCTGCTGGCCGCCGGAGAGCTCTCCGGGGCGCTGGGCGGTGTGATCGGCGAGTCCGACGAGCGAGAGCAGCAGGGCGACGCGCTCCTCGCGCTCCTTCGGGTCGGCCTTCCGCAGCCGCATCGGCACGCCGACGTTCTCCGCGGCGGTCAGGATCGGTATGAGGCCGAAGGACTGGAAGATGAATCCGATCCGGTCCCGGCGCAGTTCCAGCAGGCCCTCCTCGCCGAGATCGGCGAGGTCGGTGCCGTCGATGACGATGCGCCCCCGGTCGGCGGTGTCGAGGCCGCCCACCAGGTTGAGCAGGGTGGTCTTGCCGGAGCCGGAACGGCCCTTGAGGGCGACCAGCTCGCCGCGCGGGATGTCGAAGGAGACGCCGCGCAGGGCGTGGACGGCGGCGGCCCCCGTCCCGTACGACCGGTGCAGGTTCTCCACCCGGACCATCGGCGCCGCCGCCGGGTCGTCGAGGACGGCCGTGCCGGTCCGCGCGTTGCTCTCACTCACCGTGGTACCCCCCTGGTTCGAACGTGTGCTCCGCCAGTATGTGCCGCGGGTGGGGGCGGGACCAGGCCTGTGGAAAACCGGCTGTGGAAAACCCGGTGGGCCGCTCCCGCCCCACCCGTACCCGAGGTACGAGCGAGCGGGAGCGGCCCACCGGGCCTGCTCGACTCACCGGGCTCAGCGGATCTCGGAGATCTCCGGGCCGCGCTGCAGCTGTCCCATGCCGCCGGAGAAGCGGGAGCCGGACTGATCGTCCTGCTGCACGCCGTCCGGGACCATCTGGGCGTCGTTGGGCAGCTTGAGGACGATCGGGTCGCGCGGGGCCATCGGCCCTTCGCCGCGGACGACCACGGTGTCCCGGACGATCTGCTCCAGGAGGCCGGCCGCCTCCGGCTGCACGGCGCCCTGGCCGGAGATCACGCCGCGCAGGAACCAGCGCGGGCCGTCGACGCCGACGAAGCGCACCAGCTGGACGCCCCGGTTGCCGTCGGGCAGCTGCACCGGGACCTGGGCGCGCAGCTCCCAGCCCAGCGGGCCCTCGATCTCGTCGATGACACCGCCCTGCTGGGTGATGCCGTTGGCGATCTCCTCACGGACCTCGCCCCAGATGCCCTCCTTCTTGGGGGCGGCGAAGGCCTGGAGCTGCACCGCGCTGTCGCGCAGCACGACGGTGGCCGCGACGATCGCGTCGCCCGCCACCTCGACCCGGAGCTCCATGCCCTCGACACCGGGCACGAAGATGCCGCCGAGATCAACCCGGCCGTCCTCCGGCCGGCTGACCTCGGAGATGTCCCAGGGACCGTCGGGCCGGGGTGCCGGCGGAAGGTTCACCCGGCGCTGCCCTCCGGCGGCGTCGGTCGCGTCTTCGGTGTCCACCGCGTCGACGACCTGCTCGGCGGCGTCCTCGGCGGCACCGCTCTTCTTGCGACGTCCGAACACGTCACTGTCCTTCCCGGTCGGATACGACCGAAGCGTATCGATTCCCACCCGTAGTGCCGTCCACGGCGGCATGACCGCCGGTGGACCCGAAGCCCCCCTCGGCCCGCGCAGAGCCGGGAAGCTCCGCCACCTCGTGGAAGCGCACCTTCTCGACCTGCTGGACGACCAGCTGGGCGATCCGGTCGAAGCGCTCGAACCGCACGCTCTCGCGCGGGTCGAGATTGACCACGATCACCTTGATCTCTCCACGGTACCCGGCATCGACCGTCCCCGGGGCATTCACCAGGGCGACTCCGCAGCGGGCCGCGAGCCCGGAGCGCGGATGCACGAAGGCGGCGTAGCCGTCGGGCAGCGCGATGGACACCCCGGTGGGCAGCACGGCCCGCTCCCCCGGGGCGAGCACGGCGGCCTCGGTGGTCACCAGATCGGCGCCGGCGTCGCCGGGGTGGCCGTACGCGGGGATCGGCACCTCCGGGTCCACCCGGCGGATGAGTACGTCGACGGGATTGCGCATCAGGGGTTCACCTCGAAGGCGCGGGCGCGCCTGACCTGGTCGGGGTCGGACATGGCCGCCCGGATCTCCTCCGGGCGCCCGTTGTCGATGAAGTGGTCGACCTTGACCTCGATGAAGAGGGCGTCGGCGCGGACGGCGACGGGGCCCTCGGGCCCGCCGATCCGGCCGACGGCGGTCGAGTAGATCTTGCGGCCGTGCACGGCGGTGACCTCGGCCTGGAGGTGGAGCACGGTGCCGACCGGGACGGGCCGGGCGAAGTCGGTCTCCAGGCGCCCGGTCACGGCGATGACCCGCAGCAGCCAGTTCAGGGAGCCGAGGGTCTCGTCGAGCGCGGTGGCGAGCACGCCGCCGTGCGCGAGGCCGGGGGCGCCCTGGTGGTCGGGGGTCACGGTGAACTCCGCGGTGACCGTCACGCCCTCGCCCGCGCGTGCCTCCAGGTGGAGACCATGGGGCTGCCCGCCGCCGCACCCGAAGCAGTACTCGTAGTGCGCCCCGAGCGGCTCGCCGGGGGCGGGCGCGTCGGGGTGGCGTACCGGCGCTATGGCGTCGGCCGGCGGGGTGAGAGCGGCAGATGTTCCAGTCACAGGCGCAGACCTTACCCGCGCGGCCGGGCGCGGGTCGCGCCGTGCCAAGCTTGGGAACATGCAGCAGCCTTCCGCGCCCGCGACCGCCCCGAGCTTCGACGAACGTCTGACCGCACCCCGCTCCTGGTGGCTGATCGCGGCCCTGATCGGTCTGTCGGGCGCCCTGATCATGTTCCCGCTGGGGACGGTGCCGGCGCTCGGCGGTCTGCTCGCCGCGGGGGCGCTCGCCGCGGTGGGCGTCTCCTCCTACGGCTCGGCCCGGATCCGGGTGGTGGCCGGCTCGCTGGTCGCGGGGGACGCGCGGATTCCGGCGTCGGCGCTCGGGGCGCCCGAGGTGCTCGATGCCGAGGAGGCGCGCGCCTGGCGCACGCACAAGGCCGACCCGCGCGCGTTCATGGTGATGCGCAGCTATGTGGCGACGGCGGTACGGGTCGAGGTCACGGACCCGGAGGACCCGACGCCGTACGTCTATCTGTCCAGCCGTGAGCCGGAGGCGCTGGCGGCGGCCATCGAGGCGGCCCGCACCGAGGTCCGCTAGCCGGCGAAAGACCCGGGAGGGCCTCCAGGGGCCCTCAGGGCCCTCCAGAGGCTAGAAGTCGATCTCCTTGGGGTTCTCCGGCTGCTCCAGGGGCGGCAGGGCCGGGAGGGCGTCCCAGGGGATCTGGCGGGCGCGCAGGTCCTTGCGGACGTGCTCGGCGAGTTTCCTGGTGTCGCGCCGGTTCATCACGGCGCCGACGGCCGCGCCCACCATGAACGGGGTGAGGTTCGGCAGGTTGCGCATCATGCGCTTCATGATCTGCTGGCGCAGTTCGCGCTTCATCTGTCCGCCGAGCGCCGCGTTGACCGTGGTCGGCTTGGTGGGGTCGATGCCGCGCTCCTCGGTCCAGGCGGTGAGGTACGCGGTGGAGCGCTGGGGGAGCGTGCCCGGGGGCCGCAGGCCGTAGACCTCGTGCAGCTCGGCGACGAGCTTGAGCTCGATGGCGGCGACGCCGGTGATCTCCGCGGCCAGTTCGGCGGCCATCGCGGGCGGTACGGGCAGCATGGCGGCGGCGCCGATGCCGGCGCCGACGGTGGCGCTGGCCCTGGACGCGCCGGAGATGAGCTTGTCGGCGATCTGCTCGGGGCCGAGGCCGGGGAACTGCCGCCGGAGGGTCGCGAGGTCCCGTACGGGGACGCGCGGAGCGATCTCGATGACGCGGTCCGCGAGATAGCCGATGCCGGCCCTGGCGCCCTGACCGCCGCGCTTGACTCCGCGTCGTACGGCTTCGATGCGGGCGCTGTCGAGCCTGATGCGCTCGAGCTGGACGCGCGCGGGGTTGGCCACACGCCGCAGGACGCCGCGCTTCGCGGTGCCGTCGCGGGTGTCCGGGCTGGTGCCGGCGAGGCCGGTGAGGTCCGGGTGGGTGTCCGGGCCGAGGGTGGTGTCCGGGTCGAGCCGGTGACCGGCCCGGTGCGGCGCGTCGGATGCTTCGAGCGAGGCCGTGCGGCCTCGCCCGTCGTCACGTGCGCCAGGTGCGGGCAGGGGGGCGGAGTGCTCGGCGGAGGGAGCGTCCTTGACGCCCTCTGCCGGGCCCGAGCCGCCCTGGTACGCCTCCGGCCTCCCGGGGAGCCGGAGCCGTCGCTTCCGAGACGGTGTGTCGCCTGCCACGGTCACTCGATCTCAGTCGCAGTCGCGGCAGATCGGCTGACCGTTCTTCTCCCGGGCCAGCTGGCTCCGGTGGTGCACGAGGAAGCAGCTCATGCAGGTGAACTCGTCCGCCTGCTTGGGCAGGACCCGGACGGCCAGCTCCTCGTTCGAGAGGTCGGCGCCCGGGAGCTCCAGGCCCTCGGCGGCCTCGAACTCGTCGACGTCGACGGTCGAGGTCGACTTGTCGTTCCGGCGGGCCTTCAGTTCCTCAAGGCTGTCCGAGTCGACGTCGTCGTCGGTCTTGCGTGGGGTGTCGTAATCCGTTGCCATGTCAGCTCTCCCCCTCTGGGTGGTTTGCGGTGTCTCCAGCGCACGTAACGCGTGAGAGGCCGGACTTGTGCCCGACCTGAGGCGGAGATTTTGCCTCACATCAAGGTCTGTTACTCAATCGACACCCAATCCGCCCTCTCACGAGTGACCGGCTTTGGGTGGCGAAGCGGACCGTACACGGTCCTGCGGCCCTCCCTCACAGGTGCCACCCCGTGTACTTCCCGTCATTCGGACCCCCGGAAACCCGGACTTTTCCGGGTTTTCCGCGGGAATTCGCGATCACGGAGAGTGGAGGACCGGACACTCACCCCTGTGATCGATCACACAGAACGACCCGAGGAAAGAGAACCGGAAATTCAGCGCAAAGCGAACAAAACCGGTCGGCTTCGTGCAGTGTGTCAGATCGGCAGAGTGACACGCATCACGAGTCCGCCGCCCTCGCGCGGCTCGGCGATGATACGGCCGCCGTGCGCCCGCGCGACGGAGCGCGCGATCGACAGGCCGAGGCCGACTCCCTTGTCACTGCCCGTGCGCTCCTGCCGGAGGCGCCGGAATGGCTCGAAAAGATTGTCGATCTCGTATGCCGGGACGACCGGGCCCGTGTTCGACACCTCCAGGACCGCCTGACCGCCCTGCACGGAGGTGACGACCTCCACCCAGCCGTCCGCCGGCACGTTGTACCGCACGGCGTTCTGCACCAGGTTCAGGGCGATCCGCTCCAGGAGCACACCGTTGCCCTGGACCACGGCGGGGGCCCGCTCGCCGCGGAACTCCACTCCCTTGGCTTCGGCCTCCGAGCGCGCCTGGTCCATGGCCCGGGAGGCCACCTCGGCCAGGTCGACCGGTTTGCGCTCGACGATCGCGTTGTCGCTGCGGGCGAGCAGCAGCAGGCCCTCGACCAGCTGCTCGCTGCGCTCGTTGGTCGCGAGCAGGGTCTTGCCGAGCTGCTGGAGCTCCACCGGCGCCGCCGGGTCGGAGAGCGTGACCTCGAGGAGCGTGCGGTTGATCGCCAGCGGGGTGCGCAATTCGTGCGAGGCGTTGCCGACGAAGCGCTGCTGGGCGCTGAAGGCCCGCTCCAGGCGCTCCAGCATCTCGTCGAAGGTGTCGGCGAGCTCCTTCAGCTCGTCGTCCGGCCCGTCCAGCTCGATCCGGCGGGACAGGTCCGTGCCGGCCACCTGGCGGGCGGTCCTGGTGATCCGGCCCAGCGGGGAGAGCACCCGGCCCGCCATGGCGTAGCCGAAGGCGAAGGCGATGATGCTCAGGCCGAGCAGGGCGAACAGGGAGCGCCGCAGCAGGTCGTCCAGGGCGAGGTCGCTCTGGTGCCGCAGACACATCGAGACGGCGTTGTTGAGCTGCTCGCCGGTGAAGGGCTCGCCGGTGGACTTCTGGGGCAGCTCGCACCAGTCGGTGGTCGGCGTGACCGTGCCGCTGACCACCTTGAAGGGCAGGGTGGCGGTGGTGTCCCGGACCGCCTGCGCGGTGAAGAGGTAGATGATCGCCAGCAGGATGATGCCGGCGATCAGGAACATCCCGCCGTAGAGCAGCGTGAGCCTTATCCGGATGGTGGGGCGCAGCAGCGGGCGGACCGGGTCCCGGGGGTCCCAGTGCGGTTTCGGTGGCGCGTGGAGGATCGTGTTGTTCGGGGCCATCGGCTCAGATCCGGTATCCCGAGCCGGGGACGGTGACGATCACCGGGGGCTCGCCGAGCTTGCGGCGCAGGGTCATCACCGTGACGCGGACCACGTTGGTGAACGGGTCGGTGTTCTCGTCCCAGGCCTTCTCCAGGAGCTGCTCGGCCGAGACGACCGCGCCCTCGCTGCGCATCAGGACCTCCAGGACCGCGAACTCCTTCGGCGCGAGCTGGACCTCCTTGCCGTCGCGGAAGACCTCGCGGCGGTTCGGGTCGAGCTTGATGCCGGCCCGCTCCAGGACGGGCGGCAGCGGCACGCTCGTACGGCGCCCCAGGGCGCGCACACGGGCGGTGAGCTCGCTGAACGCGAAGGGCTTGGGGAGATAGTCGTCCGCGCCGAGCTCCAGGCCCTCGACGCGGTCGCTGACGTCGCCGGAGGCGGTCAGCATCAGCACCCGGGTGGGCATGCCCAGCTCGACGATCTTGCGGCAGACGTCGTCGCCGTGGACCAGGGGGAGGTCGCGGTCGAGCACCACGACGTCGTAGTCGTTGACACCGACGCGCTCCAGGGCGGCGGCCCCGTCGTACACGACGTCGACCGCCATGGCCTCCCGGCGCAGGCCGGTGGCCACCGCATCCGCGAGGAGCTGCTCGTCCTCGACGACGAGTACGCGCACGTCCGTAAGTCCTTTCCTGGGCGCCCTGGTCCCGCACGCGGACAAGGCGGTTCTGCGCACTGACTGTGCGTATCCATCCTGCCCCGAACGCCCGTAAACCGGCTGTAAGGCGCCCTGCGGGGCTCCGGCCCGACCGGTCGGCCGCCGGGGCGCACGAAGAATTCACCTGATTCGGCGGGCCAGTTGAGGTTTCCGTCCGCGAAGGGCTGGGGAGGACAGCTGCACACCCCGCGATCACGCCCTGTAGGTGGCCTGCCACCTACCGCTCTCTGTCCCCCAGAGGTGGCTGTGCGTGGTCCACCCACCCCCGGCACTCCCCGTGCCACCGACCCACGACGAGGGGGCGCACGATGGACGCTTTCACCGCAGGACTGCTGCACCGGATCAAGGCCACGCAGTCCGACCTCACGCGCGCTCGCGAGGCGGGCGACGACTTCCTCGCGGACGTCGAGCAGGCCGAGCTCGACGACCTGCACCGCTTGGCCGCCGAACACGGCGTGGAGATCGGCGCGGCCTGCGCCTGATCCCCGCGGATACGTCGGAGGGCCCCCGGAGCCATCGGTTCCGGGGGCCCTCCGACGTGTGTACGGCCGTCACTCAGTCGTGCCAGGCGCCTGCCCGCTCCAGGAACTCCTGCAGCGTGCCGAACAGCCCCTGCGGGGCCGCGAGGAGCAGCTCGCCCGACGGGCGCTCCCCGGCCCGGCCGCCGGTCAGGGCGCCCGCCTCGCGGGCGACGAGATCGCCGGCGGCCAGGTCCCAGGGGTTGAGGCCGCGCTCGTAGTACGCGTCGAGGCGGCCGGCCGCGAGGTCGCAGAGGTCGATGGCGGCGGAGCCGCCGCGGCGGATGTCGCGGACCTGCGGGAGGAGCTCGCGGGCCACGGCGGCCTGGTGGTCGCGGCGGGCCTGGACATAGCCGAAGCCGGTCGCGACCAGGGCCTGGCCGAGTTCGGGCGCGGGCCGGACGGCGAGACGCCGGTCGCCGAGCCAGGCGCCGCCGCCGAGGGTCGCGTGGAAGGTCTCGCCGCGCATCGGGACCTCGACGACGCCGACGACGGTCTCGCCGTCCCGCTCGGCGGCGATGGAGACACCCCAGGTCGGCAGGCCGTAGAGATAGTTCACGGTGCCGTCGAGCGGGTCGATGACCCAGCGCACCCCGCTGGTGCCGGGGGTGGCGGCGCCCTCCTCGCCGAGGAGGCCGTCGTGCGGGCGGTGCTCGGTGAGGAAGCCGGTGATGAGCTTCTCGGCGGCGATGTCCATCTCGGTGACCACGTCGACGGCGCTGGTCTTGGTCTGGGCGACCGCCAGGTCGTCGGGCCGCCCGTCGCGCAGCAGGGCGCCGGCCCGCCGGCCGGCCTCCAGGGCCAGCTCGTGCAGTTCGGTGAGCAGGGGGTCGGTCATGCCTCGGTCTCCTTCGGCGTCGGGGTCACGCGTACGGGCTGTCGGCGCCGGCGGCGGCCGGGCGCTCGGCCCGGCCGGGGCAGCAGCCGATCGGGCACAGGTCGTGGGAGGCGCCGAGCGCGCCCAGGGCGCAGCGCTCGACGCGCTGCCCGCGCTCGCCCGCGGCCCGCTCCAGGACCAGCTC
Source organism: Streptomyces fradiae (assembly GCF_041270065.1). Lineage (NCBI taxonomy): Bacteria > Bacillati > Actinomycetota > Actinomycetes > Kitasatosporales > Streptomycetaceae > Streptomyces > Streptomyces fradiae. Next base: position 6,110,350 of record NZ_CP065958.1, on the reverse strand, counting down.
GCGCACGGCCGCGGCGAACCGGGGGTCGGCGCCGACGGTGGCCGCGCGCCGGACCGGCAGCCCGAGCTCGGCGGCCTTGGCGGTGGCCTCGGTGTCGAGGTCGTACAGGACCTCCATGTGGTCCGAGACGAAGCCGATCGGCACCATCACGACGGCGGGGGCGCCGGCGCCGTGCAGCTCCTCCAGGTGGTCGCAGATGTCGGGTTCCAGCCACGGGATGTGCGGGGCGCCGCTGCGCGACTGGTAGACGAGCCGCCAGGGGTGCTCGACGCCGGTCTCCTCGCGGACCGCGTCGGCGATCAGCCGGGCCACGTCGAGGTGCTGCCGGACATAGGCGCCGCCCTCGCCGTGGCCGCCGACGGGGCCGGAGGTGTCGGCGGCGGAGTCGGGGATGGAGTGGGTGGTGAAGGCGAGGTGGGCGCCGGCCCGCACGGACTCGTCGAGCTCGGCGAGGGAGGCGAGCACGCCCTCGATCATGGGGCGGACGAAACCGGGGTGGTTGAAGTAGTGCCGGAGCTTGTCGACGCGGGGCAGCGGCAGGCCCTCCGCCTCCAGCTCGGCGAGCGAGTCCGCCAGGTTCTCCCGGTACTGCCGGCAGCCGGAGTAGGAGGCGTACGCGCTGGTGGCGAGGACGGCGATGTGGCGCCGTCCGTCGGTGATCATCTCGCGCAGGGTGTCGGTGAGGTACGGCGCCCAGTTCCGGTTGCCCCAGTAGACCGGCAGGTCGAGGCCGGACGCGGCGAAGTCCGCGCGCAGGGCGTCGAGCAGGGTGCGGTTCTGGCCGTTGATGGGGCTGACGCCGCCGAAGAGGAAGTAGTGCTGCCCCACTTCCTTGAGGCGTTCCTTGGGGATGCCGCGGCCGCGGGTCACGTTCTCCAGGAACGGGACCACGTCGTCGGGGCCTTCCGGACCACCGAAGGAGAGCAGCAGCAGGGCGTCGTACGGGGCGGGATCGAGCGCGTCGGACATGGCACCGATCCTGCCACCCGCCACTGACGGTCCGTGGTGCGGCCCGACGGGAAGACCGACCGGAAGCCCGACCGGAAAAGCGAGTGACCGGGCGACTTCAAAGCCGTAGGCTTTAGCTATTAATTGACACGTGTGCGCCCCGCCGTGCGGTCCCGCATGCCTGCCCGAGCCCGGAGATCCCCTTGCCCAGTCCCTATCGCGCGATCTTCGCGGCCCCCGGCAGTACGGCCTTCTCCGTCGCGGGCTTCATCGGCCGGATGCCGCTGTCCATGATGGGCATCGGCATCGTGACCATGATCTCGCAGGTCACCGGGCGGTACGGGCTCGCGGGCGCGCTGTCCGCGACGCTCGCGCTCTCGGCCGCCGCGCTCGGCCCGCGGATCTCCCGCCTGGTCGACCGGCACGGGCAGCGCGCGGTGCTGCGCCCGGCCACCCTGATCTCGCTGACCGCCGCCGCCGGGCTGCTGCTGTGCGTGAAGTTCGGCGCTCCGGACTGGACCCTGTTCGTCTTCACGGCCTTCGTCGGCACCGTGCCCAGCCTCGGCGCGATGACCCGCGCGCGGTGGGCGGCGCTCTACCACGGCGACGCCCAGCGGCTGCACACCGCGTACTCGTGGGAGTCGATCGTCGACGAGATCTGCTTCATCTTCGGACCGATCATCTCGATCGGCCTGTCGACCACCTGGTTCCCCGAGGCGGGTCCGCTGCTCGCCGGCGCCTTCCTCGCCGCCGGCGTCTTCTGGCTGACCTCGCAGCGCGCCACCGAGCCGGTCCCGCACCCGCGCGAGACCCACTCCGGCGGCTCGGCGCTGCGCTCCCCCGGCCTCCAGGTGCTCGCCCTGGCCTTCGTGGCCACCGGCGCCGTCTTCGGCTCGGTGGACGTGGTGACCGTCGCCTTCGCCGAGGAGCAGGGCCACAAGTCGGCCGCCAGCCTGGTGCTCGCGGTGTACGCGCTGGGCTCCTGTCTGGCCGGCCTGGTCTTCGGACTGCTCCGGGTCAAGGGCGACCCGGCGGTGCGCTGGCTCGTGGGCGTGGGCGCGATGGCCGTGAGTATGATCCCCCTCCTACTGGCCGGGAACCTGCCGTTGCTGGCCGTGGCGCTCTTTGTCGCGGGCCTCTCCATCGCACCGACGATGGTGACCACGATGGCCCTCGTCGAAGCGCACGTACCGCGCACCAAGCTGACCGAGGGCATGACCTGGACGGGAACCGGGCTCGCGATCGGTGTGGCGCTGGGCTCCTCGGCCGCCGGCTGGGTGGTCGACGCGTCGGGGGCGGAGTCGGGGTACGTGGTGCCCGTCCTGTCGGGTGCGCTCGCGGTCGCCGTGGCGCTCCTGGGCCACCGCCGGCTGCGCAGGCCGGCGCCGACGCGGGAGGGGCAGCTTGACCAGGTCGACGACGCAGCCGGGGCGGAGCACCAGGGCGGCGGGCAGCACGTGGCGTAACTGGGCGGGAAACGTCACCTCCCGCCCCGTGCGGGAGGTGAGCCCGGCCTCGGCCGAGGAGCTCGCCGACGCCGTGCGCAGGGCGGCCGAGGACGGCCTGCGGGTGAAGACGGTCGGCACCGGCCACTCCTTCACCTCCATCGCCGCCACCGACGGGGTGCTGGTGCGCCCGCACCTGCTCAGCGGCATCCGCCGGATCGACCGCGAGGCGATGACCGTGACCGTGGAGTCCGGCACCCCGCTGAAGCGGCTCAACACGGCGCTCGCGCGCGAGGGCCTGTCGCTCACGAACATGGGCGACATCATGGAGCAGACGGTGGCCGGCGCCACCTCGACCGGCACCCACGGCACCGGGCGGGACTCCGCCTCGATCGCCGCGCAGATCCGCGCGATGGAACTGGTCACCGCCGACGGCACCCTGATGACCTGCTCGGCCACCGAGAACCCCGAGGTCTTCGCCGCCGCCCGGATCGGTCTCGGCGCGCTCGGCGTGGTCACCGCCCTCACCTTCGCCGTGGAGCCGGTCTTCCTGCTGACCGCGCGCGAGGAGCCGATGTCCTTCGACCGGGTCACCTCGGAGTTCCACCAGCTGCACGCGGAGAACGAGCACTTCGAGTTCTACTGGTTCCCGCACACCGACAACTGCAACACCAAGCGCAACAACCGCAGCGCGGGCCCCGCCGCTCCGGTGGGCCGGGTGAGCGGCTGGGTCGAGGACGAGCTGCTCTCCAACGGGGTCTTCCAGCTGGCCTGTTCGCTGGGCCGGGCCGTGCCGCCGGTCATCCCGGCGCTCGCCAAGGTCTCCAGCCGGGCGCTGTCCGCCCGTACGTACACGGACATCCCGTACAAGGTCTACACCTCGCCGCGCCGGGTGCGCTTCCTGGAGATGGAGTACGCGCTGCCGCGTGAGGCGGCCGTGTCGGCGCTGCGCGAGCTGAAGGCGATGATCGAGCGCTCGCCGCTGAAGGTGAGCTTCCCGGTCGAGGTGCGGACGGCGCCCGCCGACGACATCGCGCTGTCCACGGCCTCGGACCGGGAGTCCGCGTACATCGCCGTGCACCTCTACAAGGGCACGCCCCACCGCGCCTACTTCACCGCGGTGGAGCGGATCATGACCGGGCACGGCGGGCGCCCGCACTGGGGCAAGGTGCACACCCGGGACGCCGCCTACTTCGAGAAGGCCTATCCGCGCTTCGGCGAGTTCACGGCGCTGCGCGACCGGCTCGACCCGGACCGGCGCTTCGGCAACGACTATCTGCGCCGGGTGCTCGGCGACTGACGGTCACTCGGCGGCCGTCGCCGGCGGGCTCGCGGGCGCGGTGCTCGGCGGCGGGGTGGTCGGCGGCGGAGTGGTCGTGGGCCCGTCGGTGGGTTCCACGGAGCCGGACGGCGTCGGAGTCGGGCCGGCGGTCGGCGTGCCGGTCGGATCGGGCGTCGCCGTACCGGTCCCGCCACCGCCTGACGCACCGTCCGGGGTCGGCGTCCCGGCACCACCGCCCTCCCGCCGGGGCGTCGGGGACGGCGAGTCCTCCCCCTTGCCGCCGTCGTCGGCCCGGTCGCCGCCCCGCACCGCCGAGCCGAAGGTCGTGGTGCCCTTGGTGCCGCCGAGGTCCTGACCGGAGGTCAGCTCGTACGCGGTGATGCCGCCCATCGCGAGCAGGAAGACCGCGGCGGCGGCGAGCGCGGGGCGGCGCCGGCCGCGCATCCGGGTGCCGTGGACGGTGGGCTCGCCGAACTCCCCCGGTCCCTGGGGCCGCTGGGGCTGCGGGGACCGCTGGGGCTCCTTGGGCTGCTTCGCCGGGGCGGCGGCCTCGCGCACCTGCTCGCCGGTGCGCTTGAAGAGGTGCTGGAGGAGCGGGCCGCCGCAGGTGGCGATGACACTGATCACACCCGCGCCGAGGATGGTGCCGTAGACACCGAGCGTGGAGGCGAGTTTGGCGGCGAGCACGGCCGCGAGCGCGCTGCCCGCGACCTGAGGAAGGCTCAGGTCGAACCGTTTCTTCTTCTCTTCGGGCATGTCCGTCCCAGCTCGTTCATTCGTTCCCGCGTGCACCCAGAAGGGACAAATGGGCGAAGGGATTAGTTCCGTTTCCGACACTTCTGTGAAGAGGGACACGCGGGGGCCGGGATCACGAAGACTCAACTCCGAAGCCGCCCGAGAAGTTGGGCGGCGCGCCGCTCCACCCGGATGGCCCGAATGGAGTACTGTGGCGAGCCCTGGGTCCGGATTCCCTCACGGGTGTCCGGAATCGACGGAAGGGGGCCGAAGGTGGCACTCGAACCGGCGGCGCCACGGCAGCACCGCACGGGCACCGCGACACAGCGTGACCGCCAGTCACTCTGCGTCGCATTCAGGTAACCGTGCCATAACGGCGTTCCAGGGTCCATGCCCGACACGCCGGGCAACTCGGCAGGGTTGTGGCAGGCTGCACCCGGGCAGGCCACACTCGACTAGCGGAAGCAGCGACGCACGTGACGTCGGCAGGCACCACCCGGGAGGTTCCCATGCCCGAACTGCGTGTCGTGGCCGTCTCGAACGACGGCACACGACTGGTGCTGAAGGCTGCTGACAACACGGAGTACACACTTCCGATCGACGAGCGGCTGCGTGCCGCGGTCCGCAACGACCGCGCCCGGCTCGGACAGATCGAGATCGAGGTCGAGAGCCACCTCCGCCCCCGCGACATCCAGGCCCGGATACGGGCCGGTGCCTCCGCCGAGGAGGTCGCGCAGCTCGCCGGCATCCCCGTCGACCGGGTGCGCCGCTTCGAGGGCCCCGTGCTGGCCGAGCGCGCCTTCATGGCGGAGCGGGCCCGCAAGACCCCCGTGCGCCGGCCCGGCGAGAACACCGGACCCCAGCTCGGCGAGGCGGTGCAGGAGCGGCTGCTGCTGCGCGGCGCCGAGAAGGACACCGTGCAGTGGGACTCGTGGCGCCGCGACGACGGCACCTGGGAGGTGCTGCTCGTCTACCGGGTCGCGGGCGAGGTGCACACGGCGAGCTGGACGTACGACCCGCCGCGGCGGCTCGTCCAGGCCGTGGACGACGAGGCGCGGGCGCTGATCGGCGAGACCGACGACACCCTCGCGGCCGTTCCGGAGCCGAGCTTCCCGTTCGTGCCGCGGATCGCCCGGCTGCCCCGGGACCGGCCGCTCGACCGTGCCCTCGACCGGCAGATCGACCGCGCGCCCGCCCCGGCTCCCGAGCCGGAGGAGGAGCGCGACTCGCTCACCAGCCTCCTGGAGGCGGTGCCGAGCTTCCGCGGCGACCTGGTGGTGCCCGAGCAGCCGGTCAGTGAGCCCTCCGACGAGGTCGAGGCCGAGGAGCCGCCCGCCCCGGCGGCCTCCGCGGGCGCCGGCTCCGCCTATGCGGACGTCCTGATGCCGCGGGCCGTCTCGGGCCACCGCGACCGGCTCATCGGCACCACCGACCGGCAGGCCGAGGCGGACGGCGTCCGCCCCGGCCGGCGTGCGGCGGTGCCCAGCTGGGACGAGATCGTCTTCGGCACCCGCCGCAAGAAGCAGTCGTCGGACTGACCCTGTTGTCGTACGGGGAAGGACCCGCGCCACGGTGATGGCGCGGGCCCTTCGTCGTACCGCCGCGGCTACTGCGGGTCCGGGCCCGTCGCCACCGGGCGGGCCGGGTCGCCGGACCACTCGGACCAGGAGCCCGCGTAGAGCGCGGCCTCGAAGCCCGCGAGCTCCAGGGCCAGCACTTCCTGGGCGGCGGAGACGCCGGAGCCGCAGTAGACGCCGATCTCACCCGCGGAGTCGGCGCCGAGCCCGGCGAACCGTGCCCTCAGGGCCTCGGCGGAGCGGAAGCGCCCGGTTCCGTCCACGTTCTCCATCGTGGGGGCCGAGACGGCACCCGGGATGTGGCCGCCGATCCGGTCGATCGGCTCCACGTCGCCCCGGTAGCGCTCGGCGGCGCGCGCGTCGAGCAGCAGACCCGAGCGGGCGAGCGAGGCGGCGCCGTCCGCGTCGAGCAGCCGGAGGCCGCCCGGGCGCGGCTCGAAGTCGCCCGGCGCGGGCGCGGGCACGTCCTTGGACAGCTCCCCCGTCCACGCGGCGATGCCGCCGTCGAGCACCCGGACGTTCGGGTGCCCGGCCCAGCGCAGCAGCCACCAGGCGCGGGCCGCGCCCCAGCCGAGCCCGCCGTCGTAGACCACGACCGGGGTGCCGGCCGACACTCCGGCCCGGCGCATCGTGGCGCCGAAGGCGGCCAGGTCCGGCAGCGGGTGCCGCCCGCCGGCCCCGGGCGGCCCCGCGAGTTCGGCGTCCAGGTCCACGTACACGGCACCGGGGATGTGCCCGGCCTCGTACTCCGGCCTTCCGGGCGGACCGCCGACGGCCAGATAACGGACGTCCAGGAGGACCGGCGGCGTCGCCCCGGCCGATTCGCTGACGAGTTCGCTTGCGGAGATGATGGGCTTCATGGGAGCCATCCTCGCGCAGCCCGCCCCCTGACGGACGGCACCCGCCCGATTCGTCCGGGGCGCGCGGGCCGTCCCGCGGTGTCACCATCGGGTCGGGACGGCCGTCCGGTCCAGGTGTACGGCGGGCGGCGCGCGGGCAGGGACCCGCCAGGAGGCCCCCGCACGGCCCGCACGGCCCACCGCGCACGGCCACTGGCGAGAAGAGAGTGACGATGACCGAGGCGACTCGGCGCACACCCGGTACGCCCTGTTGGGTGAGCCTGATGGTGCACGGACTTGACGCGACGCAGGAGTTCTACGCCGCGCTGTTCGACTGGGACTTCGTGCCGGGTCCGCAGCAGCTCGGCCCGTATGTGCGTGCGCTCCTGGACGGGCGGGAGGTGGCCGGGATCGGTCAGCTGCCCCCGGACCGGCATCTGCCGATCGCCTGGACTCCCTATCTGGCCACCGACGACGCCGACGAGACGGCGGAGACGATCCGCTGCTGCGGCGGCACGGTCGCGGTCGGCCCGCTGGACGCGGGCGAGGCCGGCCGGCTGGTGATCTGCGCGGACCCGGCGGGTGCCGTCTTCGGGGTCTGGCAGGCCGACGCCCACCACGGCACGGCGACGGCCGGACCGCCCGGGACGCCGGTGTGGAACGAGCTGCTGACCTACGAGACGGCCTCGGTCGGCAAGTTCTACGGCACGGTCTTCGACTACGACGTCGAGCCGGTGGTGTCCGCCGACTTCGACTATCTGACCCTCCACCTCGACGGACGCCCGGTCGCCTCGCTGCACGGGGTGGGCACGGCCCTGCCCCGCGACCGGGGCGCGCACTGGATGACGTACTTCGAGGTGGCCGACGTCGACGCGTCCGCCCGGCTGGTCGTGGACCTGGGCGGCCAGGTGGTCCGCCCGCCGCGCGAGGGCACGGCGGGGCGGCTGGTCCAGGTGACCGACCCGGAGGGCGCGGTGTTCACCCTCGTCCGCTCGGCCGACCGTAACGACCGCTAGGCCCGGACCTTCAGCTCCAGCTCCGCAAGGCGCTCGGCCGGGAAGTGGTGGGCCAGGGCCGGGTCCGTGCCGTGCGCGGCGAGATAGGCGGCCGTCTCCTCGCGCAGGCCGGGGTGCGCGGACGGGCGCATGCAGTAGCCGACGGCGCGGATGAGCGGGGCGAGGCTGTCGGGGGCGGCGCCCGGCACGGCGGGCGCGGCGCCGGCCGCCAGGTCGGGCACCAGGTGGTCGACGACCGTGAGCGGGACCCGGTTGCTGTTCTCGTACGGGGTGAGGCGGTCCAGGACCGTTCCGGTGCCGACCCGGGCGATCGGCACGCCGAAGTAGACGGCGGCCGTCAGCATCGCGGTCGAGAAACACCCGACGACGAGGTTTGGGCGGCATCGTTCGTAGAAGGTCTCGGCGAGCAGCGGGCCGTCCAGGACGGTGAGGTCGACGCCGGTGCGGGCGGCCTCCTCGCGCAGGGCGGTGGAGTAGCCGGCGGGGGCCGTCGGGTGCGGCTTGAAGACCACGGAGCGGTGGCCGGCCGCGGCGGCGCCGCGCAGCATCCGCACGTGCAGCTCCTCCTCTTCCTCGACGGTGAGGATGCCGAGGACGGCGAGGTACTGGCCGAGGAGCAGGGCGGTGGGGGCGGCGGCGGTCGCGGCGGCGAGGGCCGCGTTCTCCGCCGGGCTCTCCGAGGCCGTGGCGATCTCGCGCAGCACCGCGCGGAAGGCGTCGTCGGGGACGAGCTCGGCGCCGACGCCGTACTCCGTGAGGAGCAGCGGCCGCAGTCCGGGCACCAGGTCGAGGTGGAGCACCCGGCGGATCCGGCAGGCGATGGACTGGGGCAGTTCGTCGCGGGTGGGGCCGTAGCTCATCAGGCCGTCGGCGTAGACGTGCACGGAGCTCTCGGCGAACACCGCGGCGAGCGCCTTGGCCGGGTTGACCTGGATGGACTCGACGACCAGCTCGACGGGGGCGGTGCCGAGCTCCCAGGCGGTGCGAAGCACCCGCTGCCAGAGCGGGGCCTCCTCGGGGCGGGGCGCCCAGGAGCTGGGGTGGTGCGGGTGGACGGCCTCGTTCCAGTCGAGGACGCCGTCGAAGCGGGAGGCGACCTGCGCGTAGCCGGTCATCGTCTCCAGGCGGACGGCGGTCTCGGGGATCTCGGCGTTGTTCGAGACGAGCAGCAGGCGCCGGGCCGCGCCGGGTGCGCCGAAGCGGCCGGCGTCGATGGCGGCGGCGACGGTGGCGGCGCCGTAGAGGGTGGACACCTGGAAGATCTGGACGGGGTCGCGTTCCGTGGTCGGCATGCTCAGGCGGCCTTTCCGGTGTCGCGCAGGCTCTTCAGGAGATTGCTGCGGGGGGTGTCCATGGTCGCGAGGGTCTCGTCGAGGACCCGCTGCGGCATCCGGCGCAGGGCGTCGGTGACGTCGCGGCGCAGCCGCTTGCCGACGGCCGCCTCGTACCGGTCGGACTTCGCCATGTGGAAGGCGATCATCGCGCAGTAGGTGCGGACGGCCTTGGGCAGGAAGTGGTCGGCCTCGCGGTCCCGGCCGACCTCGTCGAGCAGCAGGTCGTAGGACGGGATGAAGTCCAGCTGCCGGTTGTCGGTGATCTGGGTGAGCGAGGTGGTGACGCCGCGGCGGTAGAAGCAGCCGTGCAGCGAGAGCGCGGCGTAGCTGGTGGCGGTGAGGTGGAGGCGCCAGATCCAGAGGCGGTCCTCGGCGGTGCGCAGCTTGGTCTCGAAGCGGCCGGTGCCGTTCTCGAAGAGGCGGGCGCTGTAGACGCCGAAGGGGACGAAGGGGTAGTCGACCATGGTGATCATGCTGGACGGGGCGATGCCGTCGCGCGGGTCCATGGCGGTGTCGCGGAGCTTCGCCGGGGCGTAGCGGATCTGCCGGTTCCGGCCGGTGGACAGGACGTGGTCGGTGCGCGCGAAGTCGACGCCGAGGCGGTGGATCCCGTCGACCATGGCGCGCAGGTGCCCGGGGGCGTACCAGTCGTCGCCGTCGAGGAAGGTGATGTAGTCGCCGGTGGCGGCGTCGATGCCGGTGTTGCGGGCCTGGGCGACGCCGAGGTTGGTCGCGTGGCGGATGACGGTGGCCTGCGGGATGCGGCTCTTCCAGCGGTCGAGGAGGTCCGGCGTCTCGTCGGTGGAGTGGTCGTCGATCAGCAGGAACTCGGTGTCGTCGTCCGCGTTGTCGGCGAGACTGCGCAGGGTGTCGGGGGCGTAGGGCCCCACATTGTGGAAGGGCACGACGACGGACAGTTTCGGCACTCGGACTCACCAACTCGCTGATCGGTACTGGTCGGGCAGGCTAGACAGGGGTCTTCTCCGTTGAACGAGCCGGATGTGCACGGGCGGTGAACTCTCGCCGTCGGGCGGGTTCACGGGTCCGGCGGCTGCGGTGGAGCCACGCGGTGAGGAGCAGCGCGAGGAGGGCCGCCGCGCCGGCCGCGCCGCCGGGCTTCACGCCGGGCGGGCGGAAGGAGCAGGTCACGGTGGTGGCCTTGCCGTCGAGGGGGACGGCGAGCAGGCCGAGGCGGCGGTGCGCGGGTTCCAGGGGCGCGTCGCCGGCGGCGCAGCGCCAGCCGGAGATCCGGGGGACGGCGAGCACGGCGGTGCCGGTGCTGCCGGCGGGCAGCTCGGCGGTGAGGGTGTGGCCGGTCGCGCGGACGGCGGTGGCGCCGGTGGCGGTGAGCTCGCGTACGGCGCTGTCGAGCCGGTGCCGTTCCAGGCAGCCGACCGGCCGGGCGGGCAGTTTGAGCCGGGGCTCGGCCTTCGGCTCGGGCGTCAGCTCGATCCGTACGGCGCCGGATGCGGGGACGGTGCCGAGCCGCTGCATGGGCGCGAGCACGGAGGGCAGCTTGCCGGCGAACTCCGCGGGCGGGGTCGTGGCCGGGCTGCCGGAGAGGGCTGCGGTGCCCTGGTACTCGGGGGCCCAGAGCCACACCTCGGAGCCGGCCGGGCAGTTCGCCGTGAGGGTGGCGCCGGTTCCGTCGGGGGTGCCGGTACGGCGCGGGTCGGCCGGGACCTCGTACACCGTGCTCCCGAGCATGCGCTCCTGGCGGGCGAAGGCGGTGTCGGCGGCCGAGCCGGGCGCGGGGGCCGGCGCGGGCGGGCCCGGGCGGACGGTGACGAGCGGCGGCACGGGACTTTCGGCGACCTCGATCCGGGCCTCCGGGAGCCGGTCGAGCTCCAGCGGGCCCTCGGGGGTGGAGCGCATCCGGGTGCCGATGGAGAAGATCGCGTCGGTGACCGGGTTGTCGAGGCTGACCGGGTGGCGGCCCTTGGCGTAGAAGCCGAAGCCGAGGGCGGCGAGCGTGCGGGAGTACGTGTCGGAGGTGAGGCTGCTGTAGTAGTCGGCGCCCTCGCCGCCGACCAGGAGGACGTCGTTGCCGCCCGGGACCTCGCCGGGGTCGGTGCGGTGCCGCGGCCAGGCGTCCTTCGCGGCGACGGCGGCGGCCATGCCGGTGTGCCAGGGGCCGATCCGGGGTGCCCAGGAGACCTTGCTCAGCTGCTGTTCCTCGATGCGCTTGCCGGTGACCAGGGTCTCCCCCGCCTGCGCGGCGAGCAGCAGGCCGACGGCGAGCACGGGCAGCAGCCGGCCGGCCGGGCGGGAGCGGGCGAGCAGCGCGGCGACGGCGGCGAGCGCGGCCAGGGCGAGGGCTCCGGCGGCGGCCGGATAGGTCCAGCGGTCGATGTCGACGCTGACCGCCGCGGCCCGGGCGAGGAAGGCGAGCGTGCCGGCGCCGCCGAGCAGGGCGAGCGGCCGGGGCAGGCCGCCGGCCACGGACAGCCAGGCCGCCATCAGCAACAGGCCGCACAGGACGAAGGTCTGACGGTACGGAATGCCGTTGGGCGAGGCGCCGGCGTGCCAGAGCAGATGGGTCGGCTCCCACTGCAGGGAGAGCGTGACCAGGACGATCGCGGTGACCCAGCCGGCCCGGACGCGGCCGGCGACGACACTGTTGAAGGGCAGGGTGAGGGCGAGCGCCAGGGCCGGGGTGCCGATGAAGAGCGCGGGCGAGGCGACGCTCGCCGTGGCCGGCAGGAAGCGGGCGAGGACGTCGGTCCAGGCGGCCGGGGCGAAGGGGGTCGGCGGGGTCGGGTCGGCGACCTTGGTGCCGAGGAAGACGACGAGGACGAGCGGGGCGGCGAGCCCGACGCCGATGGCGACGGTACGGGCGGCGCGCAGCAGCGCGGCGAGGCGGGGCCGGCGGACGGCCCCTTCGGAGCCGGTGTCGTCGGTGGTGAGCAGCCGGACCAGGAGGAAGACCGCGGCGCCGATGGTGGCCATGTACGCGGTGTAGAAGTTGGCGATCCAGGCGATGGCGACGACCAGCGGCCCGAGCACCGGCCGGCGGCGCTTCCGGGCCCACTCCCCCACCAGGCAGAGCAGCGGGAAGGCGACCAGGCCGTCGAGCCACATGGGCACGGTGGCGCCGTAGTTGAAGGTCCAGCCGGAGAGCGCGTACGCGGTGCCGAGGAGCGCGGCGACCGGCCACGGGCCGCGCCGCAGGGTGAGCAGCAGGGCCGCCATGGCCGCGCCCGCGGTGGCGATCTTGAGCGCGGTGATGACGTACAGGGCCAGTTCGGGGCGGTCGGCCGGGAAGACCACCACGAGCAGGTCGAAGGGGCTGCTGAGGTAGGTGCCGAGGTCGCCCAGGAAGTTGCTGCCGAAGCCCGAGGACCAGTTGAGGAACAGGTCGCCGTCGGCCTCGCCGAGGAGCAGTCGGCGCCAGTAGGAGTGGTACGGGAGGTACTGCTGGCCCAGGTCGACGATGTTGCGGGTCCGGGAGCCGAACGGGTGGCTCCCGGCGAGCCGCGAGGCCAGGCAGAACAGCACTCCGGTGAGGAGCGCCGCACCGGCCGCCGCCCGCAGCCGGGGCCGGGACGGACGGGTCGCGGTCTCGGCTGCGGCTGGCACACGTCCTCCTGGGCGGTCGGCGGCGCGGTGCGGCGCGACTCGGCTCGGCACGGCGGGCCGCTCGGCGCTGCCCGGCGCGTGGTCTGATCGTCGTAGAGACGCATTACCTCCGAGCCGTGCGACCGCCGCCCGATCGGGAGGAGGTCTGCGGGCGCACCGCAGGTGAACAGCCGGTGCCCCGGCCGCGCGCCGGTCACGGCGTCTACGATGCGGAACCGGACAGCGTGCCGGCCGGGCGGCCGGGGAGGAGGGGGGGGGACATCGTGAGCGACGCCGGACGGCTCGTCGTCATCGTCCTCTTCGAGGGCGTCGACCTGCTCGACGTCACCGGCCCGCCCGAGGTCTTCGCGCTGCTGCGGCGCGAGACGGACGACGCGACGGGGTACGAGGTGGTCCTCGCCGCCGAGTCGACGGCGCCCGTCACCACCTCGGCCGGGGTGCGCGTGCTGCCCGACCTGACCTTCGCGGAGGCGGCGGCCCGGAGCATCGACACCCTCCTGGTGCCCGGCTCGGTGGAGACGGACGGCGAGCGGCGGGTGCGGGCCCTGGTCAACCCCGTGGTGGTGTCCTGGGTGAAGACCCTGGCCGCGCGGACCCGCCGGGTCACCTCGGTCTGCGTCGGCGCGCACATCCTGGCCGCCGCCGGGCTCCTCGACGGCAAGCGGGCCACCACCCACTGGTCGACGGCGGGGCAGCTGGCCGCCGAGCACCCGGCGGTCGAGGTGGACGCCGACCCGATCTTCGTCCGGGACGGCGACGTGTGGACCGGCGCCGGCATCAGCTCGTGCCTGGACCTGTCGCTCGCGCTGGTCGCCGAGGACTTCGGCGAGCCGACGGCGCTGCGGGTGGCCCGGCAGCTGGTGATGTATCTGAAGCGGCCCAGCGGGCAGAGCCAGTTCAGCGTGCCGCTCGAACCGGTCTCCACCACCCGGCGGGTGGAGGACCTGCGGCACTACGTCACCCGCAACCTCGGCGGCCGGCTCACCCTCGCCGACCTGGCCGCGAGCGCGCACATCAGCGAGCGGCAGCTGACCCGGATCTTCAAGTCCGAGCTGGGCACCACCCCGAGCGCCTACATCGAGTCGGCGCGGGTCGAACGGGCCCGGCACCTGCTGGAGTCGACCGACGCGACCCTCGAACGGATCACCACGAGCTGCGGGTTCGGCACCACGGACACCCTGATCCGGGCCTTCCGCCGCCGGCTCGACACCACGCCGATGGAGTACCGGCGCCGCTTCCGGGCGGTGCCGGACCAGTGAACCCCCCGATGGTCAGAACACCTCCACCAGCCGCTTGACCAGGTCCGGCACCCGGCCCCCGCGGTCCTCCCGGGCCTCCATCGCCCGCAGCGCCGGAAGCACCAGGCGGGCGCCCGGCGTGCGCACCGGCTCCGGCGGGAACCAGCCGCCGGGGACCCGGGTGAAGGCGGAGCGCGACCACTCGTCGTCCGTGCCGAGGACGAGGGAGGCGAGCACCCTGGCCATCAGCCGCGAGGGGCCGACCCCGTCGCCGGAGTAGCCGGTGGCGTAGCAGACGCCGGGCACCGAGCTCAGCCACCCGGCGAAGGGCAGATGGGTCACCGAGTACTCGACGGGCGCGGTCCAGCGCATGTCGACGGGCGCGTCGGCGAGTTCGGGGAAGAGGCGGGCGAGGTGGGCCCGCAGTTCGGCGGGGCGCAGGGCGTCGCCCCACAGGGTGCTGGGGCCGAGGTCGCCGTACGCGACGCCGGAGCCGCCCTTGCCGAAGAGCAGCCGCCCGTCGGGGGTGGTGCGGTAGTAGTTCAGGCGCCGCCGGGAGTCGCAGACGGAGACCTCGCCGTCCCAGCCGAGGGCCTTGAGCCGGTCCGGTATCGGCCGGGTGAGGACGGTGTCGCTGGCGACGGTGACCATGCGGCGGCCGAGGTCTTCGAGCTGCCCGGCCCAGGCGTTGACGGCGAGCACCACCTTGTCGGCGTCCACGGCGCCGTACGGGGTGCGGGCGCGGACGGTGCCGCGCGGGGCGGGCCGCAGCGCGGTGAGCGGGGTGCGTTCGTGGATCCGTACGCCCGCGTCCAGGGCGACCCGGCGCAGCCCGCGGGTCAGCCGGGCGGGCTGGAGGGTGACGCAGCCGGGGTCGAGCACCGCTCCGTAGTGGTGGCGGGTGCCGACGGTCTCGCGGGCCTCGGCGGCGGTGATCCGGTGCAGCGGTTCGATCCCGGCCCGGTGCAGGTCGTCCAGGGTGTGCTGCCAGGCGCCGCGCTGGGCGGGCGAGGAGGCGGCCCACATCCAGGGGCCGCGGCGGTGCTCGATGTCGATGCCGTGGGTGTCGGCGAAGTCGAGGATCTCGTCGACGGCGGCGGCGGAGGCCTCGCCGATCCTGCGCGCCTCCTCGTGGCCCCCGATCGCGACCAGGCTGCTGAAGCGGGCCCACATGGGCATCAGGAAGCCGGCGTTGGCACCGGAGGCGCCGCCGCCGCACACGTCGGCCTCGATGAGCACGATGTCGGTGCCGGGAGCGCGGCGCAGGATCTCCAGGGCCGTCCAGAGTCCGGTGAAGCCGCCGCCGACCACGCACACGTCGCAGCGGATCTCGTCCGTGAGCGGTGGTGTGCGATCCACACCTGTGGTCGCCTCGGTCTCGGCGGCGAGGGCGTCGCGGAGCCAGGGGGTGCGGCGGGCGGGGGACGGGGTGTCGGGGTGGGGCCAGGTCGGGGACAGGCGCAGTTCGGCCACGGGGTGGGGACCTCCGGTCGGGGCAGGTGGGCGGTGTGCAGGCGGGCGAGGGACGGCGGCCCTAGTGGGCGCGGGCGGCGGCCCGCAGCAGGTCGATGCGCGAGCTCACTCCGTAGTGCTTGAACAGCTTGCGGAGGTGGTAGTTGACGGTGTGCGGCGACAGGGCGAGCCGGCTGGCGATCTGCTGGTTGGTCAGGCCCTCGGCGACCAGGGCCACCAGGGCGCGCTGCTGTCCGCTGGGTTCGCCGTGCCGGGCCGCCGGTGCCTGCGGGCTCTGGCGCTGGCCCCGGCGGGCGGGGCGGAGCGTCGCGGCCTCCTGCTCCAGGGCGAGCCGTACGGGGGCCGGTACGGACTCCGCGACGAGCCGGCGCAGCAGGGCGCTGTGGAAGGCGGCGCGGGTGCCGGTGTCGCGGACCACTCCGGTGGCGCGGACCTCCTCCAGGGTGGGCAGCAGGGCGGAGACGGAGGTGCGCAGCATCAGGGCCAGTTCGGCGTACACGACCTCGTCGCCCAGGACCGCGGCCACGCGGAGCAGTTGGCGGCAGGACGGCGAGTAGCGCTCCAGGGTGGCCCGTACGCGGGCGGAGAGGCGGGCCGGCAGGCGCTCGGTGAGGAGTTCGGCCTCGCCGCCGGTCAGCTCGACGCCGTCCTCCTCGCGGAGGCCGGTGAGCAGCTCGATGAGCAGCCGGGGGTGGCCTCCGGTGTCGTCGACGAGCGGCGTGAGGGAGCGGGCGGGCGGCGCGCCGAGCAGGTCGTGGGCGAGCCGGTGGGTGTCGGCGGGGGCCAGCGGTCCGAGGACGAGGCGTTCGGTGCGGACGGCCGGGTCGGCGAGCAGGGATCCGGGCAGCGCGGCGGTCTCGCCGGGCCGGTGGGCGATGAGCAGCACGCCGCGGCCCGGGCCGGGGCGGCCGCGGGGTGCGGGGACGCGGGCCCGGTGTGCGGGGCGGTCGGGGGTCCCGCAGGGGTCGTCGAGGATCACCAGATGGGGTCCGGCGGGCCGGGCGGCGGTGCGGGCGGCGGACAGGCGGTGGTGGCGCGCCTCCCGGCCGTGCGGGCGGCGCGGGGGCTGGTAGCCGAGCTGCCGGGCGAGGGCGGCCGCCTCGCTGAGCAGCCGGGTCTTGCCGATGCCCGGCATTCCCTCGAGGGTGAGTACGGCGGTGCCGCCGCGGCTGCCGTGCTCAAGCACCTCGCGGATGAGCGCCAGTTCGCGTTCCCGGCCGCGCAGCGGCGCCTCCGGGGCCAGGACGGTGTTCATGTGGCACCGCCGTAGCGGCGTACGACCACCGTCCGGAAACGTTCCGCCACGAAGGCGCCGTCGCTGTACACGGCGTTGCCCGCGGGGTTCATGCCGGTGCCGTGCAGATCGGAGTAGACGGCGGACTGCGAGATGTACCAGTCCCCCATCAGATTGGTGGAGAGCATCACGCCGGCCTCGGCGCAGGCGGCCGTCATCGCCTCCGTCACCTCCTCGGAGACGGAGTACAGGCCGACGGAGAGCGCGCCGCAGGTCTTCGTGGTCTCCGCGACGAGTTCGACGCCCGCCGCCGCGGAGTCCACGGCCACCGCGAGACAGACCGGTCCGAGCCGTTCGGCGAGCAGGGTCGCGCGGTCCGCGTCCCGGGCGGCGTCGAGCGTGACGACGACGGGGGTACGCACGACGGCGTCCGGGTACGCGGGATGCCGGACCGCCCGCGACGGCACGCCGACCGGGCCCAGGGCACCGGACATCGCCAGGTCCACCCGGGCCAGGACCTCGGGGCCGAGCAGCGCGCCCAGGACCTCGCAGGCCGCGCCGTCGTCGCCGAGCAGGGCGTCCAGGGCGGTGCCGAGGTCGGCGACCACCTCCTCGTACGCCTTGTGCCCCTCGTCGGTGGCGATGCCGCCGCGCGGGATCAGCAGGTTCTGCGGGCTGGTGCAGAGCTGGCCGCTGTAGAGGGAGACGGAGAAGGCGAGGTTGGCGAGCATGTCTCGGTAGTCGCCGGTGGACTCGACGAGCAGCGAGTTCACGGCCGAGAGGGCGGTGAAGACCCGGGCCTGGCGGGCGTGTTCGTGGAGCCAGTCGGCGAAGGCGGTCCGGCCCGAGTAGTCCACCAGGCGCACCTCGGGGGCGGTCGCGAGGCGCCGGGCGAGCCCTTCGCCGGGGTGCTCGGGGGCCAGACACACCAGGTTCGGGTCGAAGCCGGCCTCGGCGAGCACCTCCCGGGCGAGGCGGACGGTGAGCGCGAGCGGGAGGACGGCGGCGGGGTGCGGTTTGACCAGGACGGGGTTGCCGGTGGCGAGCGAGGCGAAGAGGCCGGGGTAGCCGTTCCAGGCGGGGAAGACGCTGTTGCCGACGACCAGGGAGATCCCGCGGGGCACGGCCGTGAACCGCTTGTGGATGTCGACGGTGCGGCCCGGGCCCTGCGGCTTGCGCCAGTGCGCGCTCGCGGGCAGCCGGGTCTGCTCGGCGTAGGCGTAGGCGACGGCCTCCAGGCCGCGGTCCTGGGCGTGGACGGCGCCGGCGTGTAAGGCCATGACGGGGTTGTGGCCGCTGGTGTGCTCGGCGGCGGCCGCGAATTCGGGGCTGCGGGCGTTGATCCGGTCCAGGATCTCCAGGCAGACGGCGGCCCGGACCTCGGGCCCGGCGTCCCGCCAGGCCGGAAGGGCGGCCGCCAGGGCGGGCAGCAGGACGGCGGGGTCGTGGTGGGCGTAGGAGATGCCGAGGTCGAAACCGTACGGGGAGCGCTCGCCGCCCCGCTCGGGCGCCGGGCCGACCGTGCCGTCGCGGCCGGGCTGGCCGAGCTCGAACGGCCGCCCCAGCAGGGCGCGTAAGGAGGCCTCGCCGTCGGCGGCGCCGCCGGGTCCGTAGACCCGGGTGTCCTCGGGGTAGGGCGACCAGTGCTCACGGGTGCGGACGGCGGTCAGGGCCCGGTCCAGGGTGGTCCGGTGCCGGGCGATCAGGCGCGCCGGGGCGGCGGCCGCGGTGGGGGAAGGGTGCGGAAGGGTGCGGGCCATGATCTTCATCCTTGTCGTACGGGGATCACCGGTTCCACAGCAAACTCGGTCAGTGCGCCGACTTGACGTATCGTTCACGCCCGCCGCGCCGGGCACCGCGGGCCGGCCGCGCGCCGGGGGGCGGGGCGAGGGTGCCGGAGCCCGTGAACGCGCGTGGTCGTGCGGGCCCTTGGCGGCCCGCCCGGCCTTCCCGGGGGACGAAAGCGGAACTGCCGTGACATGTCCGGGACATGGGGTTCCGGTCACGATCATGGCGTGATCCCTCTGGGAGGGCGGTCGGGCGGGCCCGTCGGCTGGCCGGTTTCCTACGGGCCTTTCGGCCCGGGCTGCGGGCCCGGGCCGAACCGAATTCCGCGGCCCTACTGCGTGATCGGGCGCAGATAGCGGTCGAGGGCCGCGTCGGGCAGGGCCCGGGCGAGCACGCTCACCGTGCGGGCGTCCGCGCCGACCCGGTAGCGGGACCGGGGCCGCCGGGCGGTGAGCGCCTGTCCGACGGTGCGCGCGAAGTCCTCGGGGCGGGTCCTGCTGTCCCTGGCCTGGCGCTCGTTGGCGTGCAGGAAGCGGTGGAACGGGATGCGGTAGAGCTCGGCGACCGGCTCGGGGACGCCGTCCATGGCGGCCCGGGCGGTCTCGGTGACCTTCCCCCAGATCGGGGTCATGATCGCCCCGGGCTGGACCACGCTCACGTCCACGCCGTGCGGCCGCAGTTCGCGCCGCAGCACATCGGTGAGGGCCTCCTTGGCGAACTGGGCCGAGGCATAGGCCCCCAGATACGGGATGGCCACGCTGCCGAGCCCCGAGGTCACGTTGACCACCCGGCCCCGGGCGCGTCGCAGCTGGGGCAGGAACGCCTGGGTGACGGCGAGCTGGCCGACCACGTTGATGTCCAGCTGGCGGCGGAGCTGTTCGGGCGCGACGCATTCGAGCGGCGCCGAGACGCAGATGCCCGCGTTGTTGACCAGTCCCCACAGACCGCCGTCGCCGACGGCCCCGGCGACCCGCTCGGCCGCCGCGGCGATGCTCTTCTCCTCGGTCACGTCGATACGGACCGGGGTGATCCTGCCGTACGCGGCGTCCTGGGCGAGCGCCTCGCCGTCGGCCTCCTGGCGCACGCCCGCGAACACCCGGAAGCCGGCGCGCTCCAGGACGAGCGCGCAGACCCGGCCCAGGCCGGAGGAGGCCCCGGTGACGAGCACGGACCTGCCGTGCGGGGTGAGGGCGCCGAATGTGCCTGACATGATCTTTCCTTTCCTACGGTCGTCCGGCGGCGGTCACACCGCTGCGGGGTGCAGGGGGAAGGTGAGGGACTCCTCCAGGGTGCGGACCAGCCTGCGGGCCGGCATGAACCGGAAGTAGGCGTCCCGGACGGGCCGGCGCACCGGGTCCTCCGACTGCTCGAAGGTGCTGATGCCGCGGGAGGCGGCCACCATGCCGCGGGTGCGCTCCCGGCGCTCGTCCTCGTAGCGGCGCAGGGCGCGCGGGAGGTCGGTGGCGCCCTTGAGGGCCCGGCCGAGCACGACGGCGTCCTCGATGGCCATGCCGGAGCCCTGGCCCAGGCTGGTGAGCATCGGGTGGGCGGCGTCGCCGAGCAGCGTGACCGGACCCCGGCCCCAGCGCTCCAGGAAGGCCCGGTCCCGGGAGGGCACCGCGATGATGTCCGCCTCGGGGGTGACCCGGACGGCCTCCTGGACCTCGTCCGCCCAGCCGGCGTAGGTGGCGAGGATCTCGTCCTTGCCGCCCCGCCAGTGCGCGGAGCGCTCGGCGGGCATGTTCTTCGTGCCCCACCAGTAGAGCCGGCCGCCACCCATGTCGACCATGCCGAAGCGCCGGCCGCTGCCCCAGTAGTGGGTGACCGAGCCCGGGGCGAACCTCGGGTGCGCGAACGGCACCACGGCCAGCCAGCAGAGGTACCCGCTGTCCTGGGAGTCCTCCGGGCCGACCAGCTGCCTGCGGACCACGGAGTGGAAGCCGTCGGCGCCGATCAGCACGTCGGCGTGGGCCTCGCGCCCGTCCTCGAAGCGCACCCGCACCCCGTCGGCGGGGTCCTCCCCGGTCTCGTAGCCGGTGGCGGTGGCACCGAGGGTGAGCGGAATGCCGTCGGCCGCTTCGAGCAGGGCGGCCTGGAGGTCGGGGCGGGTGATCAGCACGCTGGGCACGCCGAGCCGCCCGATGATCTCCGGGAAGGGGAACTCCCGGATCAGCCGGCCCCGCGCGGTCCTGACGTGGTACGACTCCAGGGCCGTGCCCCGCTTCTCCAGGTCGATGCCCACGCCGAGGGAGTCCAGGGCGCCGACGGCGTTGCTCATCACCGAGAGACCGGAACCGGCGGCGCGCAGCTCGCCGGCCCGCTCGTACACCTCGACGTCCAGGCCCGCCTCGCGCAGGGCGACGGCGGCGGTGAGACCGCCGATGCCCGCGCCGAGGACGATCGCCTTCCGTGGCGTGCCGCTGCCGCTTCGCCCCATGGTGCCGTCCGTCTCTTTCTCTGTACTCATTCGATGGGTGGTGTGAGGGGTGGTCATGTCACTCGCCGATCAGCTCGACGACGGTCCTGACCATGTGGCCGACGTGCGGTTCCTCCATGATCGTGAGGTGGTCGCCGGGGACGTCGACCACGTCGAGGACGCCGCTGGTGCGCTCGCGCCAGCCGTTCGTGGGGTCCTTGTGCATGCTCTCGATGGCGGTGTGCATCGAGTTGAGGACCTCCGGCAGCGGCTCCGAGGCGTGGATGAGGACCATGTCCTGGTCCACCACCTCGGGGCGGTAGGCGAAGGCCGCCTTCCAGTTCGCCTCGTACACCTGGAACAGGCGCCGGACGACCGCCCCGGTGCTGCCGGCCGGCAGCACGCCCTCGTCGATGGCCAGCTGGGCGATGAAGTCGAACTTCTCCTCCAGCGTGCCCAGTTCGGCCGGGATCAGCTCCAGCGGGGAGTCCCCGCCGCGGCGCAGCCAGAGCAGCTCCCAGAAGAACCAGCCGAGCAGCGCCTCGTCGCCGGTGTTCAGCCGCCGCCCGGGGTTGAGCGCGGTGGTGTCGAGCAGCACCAGACGGGCGATCTTCTCCCCCGCCGCGCGCAGTTGGCGGGCCATCTCGAAGGCGACGAAGCCGCCGAAGGACCAGCCGCCGATCACGTACGGGCCGCTGGGCTGCACCCGGCGGATCGCCTCGACATAGCCGGCGGCGATCTCCTCCACGCTGCGCAGCGCCTCGGTGCCCGGGTCGGCGCCGGCCGCCTGGAGCGCGTAGAAGGGCTGGTCGTCCGGGAGGTGCTTGGCGAAGCGCACGTAGCAGAGCACGTTGCCGCCCATGGGGTGCACGAAGAACATCGGGCGCCGGTCGCCGTCGGTGCGGATGGGCACCAGCGGGTCGAAGGCGGTCCTGGCCTCGCCGGAGCGCAGCCGGGCCGCGAGGGCCGCCGCCGTGGGCGCCGCGACGAAGTCCGAGAGCGGGATGCTGGTGCCGTACCGCTGCTCGATCTGCACGACCAGGCGCATCGCGGTGAGCGAGGTGCCGCCGAGGTCGAAGATGTTCTGGTGCGGGCCCACCGCCGGCAGCTGGAGGAGGTCGGCGAGCATCGCGGTCAGCGTCCGCTCGTACGCGTCGAGCGGCTCGGCCTCGTCGGCCGCCGTGTCGGCGGTCAGCGGCGTCCGGCGCAGCGCGGCGTCGTCCCGTTTGCCGCTCGGGGTGAGCGGGAGGGCGGGCAGCCACTCGAAGTGCGAGGGCGTCATGTAGTCGGGCAGTACGGTACGCAGCTGCTTGCGCAGCAGGACCAGGTCGGCGCCGTCGCGGTCGCCGGTCAGGAAGGCGGCCAGGAAGGAGTCGTTGCCCTCGCGCCGGCGGGCGACGACGGCGACCTCCTGGATGCCGGGGTGTCCGGCGGCGAAGCGGCCGACGGCCAGCTCGACCTCGGCCGGCTCCACCCGGTAGCCGCGCACCTTGACCTGGGAGTCGGCCCGGCCCAGGCACACGATGTCGCCGCCGGGCAGCCGCATGCCCAGGTCGCCGCTGCGGTAGAGGCGTTCGCCGGTGACGGGGTGGACGGTGAACCGCTCGGCGGTCAGGTCGGCCCGGCCCACGTACCCCTCGGCGAGGCAGTCGCCGGCCAGATACAGCTCGCCCTTGACGCCGGCCGGCACCGGACGCCCCCGCCCGTCCAGGACGTGCACCCGGGACCGGTCGACGGGGCGGCCGATGGGCGGAAGGGCCGGGAAGCGGGCCGGGTCGCCCTGCATGGTGTACGCGGTGATCACATGGGACTCGGTGGGCC
This sequence comes from Streptomyces fradiae, assembly GCF_041270065.1. Classification (NCBI taxonomy): domain Bacteria; kingdom Bacillati; phylum Actinomycetota; class Actinomycetes; order Kitasatosporales; family Streptomycetaceae; genus Streptomyces; species Streptomyces fradiae. The sequence goes on along the minus strand of NZ_CP065958.1, from coordinate 6,087,625 downwards.
CGTACTGGTTCTCCAGGATCACCCCGGGCAGTGCCGCGCACAGGCGCCGGATCTCGTCGGTGACGCGCAGCTGTTCGCCGGAGGAGAGCAGGGCCTTCAGACCGCGCGGCGCCAGGTCGAGCGCGGCGGCGGCCTCGGCGAGCTGCTGGAGCGCGACGTACGGGAGGTACAGGCGCTCGACGCCCTCGCGGTCGAGGAGGCGGAGCAGCGCGGGCATGTCCCGGCGCTCGTCCTCGGAGAGGAGGTGGAGGGTTCCGCCGCCGCAGAGCGTCGAGAAGATCTCCTGGAAGGAGACGTCGAAGCTGAGGGGCGCGTACTGGGCGGTGGTGCCGCCGACGACACCGCTCGGCACGGAGTTCTGCCAGGCCACGAGGTTCGCGAGCGAGCGGTGCGGCATGGCGACGCCCTTGGGGGCGCCGGTGGAGCCGGAGGTGAAGAGGATGTACGCGATGTCGGCGGGCGCGATGGCGGGGTCGGCCGTGGCCGTGGCCGTGGCCTCGACCTCGGCGTCGGTCTCGGTGAACAGCTCCTCGGCGGAGAGCACCGGGGCCAGTTCGCCGAGCGCGCCGACGTGTTCGGCTCCGGCGACGATCCGGAAGGGCCGGGCCTGGCTCACCATCGAGGTCAGGCGTTCGACCGGGTAGCTGACGTCGAGGGGCACGGTCGTGGCCCCGGCGCGCATGACGCCCAGGATGACGGCGACGGTCTCCGGCGAGCGGGGCAGGGCGATGCCCACCCGGTCGCCGGGCCGGGCGCCGAGGGCGAGCAGCCGGGCAGCCACCCGGTCGGCGGCGGCGCCGAGTTCGGCGTACGTCCAGCGGCGCGGCCCCTGGACGAGCGCGACCGCGTCCGGGGTCAGCCGGGTCCGCTCGGCGACGGTGCGGGCCACGTCCTGGAAGGGGGCGCCGGCTTCGGGGGCGTCGGCTGCCTGGGCGGCGCCCTCGGTCTCGTACGGCTCCGGGCTCAGGAAGCCCAGGTCCGCGGGCTCGTCGGGGTGCCGCACGACGCGGTCGAGCACGGCCGTGAACGTGTCGGCGTACAGCTCCGCCTGGGCCGGGGTGAAGGTCTGGCCGTGGAAGTCCATGCGCAGCCGCACGGTCCCCTCGACCGGGTCGGTCATGGCGTTGACGAGCAGCTGGAAGTTGGTCTCCTCCCAGGTCCGGAAGTCGAGCATGCGCACGCCGGGCAGTTCGAGGACGGCGGCGAGCTGCCGGAAGTGGATGTAGTTGAAGGCGGTCTCCAGGACGGTCGCGCCGCGGTCCTCCTGGATGGCGCTGAGCGGGTAGCGGCGGTGCTCGTGGCTGAGCCGCTCCTGCTCGAAGGCCGCGCGGACCACGCCCGCCCAGTCGGCGGCGGCCCCGGTGTCGAGGCGTACGGGCATGGTGTTGAGGAAGAGGCCGGCGGTGCGGTCGGCGTCCTCGATCTCGGGGCGGCCGTGGGTGACCAGACCGGTGGTGACATCGGGCTGGCCGGAGTAGAGGCGCAGGGTGAGGCAGTGCGCCGCGAACAGCACCGACTTCAGCGGCAGACCCCGCTCGGCACCGAAGTCCCGTGCCTGGTCGGTGAGTTCCCTGGGCAGGTCGACGAGCCGGGTGAGCTGCTCGGCGTCGCGCGGGGTCTCGTGCGGGCGGAAGGCCTCCAGCTGCGGCAGCGGGGCGTCGGCAAGGCGCTCCTGCCAGAAGCGCCGGGTGTCCGCCGACTCCAGGGCCCGGCGCTCGGCGAGCACATGGTGGGCGCCGGAGGGCAGGGCGGTATCGGGGACGGCCGCGATGGGGTGGCCGAGGCGGTGCAGATAGTCCTGGAGGAGTTCGCGCAGGAGGGTGGCGACGCTGCCGCCGTCGAGGATCGCGTGGTGGAAGCTGAGCACCAGCTCGACCGTGTCGTCCAGGACGTGCGCCCGGAAGAGGTAGAGCGGGGCGCGCTCGAACACGTAACGGTGGAAGCGGCGTTCCTCGACATGGGCGGCGATCTCCGCCCGGGCCTCGGACTCGGGGCGGCCGCGCAGGTCCGAGACCTCCAGGCCGCCGTCGACTTCATGGTCCACGATCTGCAGCGGCTCGGAGAAGGCGCCGAGGTCGAAGGAGGAGCGCAGCACCGGGTGGCGGGCGACGAGTCGGTCGAAGGCCTCCCGGAAGCGGTCCTCGTCCCAGTCGAGGACCAGGCTGTACTGGAAGACGTCGTGGTAGACGGCCGAACGCTCCTCGGCCCGGCTGTGGTAGAGCAGCCCGAGCTGGAGGCGGGTGAGCGGATGGGCGTCGGCGCGGCCTTCGAGGCGGGCCCGGTCCACCTGGGAGACGAGCGCGAAGGGCGCGAGTTCGGCGCGGGGCGCGGCGGGGGCGCCGGTGGTCGCGCGGGCGGCCAGCTGGGCCACGGTGGGGTGGTTCATGAGGTCGGTCGGCGAGAAGCGGATGCCGGCCTTCTCGGCCTGCGCCTGGATGCGGAGCAGGGTGATGGAGTCGCCGCCGAGGGCGTAGTAGTCGTCGTGGACGCCGATCCGGCCGGGCGGGGTCTCCAGGACCTCGGACCAGATGCGGAGCAGCGTCTCCTCGGTGGCGTTCCGGGGCGGCTCGGCGGCACCACCTGCGTTCCCGTGGCCTTCGGAAGCGGAGCCGGTGACCGGGGCGGGCAGGGCGCGGCGGTCGGCCTTGCCGTTGGGCGTGAGGGGTATTCGGTCGATCGGCACGAAGTACGACGGGATCATGAACTCGGGTAACTGGGCGGCGAGTTCGGCGCGCAGCCAGGACGGGTCGAGGGCCTCGTCGGCGACGTGGTAGGCGACGAGCACGGTGCCGCGGGCCGCCGTGTCGCGGTCGACGACGAGGGCGTCGCGGATCCCGGGGAGGGAGGCGAGACGGTTCTGCACCTCGCCCAGTTCGACGCGGTTGCCGCGGATCTTGACCTGGCCGTCGATCCGGCCCAGGTACTCGATGCCGCCGTCGGCGAGCCGGCGGGCGAGGTCGCCGGTGTGGTAGATCCGGCGCTCCGGGGTGAAGGGCTCCTCCCCCGTGGTGTGACGTGCGGGGAAGGGGTCCTCGGTGAACTTCTCGGCCGTGAGCTCCGGCCGGTCGAGGTAGCCGCGGGCCACCCCGACGCCGCCGATGCACAGCTCGCCGGGCAGGCCGGGGGGCTGGAGGCCGCCGTGCGCGTCGACCACGTACAGGACGGTGTTGTCGATGGGCAGGCCGATGGGCACCCGGCGGACCGGCTCGTCCGGCGCGGACGGGCAGTCGTGGTACGACACGTCGACCGTCGCCTCGGTGGGCCCGTACAGGTTGACCAGGCGCGGGGCGCCGGGACCGGCATCGGTAGCGGTACCCGCGCCGAACACCCGGTTGAACTGCTCGACGCGCGCCGCCGGCAGGGCCTCCCCGCTGCAGAACACCGTGCGCAGCGAGCCGGCCCGGGCGCGGAGCTCCGGCGAGACCTCCAGGAGGTCGAGGAAGGGGCCGAGCATCGAGGGCACGAAGTGCAGCACGGTCACTCCGCGGTCCTCGATGGTCGCGAGGATCTGCCGCGGGTCGCGCTGGCCGCCGACCGGCAGCAGGGCCAGGCCCGCGCCCTCGATCGCCCACCAGAACAGCTCCCAGACGGAGACGTCGAAGGAGATCGGCGTCTTCTGGAGCAGCACGTCGTCCGCGCCGACCGGATAGGCCCGCTGCATCCAGGCCAGCCGGTTGACGACCGAGTGGTGCTCGACCATGACGCCCTTGGGCCGCCCGGTGGAGCCGGAGGTGTAGATGACGTACGCGAGGTCGCGCGGGCCGGCGTGCGGCGGGAGCGGTCCGTCGGGTCCGGTGAGCAGTTCCGCCACGGTCAGCGGCGGCTTGCCGGCCGCCGCCCCGTGCAGGGTGGTGCCGGAATCGGGGTCGGAATCGGGGTCGGGGTCGACGAGGACGGCGGCGGCCCGGCTGTCCTCCAGGAGCAGCCCGATCCGCTCGGCCGGGTAGCCGGGGTCGACGGGCACGTAGGCGCCGCCCGCCTTCAGGACGCCGAGCAGTGCGACGAGCAGCCGGGGCGAGCGCTCCATCAGGACGGCGACCCGGTCGCCGGTGTCGACGCCGTGCGCGCGCAGCCCGCGGGCCACCTGGTTGGAGCGGGCGTCGAGTTCGGCGTACGTCAGGGTGTGGGCGCCGTCCGCGCTGGTGACGGCGGTGCGGTCCGGGGTACGGGCGGCCTGCGCGGCGATCAGCGCGTGCAGGGTGGTGTCGTCGGCGTACGGGACGCGCGGGCCCCGGGAGTCGTGGACGAGGTCGGCGTACCCGGCCTCGCTCAGCAGCGGCAGGGTGACGGCCGGCTGTTCGGGCCGCTCGACACCGGCGCGGATCAGGGTGAGCAGCTGGTAGGCGACGGCGGTGATGGGCAGGTCCTCGTCGAAGACGTCGAGCGCGTAGTCGAGGTCGAGCCGCAGGTCGGCGTCGTCGTCGAAGGCGTGGATCATCACGGACAGCGCGTCCTGGGCGTGCACGGGTGCCTGGACGGTGGTCTCGGCCGTGACGCCGGGCAGGGCCACGGGGCGCGGGAAGCGCAGATAGGACAGGGTGACGTCGAAGAGGCGGCGGGATCCGGCGCCGGTGGCCGGGAGTTCGCGCAGCACGTCGCCGAGCGCGAGCCGCTCATGGCGGCGCAGGGTGTCGGTGCCGGTGCGGATCCGGGCGGCCAGCTCCGGCAGGCTCGCCCCGGCGTCGACGGCCACACGGACCGGGAGGCTGTTGGCGACCTGGCCGACGACGGCCTTCTCGGCCTCGGACGGGCGGTTGAGGAACGGCACGCCGAGCACGGCCTCGTCGGCGCGGTGCGCCCGGGCGAGGTAGGCGGCGAAGGCGGCGGCGACGAAGGCGAAGGGCGAGCTGCCGAGGGCGCGGATCCGGCGGACCAGGGCGGCGTCCACGGTGACGCTGTGCCGGCCGCGGAGCACGGGCGCCTCGCCGGCGGCGACGGTACGGGTGAAGAGCGCGGGCGCGACCCCGGCGAGGGCCTCACGGTGGTGGGCGCGGTCCTCCTCGTGGGCGGCGGAGGCGCGGTAGGCGGCCTCGGCGTCGAGGAGCGTCGCGACAGAAGGGGTGGGGGTCCCGGCACCGGCAGGCTCCGCGCCGGTCGTACGGCGGAGGTACTCGTCGTGGACCTGGCGCAGCACGAGGTTCAGCGCCCAGGCGTCCGCGATCAAGTGGTGCACGTTCAGGAGGAGATGGACCACGCGCTCGCTCTCGCGCAGCACGGCGGCCGTGAACATCCGCGAACGGCGCAGCGCGAAGGGGCGGTTGAAGGAGTCCCGGCGGCGGGCGGCGCAGGCCGCGGCGGGGGCCGGCGCGTCGGAGTGGTCGGCGTACTCCACCCAGGGGGCGGTGTCCTCGGTCGCGAGCCACTGGAAGGGGACGCCGGCGGTGTCGTCGAAGCGCAGCGAGAAGGCGTCGTTGGCCCGGAGGACGTGCTCCAGGGAGGCGCACAGGACATCGGTGTCCAGCTCCCCGTCCAGCCGTTCGTGGAGGAGGACGTTGAACTGAGGGTCGGCGGCGGTGGCGGATTCGGCAGCCCAGATATCGCGCTGATAGGCGGACAGCGGGAGCTGACGTGAAGTGAGCATCGGCCTTCCTTCGATAATTCAGGCTCAGGGGATTTCGTTGCCCGATGCTCGTGAGCCTACGTTTCACGTGATCCGATCCACCACTACTCGATCGAGTAGTCGCCGACCACTCGATCAGGTAGTGGCCTGCCAAGGGACTATCACGGGGTCCGTCACGTGGTCTGTCACAGTGGCGTGAAGTCGACGGATAATTCCGGGAATTGGCATGGCGATTCGCTAGCATCGCCGCCATGACCCCTTCACCTCCTTCCTCGTTGGCCCGCTCCGTGTGGGGAACCGGCCCTGGCCTGCTGCTCGCGCACGGCGCCGGCAGCGATGTGCGGGACAGCTTCGGTCCGGTGATCGGCACTCTCGCCGAATCCAGGACCGTGGTCGGTCCCGATTTTCCGGGCTCCGGTTCCACCCCTCTCGCGGATCGCGCATTGAGTCTTGACATACTCGCCGACGAAATCGTGGAAAGCGCCGTGCAATCCGGCGTGCACTCCTTCGCCATTTCCGGTTTCTCGATGGGTACGACGGTGGCGGTACGGGCCGCGGTGCGGCATCCGGAACGGGTGACCGCCCTCGTGCTTTCCGCCGGCTTCGCCTTCCCCAATCCCCGCCTGCGGCTCGCGATCGACACCTGGCGGTCCTTGGGCCGGAGCGATCCCGCCGGCCGGGACCTGGCCGCCTATCTGTCCCTGATGGTCGGCGGGCCCGACTGGCTGGACGAGCGCTCCGGCGCGGAGATCGAGGAGCAGCTCGGGCTCTTCGCCGCGGGCATGCCGCCCGGCGCGGACGCCCAGCTGGCGCTGTTCGACCACATCGACGTGCGGCCCGATCTGGCCGCGATCCGGGTGCCCGTCCTGGTCGTCTCCCCGGCCCGGGATCTCCTCATCACACCTCTTCACTCCCGTGAACTCGCGAACGGAATCCCGGGGGCCGAGCTGGCGGTCCTGGACTGCGGGCACGCCATCGCCGCCGAGCGGCCGGCCGAATGGGCCGAGCTGATCCGGAAGTTCCTCGACCGTGTCGACGGCCTCGGGGTGTGACCCCTCCGGCCGGCGGTGGTCGGGTTGGCGGCGCCCCGGGGACGAGGGAATGCCCCGGAGCGCCGCCGGCTCATGGAACCGGTCCCGCCGGTCAGTGGCGCTCGCCGGTCAGAGGCGCCCGGCGGCCGGTGCGCGGCCCACGGCCGTCACCACCAGGGCGCCGGCGGCGAGGGCCGCCCCCAGGTACATGACGGCCTCGATGCCGGAGCCGTCCGCCGCGAGGCCGCCGACGAACGCGCCCAGCGCGATCGAGCCGTTGAACACGCCGACGAACAGGGCGGACGCGGACTCGCGGGCCTCGGGGGCCGCCGCGAGCAGCCAGGTCTGGGTGGACACCGAGACCCCGCCGTACGACACGCCCCAGACCGCGAGCAGCACCGTCGCCGTGACCACCGACCCGCCGATCAGCGGCATCAGGCAGACCGTGGCGGCGAGCACCAGGCTGATCGCCAGGAGCGCGCCGCGCGGAGTGCGCGAGGCGAGAGCGCCCGAGGCGAAGTTGCCGAGCACGCCGGCGACGCCGTACACGAGCAGGAGCGTGCCGATCACGGACGCGCTGGCTCCCGAGATCTCCTCGAGGGCGGGGCGTACATAGGTGTAGGCGGCGAAGTGGCCGGTGACCAGGAGCAGCACCACGCCGAGGCCGGTGGCCACCCGCGGGTTGCCGACGAGCCGCAGCACACCGCCGAGCCGGATCTCCTGCTCGGCGGGCAGCTTCGGCAGCAGCACCGCCAGGGCCACGAGGACCACGAGCGCGAGACCGGCGACGGTGACGAACGCCGTCTGCCAGTCGGCGAGTTCGCCGATGTACGTGCCGGCCGGGACGCCGAGCACGGAGGCCACGGCGATCCCGCTGAAGACCAGCGAGGTGGCCGGGCCGACGGACTTGCCCGGGACGAGCCGTACCGCGAGACCGGCGGCGATGGCCCACACTCCGCCCATGCCGATGCCGACCAGGACCCGGGCCGCGACCATCACGGCGAAGTGCGGGGACCAGGCTGCCAGCAGATTCCCGATGATCAGCACCGCCATCAGACCGCACAGCACCGGGCGCCGGTCGAAGCGGCCGAGCGCCGGGGTGAGCAGCGGCGCGGACACCGCGCCCACCAGACCCGTGATGGTCAGGGTCAGTCCTGCCGTGCCCTCGGTGACCTTCAGCGCCTCGCCGATGGGCGTGAGCAGCCCCACCGGCAGCATCTCGGACGTGACCACGGTGAACGTCGCGCCGGCGACGGCGATCACGGCGGGCCAGCCGCCGCCCCGGGGTTCCGGAGCCTCCGGGGTCACCCCTGCGATTTCCTCTGTCTGTGCCATGAGTTCAGCCAACCCGCCGCGACCTGCGGGAACAACGCCCAATCCCTCATGCTTCGATGAGCCCGGCTACTTGATCGATTCCCCCGGCCCGCCTGGCGGACCGGCCGCCCGCCCGGGTAGACAACGTCAGGGACCGCGGCGCAGAAGGGGAGACCATGAGCAGTCTGGACATCCGCGAGCTGGAGGCCTTCCTCGTGCTCGCCGAGGAGCTGCATTTCGGCCGGGCGGGCGAGCGGCTCTATCTGTCCCAGAGCCGGGTCAGCCAGCTGCTCCGCTCCCTGGAGAGCCGGATCGGCGCCCCGCTGGTGGAGCGGACGAGCCGCCGGGTGGGCCTGACGCCGCTGGGCGAATCCTTCCTGTCCTCGCTGCGTCCGGCGTACGAGGCGCTGCGGAGCTCCGTCGACGAGGCCCGGGCGGCCGCCCGGAACGTCGACGGGGTGCTGCGGATCGGCTTCCAGGGCACGGTGGACGACTATCTGGCCCGGGCCATCACCGGGTTCGAGGAGCGCTATCCGCAGTGCGCGATCGAGGTGGCGGAGATCGCGCTGTCCGATCCGTTCGGGCCGGTCCGCCGCAAGGAGGTGGACTGCGCGGTGGTCCTGCTGCCGGTGGCGGAGGAGGACCTGCTGCTCGGGCCGGTGTTCTCCCGGCAGCCGCAGACCCTGGCGGTCTCCGCCCGGCATCCCCTCGCGGGGCGCGCGGCGGTGTCGGCCGAGGAGCTCGCGGACTGCCGGCTGATCGGCATCCAGGACTCCGCCCCCGAGTACTGGCGCCTGGCCCAGGCTCCCCGCGAGACGCCGGAGGGCCGGCCGATCCCGGCCGGCCCCCTGGTCAACACCCTGCAGGAAGGTCTCTCGCTGACGGCCGCGGACCGCGGCGCGATGCTGCTCTGCCGCTCGACCGCCGAGTACCACGGCCACCGCGGATCCATCGCCTTCGTCCCGGTCGAGGGCCTCCCGGACTCCCTCCTCGGCGTGGTCCTGCGCCGCCGGACCGGGACCCCGCAGGCACAGGCCTTCGCGGAGGTGGTCGCCGAGACCCTCGCCGAGGAGCGGGGCTGAAACCTGTCCGGTGTACGGCTCAGCGGGCGAGCGCTCCGGCGGGCTCGGCCGTCCGGGCGGAACGGGTGAGCAGATACGGCGCGACGAGCAGCACGGCGGACAGTGCGGAAGCCCCGGCGAAGAGCAGGAAGTTGGAGCTCACGCCGTAGCCGCCGTCGAGCAGCCAACCGGCCATGGTCGGCGCGATCACGGCACCGATCCGGCCCGCGCCGAGCGCGAACCCGAGGGCCGTGCCGCGCAGGATCGGCGGGTAGTGCCCGGCGACCGCCGAGATGATCAGGCACTGGGTGCCGTGGGTCCCGACGCCGGCGAGGATCAGCGCTCCGTACACGACGAGGATCGAGGACGGATACGTCACCAGGGAGGCCAGCCCGATCGCGGCGCAGGCGGCGCCGATGATCGCGCTGCGCAGCGGGCCGATCCGGGTGGCCACCCACGCGGTGATCGCCGAGCCCGCGACCGCGCCCAGGTTGAGGGCGAGCAGATAGGTGAGGGGGTTGCTGCCGAGGTCGAAGCGCGGCTCGCTCGCGGTCAGCTTCGGCAGCCACGTACCCAGGCCGTACCAGGCGAACAGGGTCGCGACCGTCGCGGCGCCGAACAGCAGCGTCGCCGGCAGGAACGGCGGGCGGAGCACGGTGCTCAGGGCGGGGCGGTACGTGGCCGGGGCGGCGGTCGCAGCGGCATCCCCGGCCGGGGCGTCCTCGGCCGCGCCGAGCCCGTACCGCGCCTCGACGGCCCGGGCCTCGTCGACACGGTTCTTGCTGCGCAGCCAGACGGCCGACTCCGGCAGCCAGCGGCCGAGGGCGGCCACGAGCAGGAAGCCGCTGAAGGCGAAGAGATAGAGCGCCTCCCAGCCGAGCGCCGGCAGGGTGGGGATGCCGATGATCGCGGCGAGCGCGCCGCCGATGGGGACGCCGGACATCATCGCGGTGGCGCCGACCGAGCGGAACCGGGCCGGGACGAACTCGGCGGCGAGCGCGTTCGCGGACGGCACCAGACCGCCGAGGCCGAGGCCGGCGACGAAGCGCAGCACGCCGAAGACCTCCGCGTTCGGCGCGAGGCCGCACAGGCCGGTGAACAGCGTGAACCAGGTGACACAGGCGAGGATGGTGCGCCGCCTGCCCAGCCGGTCGGCCAGGTTGCCGGCGAACAGCGCGCCGACGAGCATGCCGGCGAACGCGAGGCTGCCGATGGTGCCGGCCTGGCCGGGGGTGAGCTGCCAGCCCGGCTCCTTGAGCAGGGCCGGGATGGTCGTGCCGTAGACGATGAGGTCGTAGCCGTCGAAGACGACGATCAACCAGCAAAGGCCGATGACGAGGGCGGCGGGTCTCCAGGGCGCGGCCGCTTCGACGGGGCCGCTCTTCGCTGTGCTCATGGTCACAAGGTGCCTGCGGGCACCCCGACGGAACAGAAGATTCCGCAGAGCAGAATCTGCGGAGAACACGCCGTGAAGCAGGGGTCCGGCCGTGCACCGGCGGGCCGGGCGGGGCGAGCCGGGCGAGTGGCCTCAGTTCATCGTGACCGGCAGGACGTCCGGCGACAGGGCCGCCGCGCGCGCCGTCGCGCTCGTCATCCGCTTGCGGTGGTGGCGCCGGCACAGCACTTCGTAGCCGACCTCGTCGCCCGCGTTGACGTCGCCGACCACGACCTGCGCGCCCTCGACGACCATGGCGCCGCCGACGGTGCGCGCGTTGTGCGTGGCCCGGGCGCCGCACCAGCACAGGGCCTCGACCTGGAGCACCTCGACCCGGTCGGCGAGTTCCACCAGGCGCTGCGAGCCGGGGAACAGCTTGGAGCGGAAGTCGGTGGTGATGCCGAAGGCGAAGACGTCGAGCTCCAGGTCGTCGACCACTCGGGCGAGCTGGTCGATCTGCTCGGGGGCGAGGAACTGCGCCTCGTCGCAGATGACGTAGTCGCAGCGCCCGCCCTTCGACAGATGGGTGACGAGGTACGCGTAGAAGTCGAAGCCCTCGGCGGCCTCGACGGCGTCGGTGACCAGGCCGAGGCGGGAGGACAGCTTGCCCTCGCCGGCCCGGTCGTCCCGGGTGAAGATCATGCCCTCGAGGCCGCGGGCCGAGCGGTTGTGTTCGATCTGAAGAGCGAGGGTGCTCTTTCCGCAGTCCATCGTTCCGGAGAAGAACACCAGCTCGGGCATGGGAGGTCGAGGACCTTTCGAAATCGGGGGACGGTGGGGAAGGAGAGGGGGCCGCGGGCCTCAGGTACGCACTTCGAGCAGCGGCACCAGCTGCTCCTCCGGGGTCATCGAGCCGTGCATGCCGGTCATGGCGGACTCGTTGGGCTCGTTGACGGAGGCGGTGATGGCGAGGGGGCCCTGGGCGGCGGCGACCACGTCGCCGATCCGTCCGTACACCCGCTCGTCGATCGTGTCGCCGAACCAGCCGAGCGCGACGGCCTCCTCGCGGCTCGCCACCCAGAAGCGGTCGCCGATGACCTCCTGCCAGCAGGTCAGGACGTCGGACGCGGCGCCGGGGACGGCGTAGACGTGCCGGGCGCGGCCCTCGCCGCCGAGCAGCGCGACACCGGCCCGCAGCTCCCAGTCCTCGTCGAAGTCGAGCCGGTGGTCCTCGTCGAAGGGGATGTCCACCATGCCGTGGTCGGCGGTGACGTAGAGCGCGGAGCGCGGCGGGAGCTGTTCGGCGAGTCGCTGGACCAGCCGGTCGACGAACATCAGCTGGCCGCGCCAGGCGTCGGAGTCGATGCCGAAGCGGTGTCCGGCGCCGTCGAGTTCGCTGTAGTACGTGTAGACGAGCGAGCGGTCGCCGGCGGCCAGCTGCTCCGCTGCCAGGTCCATCCGCTCCTCACCGGAGAGGCGCCCGTGGAAGGTGCCGCCGCTCAGCGCGATCTTGGTGAGCGGGGTGTCCTGGAAGGCGGGCGAGGAGACCTGGGCGGTGTGGATCCCGGCCTGGTCGGCGAGCCGGAAGACCGTGGGGTACGGCTGCCAGACCTGCGGCGGCGTCCACGGCTTCCAGCGCAGCTGGTTCATCAGTTCGCCGGTGTCGGGGTTGCGCACGGTGTAGCCGGGCAGTCCGTGGGTGCCGGGGAAGCGTCCGGTGCCGACGGAGGCGAGCGAGGTCGCGGTGGTGGCGGGGAAGCCGGCGGTGATCGGGTGGCCGGTGCCGCCGCGCGAGGTGCCGAGCAGCGAGGTCAGATAGGGCGCCTCGTCGGGGTGGGCGAGGATCTGTTCCCAGCCGAGCCCGTCGATGAGGAAGACGCAGTTGCGGTCGGCGGGCGCGAGCTCCGTGATCCGCGGGGTGCAGCCGGGCACGCCCTGTCCGGCGACCAGGGTCGGCAGCAGGTCGCCGAGCGAGCCGGTGCCGTACTCGGGGAGCGGCGCGGTGGCGGGGTCGAGCGGCTCCGGCTCGTCAGGCCAGCCGTGTGCGACGGCGGTGGGCTGCACCATCAGCGGGCGGCCGGGGTCGTCGCGGTGGCCTCGGAGAGCGCCTGGGCGAAGGCGAGGGTCTGCTTGACGGTGTCCGGGCCGTCGCCGGCGTCGCTGACCCGGAGGCTGAGGTCGTCGGCGGTGGAGCTGCCGGTGTAGCCGTGGTCGGCGTCGCAGTTGGGGTCGCCGCAGGCGGCCGGCTCCAGGTCGATCCGGGAGACGGCGCCCCAGCCGATGGTGAGGACGACCTCGCGGGGCAGGGTGCCCGGGGTGTACGCCTCGGGGTTGGCGACGACGCGGCTGACGACGATGGAGGAGATCCGGTCGAGCTTCACGGACTCGGTGGAGGTCGTGGCGTACGGCGTCGGGGAGCTGTTGTCGGCGGACTGCTCGTCGGTGTGGCTGACGATGAAGCGGTTGGCCGTGAGGACGAGGACGGTGACGTGCCGCCGGACCTCGTTGGCGTCGAAGGTGGTCTCCTGGTGGACCACGTACGACGTGACGGCCTCGCCGCCGACGGCGGCCTCCACCGCCTCGGCCACGAGGGCCGGGTAGTAGCCGCTGCGCTCGATCGCCGCGCGCAGCCCCTGGGTCGTCGTACCGGTCTTCGCCATGGACTCCATCCTACGGGGCTGCGGGGCCCCCTCCGGCCGCTGCGGGCCGCCCGTGGCGCCGGTCACGACGGGCCTTCGTAGACGGGGAGGCTGCGCGGGCCGAGGTCGGTGCGCGGCGGGGGTGGGGCGAGGCGGAGGGTGGCGCCGAGGACGGAGAGGCCGCGCGGGGCGACGACCACGGGTTCGAGGGAGACGGCGACGACCTCGGGGTGGTCGTCGACGAGGCGGGAGACGCGCAGGAGCAGCTCCTCCAGGGCGGGGGTGTCGACGGGGGCGGAGCCGCGCCAGCCGAAGAGGAGGGGGGCGGTGCGGATGGAGCGGACGAGTTCGGCGGCGTCCCGGTCGGTGGCGGGGACGAGCCGGTGGGAGGTGTCGCCGAGGAGTTCGGAGGCGGCGCCGGCCAGGCCGAAGGAGAGGACGGCGCCGACGGCCGGGTCGATGGCGGAGCGCACGACGGTGTCGACGCCGCGCGGCACCATGGCCTGGACGACCGGCTGGAGCTCCGCGGGCTTGCCGAGGGTCTCGGTGAGCTCGGCGTAGGCGGTGCGGAGTTGTTCCTCGGTGGCCAGGTCGAGCCGGACCCCGCCGAGGTCGGGGCGGTGGCGCAGGTGGGGTGCGGTGGTCTTGAGGGCGACCGGGTAGCCGAGCCGGGCGGCGGCCCGTACGGCCTCGTCGGGGCCGGGCGCGGGGAGCGTGGGCAGCACCTCGATGCCGTAGTGGCCGAGCAGCGCGCGGGTGGTGTCGGCGGCGAGGGTGACGCCGCGCGGGTCGGCGTCCGGCCCGCCGAGGGCCCGCTCGACGAGCGCGGCGGCGCCGGCCTCGTCGATCCGGTCGAACTCGGGGACCCGGCCGGGGTCGGCGGCCTGGCGGCGCCACTGGGCGTAGCGGACGGATTCGGCGAGCGCGCGGACGGCGCGTTCGGCGGCGGGGTACGCGGGGATGACGCCGGGCTCGGGGGCGTATGGGGGTGCGGCATCCGGAGCGGCGGACTCCGTTGGTACGGATTCCTGCGGTACGGATTCCGGCGGTACGGGAGGGGCGGCGGGCCCGGTGGGCGGCGCGGGCGCGGCGGTCGGCGCGGAGGCCGTGGGCGCGGGCGCCGCGCGGCGGGCCGGGGCGGTGCGGGTGGCCTCGGACAGGGCCTCGGCGAGGGCGCCCATCTCGACGTGCACGACGACCACGGGCTTGGCGGGTCCGGGCGCGGCGGCGACGGCGGAGCGCAGGGCCGCGGCGAGGACCTCGCCGTCGCCGGACTCGGTGGCCCCGTTCTCCCCCACCCAGGGGATCGCGGTGACGACGACGGCGTCGCAGGCGTCGGAGGCGAGGGCGGCGGTGAGCGCGGCACGGAAGTCGGCGGGGGTGGCGCCGGTGGTGAGGTCGAGCGGCCGCTGCGGGCGCAGGCCCTCGGTGAGGCAGGCGTCGTAGGCGAGCAGGCCGAGGGACTCGGAGTTGCCGAGGATGGCGACGCGGGGGCCGGCGGGCAGCGGCTGCTCGGCGAGGAGCAGGCCGGCGTCGACGAGTTCGGTGACGGTGTCGACGCGGATCACCCCGGCCTGGCGCAGCAGCGCGGAGACGGTGGCGTGCGGGATGCGGGTGACGGGGACGCGGTGGCCGGGCGGGGCGCTGCCGCTGTGCCGGGCGCCCTTGACGACCACGACGGGTTTGACGGCGGCGGTGCGGCGGGCGAGCCGGGTGAACTTCCGGGGGTTGCCGATGGACTCCAGGTAGAGGAGGACGACGTCGGTGGCCGGGTCGTCGTACCAGTGCTGGAGGAGGTCGTTGCCGGAGACGTCGGCGCGGTTGCCGGCGGAGAGGAAGGAGGAGAGGCCCGCGCCGCGCCGGTGGAGTCCGGCGAGCAGGGCGATGCCGATGGCGCCGGACTGGGTGAAGAGCCCGATCCGGCCGGCGGCCGGCATCTGCGGGGCGAGGGAGGCGTTCAGCCGGACGGACTCGGCCGTATTGATGATTCCGAAGGCGTTGGGCCCGATGATCCGCATGCCGTACGAGCGGGCCTGGCGGACCAGGGCGCGCTGGCGCTCGCGGCCCTCGGGGCCGCTCTCGGCGTAGCCGGCGGAGAGCACGACGAGGCCGCGCACGCCGTGCTCGCCGCAGGCGGCGACGGCTTCGGGGACGCGCTCGGCGGGGACGGCGACGACGGCGAGGTCGACGGGCGCGCCGATGGCGGCGACGGAGTGGACGGCGGGCACGCCGTCGATCTCGTGCGGTCCCTCGCCGAGGGCGGCGTTGACCGCGTGGACGCGGCCGGTGTAGCCGGCTTCGAGGAGGTTGCGCAGGACGGTGCGGCCCACGCCGCCGGGGGCGCGGCCGACGCCGATCACGGCGACGGAGCCGGGGGCGAGGAGGCGCTGTACGGAGCGGGCCTCGGCGCGCTGTTCGCGGGCGCGCTGGACGGCGAGGGAGCGGTCGGTGGGCTCCAGGTCGAGGTGGAGGCGGACGGCGCCGTCCTCGAAGCTGCGCTTCTGGGTGTAGCCGGCATCCGTGAAGACCTTGATCATCTTGCTGTTGGCGGGCAGCACCTCGGCGGCGAAGCGCCGGATGCCGCGCTCGCGGGCGACGGCCGCGATGTGTTCCAGGAGGGCCGAGGCGACGCCCCGGCCCTGATGGGCGTCCTGGACGAGGAAGGCGACCTCGGCCTCGTCGGCCGGGGAGGAGGCGGGGCGGCCCTGCTCGTTGATCCGGTCGTAGCGCACGGTGGCGATGAACTCGCCGCCGACGGTCGCCGCGAGGCCGACCCGGTCCACGAAGTCGTGGTGGGTGAAGCGGTGCACGTCCTTGGCGGACAGGCGCGGGTAGGGCGCGAAGAAGCGGTAGTACTTCGACTCGTCCGAGACCTGCTCGTAGAAGCTGACCAGCCGGTCGGCGTCGTCGGCGGTGATCGGCCTGATCCGCGCGGTGCCGCCGTCCCGGAGGACCACGTCCGCTTCCCAGTGGTCCGGATACGCGTGCTCCGGCCGCTCCGACTGCTCAGACCCGCTCTGCATGGGGCTCAGCCTACGGCTGAGGTCGGACAGTGGCACGGGTCGCGCGGCCCTGGGGTGCCGGGCAAGGTAGGGAAGGCCGAACGGCCGTCAGGCCGGGGCCGAAGGTCGGTACGGGAGCACGCCGCCACCCGTGAGAGACTGGTCTAGACAACCGCTGAAAGTTGAAGGGCTACCACCATGGCTGAGCGCCGCGTCAACGTCGGGTGGGCCGAGGGCCTGCACGCCCGCCCCGCCTCCATCTTCGTCCGTGCCGCCACGGCATCCGGCGTCCCCGTGACGATCGCCAAGGCCGACGGCAACCCGGTCAACGCCGCCTCCATGCTCGCGGTGCTCGGCCTGGGTGCGCAGGGCGGCGAGGAGATCGTGCTCGCTTCGGACGCCGACGGCGCCGAGGCCGCGCTCGACCGCCTGGCGCGACTGGTCGCCGAGGGCCTGGACGAGCTCCCCGAGACGGTCTGACCCGCCGCCTCCCCGACGACGGATCGCGCGAACGGCCGCGTCACCGGTTCTCCCGGCGGACGCGGCCGTTTCGTCTCTCCCGGGCCCGCCCGGAAATCCGCAGCGGAATTCTCACGGGCACCGAATGTCCGGGCAGCACGAAAAAGGCCCAGGAATGACCCGGGAATGACGCAGGAATTCCCGCCTCTTTGTATACGGCGCCTCTGTTAATTCCGCGGTCCCGCACTGTGTACGGCATGTTGCGAAACCCTCACGCGCGCCCGGTCCCCCTGTTTCGGGCGGTGCCGCGGCAGGGCCCGCTCCACGTGCAGCGCGGTCAGCGCCCGGGCCCGCTCGGCGTCCCGGCGGGCCACCGCGTCGACGATCGCCCCGTGCTCGGCCCAGGTCTCGGCGGGCCGCTCAGCCGGCTCGACCGCGTACATCCAGGCGATCTTGTGCCGCAGCTGGGTGAGCAGCGCGGTGAGCGGCGGGCTGCCGGAGGCCTGCGCCAGCGTCTCGTGGAACCAGCCGCCGAGCGCCGCCAGATCCTCGCCGCGCCCGCCCCTGGCCCGCTCCTGCCCGAGCCTGACCAGGCCGCGCAGCACCTTGAGGTGGGCCTCGGTGCGCCGCTGGGCGGCCCGGGCGGCGCCCAGCGGCTCCAGCAGGGACCGCATGTCGAGCAGGTCGGCGGCCTCCTGCTCGCCGGGCTCGGCGACCTGGGCGCCGGCGTGCCGGCGGGTCACCACGAAGCCCTCGGACTCCAGGGTGCGCAGCGCCTCGCGGACCGGGACGCGGGAGACTCCGTAGCGGCGGGCCAGCTGTTCCTCCGTCAGCCGGGCGCCCCGCGCGTACACCCCGGAGACGATGTCGTCCCGGATCGCCGTGCATACCGAATGCGCGGGAATGCGCATGTCCGACCTCCGTTTTCCGCCGCGCGACAGCCGTCGAGCACCGCCTGTCCGGCGACTCTATTGCAGGACGCCGGAATTTCCGACGGCGCCCACGGGAAAGGGACGCAAAAAAGCCCCGGCTCGTTTCGAGCCGGGGCTTTTCGCCGGATGCGGGCTTTACACCGGATGTGGGCTTTTCGCCGGTCGCGACCGTCAGACGTTCACGCCGCGGGCGCGGAGGTAGCTGATCGGGTTGATGTCGGAGCCGTACTCCGCGGTGGTGCGCGCCTCGAAGTGGAGGTGCGGGCCGGTGGAGTTGCCGGAGGAGCCGGAGATGCCGATCTGCTCGCCGGGGGTGACCTTCTCGCCGACGGAGACGGTGAGGGCGGAGAGGTGGCCGTACTGGGTGTACGTGCCGTCGTTCATCCGGATCACGATGTTGTTGCCGTACGCGCCGCCCCAGCCGGCCTCGACGACGGTGCCGGAGCCGACGGAGACGACCTTGGTGCCGTAGGCGGCGTGGAAGTCGATGCCGGAGTGGCTGCCGGAGGACCAGAGCGAGCCGCCGGTCTTGTAGCCGGTGCTCACGTACGAGCCGGCCACGGGGAGCTGGAAGGAGGCGAGGCGCTTGCGCTCGGCCTCGCGGGCCGCGCGCTCCTTGGCCTCGCGGATCTCCTTGGCGCGGGCCTCGGCCTTGCGCTTGGCCTCGGCGGCGGCGCGGACGCGGGCGGCCTCCTCGGCGGCGGCCTTCTCCTGGGCGGCGGCCTGCTCGTCGACCCGGTCGGTGAGGGACTCGTCGAGGACGACCTGGGTGAGGCCGGTGTCCTCCGGGGATGCGCCTTCCGTGTCGGCGGCGAGCGCCGGGGAGGCCAGGGTGCCGATGACACCGGTGGTGGCGAGTGTCGCGACGCCGGCGAAACCGGCGCTGCGGCGCGCCAGCCGACTCGGGGCACGGTGCTTCCCGGTGGCACGGGTGAACGCCATGTAGTGGCTGATCCTTTCCTTCCCTCTCGCCTACCGGGTTAGCTGACGGGTTCGGAGCAGGAAGGTCTCCTACGGGCCCCTCCGCGCGGAGCGAAGGCGTCCGATTCACCCCAGGGACTGCGTGTGGGTCCCCGGCTCCCCAGGCTCGCGCCTTGCGGGGACTCGGCGATGACTGTCCGTTGCCGCGGATGCGGCGTCGAGCGGTGGCCGGACAGCCGCATCGACGCTAGGCCGATCGTCTTTCAATAACCAAACGGACACGGGTTTTTGTAAGACATGCCACAGGGCATTCACTTACACTCGGCAGCAATACGGACAAAGGGGAGGACCCCGACGAACCAGGTCGTCGGGGTCCCGTGACGGCGTCTCAGGCAGCCCGGTGCAGTCCGGTGCAGCTCGCGGGCAGCCGGTGACAACGGCTCAATCAGCCGGTGACGACGCTCACTTCACCGATGCCCAGGGCCCGCACCGGCTCCGCGATCTGCGCCGCGTCGCCGACGAGCACGGTCACAAGCTGGTCCACCGGGAAGGCGTTGACCACCGCGGCGGTCGCCTCCACGGTGCCCGTGGCGGCGAGCCGCGCGTACAGGTGCGCCTGGTAGTCGTCCGGGAGGTGCTGCTCGACCTGGTCGGCGAGCGTCCCGGCGACGGAGGCGGCCGTCTCGTACTTCAGCGGGGCCACGCCCACCAGGTTCTGCACGGCGACGTCGCGCTCCGCGTCCGTCAGACCCTCGGCCGCCAGCGTGCGCAGCACCTTCCACAGGTCGTCGAGGGCCGGGCCGGTGTTGGGGGTGTCGACCGAGCCGCTGATGGCGAGCATCGACGCCCCGTTGCCCTCGCCGTCGGAGCGCAGCACCTGGCCGAACGCCCGTACGCCGTAGGTGTATCCCTTCTCCTCGCGCAGGACGCGGTCCAGGCGGGAGGTGAGGGTGCCGCCGAGGCAGTACGTGCCGAGCACCTGGGCCGCCCAGACGCTGTCGTGGCGGTCGGCGCCGACGCGGCCGATGAGCAGCTGCGTCTGGACGGCGCCCGGCCGGTCCACGATGACGACCCGTCCCGTGTCGTCGGCGGTGACCGGCGGCATCGGGCGCGGGGCGGCGGGCTTGCCGCTCCAGGCGCCCAGGGTGTCGGCGAGCACCTGGTCCAGGTCGACGCCGGTGAGGTCGCCGACCACGACGGCGGTGGCGGCGGCCGGGCGGACGTGCGCGTCGTAGAAGGCGCGGACGGCGGCGGCGTCGATCGCGGCGACGGTCTCCTCGGTGCCCTGGCGCGGCCGGGACATCCGCGAGGCGGCCGGGAACAGCTCCTTGGAGAGCTGCTTGGCGGCGCGGCGGGCCGGGCTGGCCGTCTCGTGCGGGATCTCGTCGAGGCGGTTGCGCACCAGGCGTTCGACCTCGGTCTCGACGAACGCCGGGGCGATCAGGGCCTCGGAGAGCAGGCCGAGCGCCTTGGGCAGCCGGGAGACCGGGACCTCCAGGGAGACCCGTACGCCCGGGTGGTCGGCGGCCGCGTCGAGGGTGGCTCCGCAGCGCTCCAGCTCGGCGGCGAACTCCTCGGCGGTGTGCTGGTCGGTGCCCTCGGACAGGGCCCGGGCCATGATGGTGGCGACGCCGTCGAGGCCCTGGGGCTCGGCCTCCAGCGGCGCGTCGAGGAAGATCTCGACGGCCACCACCTGCTGGCCGGGGCGGTGGCAGCGCAGCACCGTGAGCCCGTTGTCGAGCGCGCCGCGCTCCGGGGCCGGGAAGGCCCAGGGCTTGGCCTCGCCGGCCTGCGGCTGCGGGTGGAAGGTCATGCTCGTCAAAGACGCGGCAGCGTCGGTCACTGGTCCGCTCCCTCTTCCTCGTCGCTGTCGGTCTCCTCGGCCGTGCCGCCGACCGGCTCGTAGACGAGCACGGCGCGGTTGTCGGGCCGCAGCTGGGCGGCGGCGACCTCGCGGACCTCGTCGGCGGTGATGTCGAGGACCCGGTCGACGGCGGTCAGGGCCAGCTGCGGGTCGCCGAACAGCACGGCGTAGCGGCAGAGTTCGTCGGCGCGGCCGGCGACGGTGCCGAGCCGGTCCAGCCACTCGCGCTCCAGCTGGGCCTGGGCGCGCTCCATCTCCTCGGCGGTCGGGCCCTCGGCGGCGAACCGGGCCAGCTCCTCGTCCACGGCGGTCTCGATCTGCGGGACCTCGACGCCTCCGGAGGTCTTGACGTCCAGCCAGCCGAGCGAGGGCGCGCCGGCGAGCCGCAACAGGCCGAAGCCGGCGGCGACGGCCGTGCGGTCGCGGCGGACCAGGCGGTTGTGCAGCCGGGAGGACTCGCCGCCGCCGAGCACGGTCAGGGCGAGGTCGGCCGCGTCGCACGCGCGCGTGCCGTCGTGCGGCAGCCGGTAGGCGGCCATCAGCGCACGGGCCGGGACCTCCTCCTCGACGACCTCGCGCAGCTGCCCGCCGATGACCTCGGGCAGCGAGCCGTCGCGCGGCTCGGGCTTGCCGTCGTGGCCGGGGATGGAGCCGAAGTACTTCTCCACCCAGGCGAGGGTCTGCTCGGGGTCGATGTCGCCGACGACCGAGAGGACCGCGTTGTTCGGCGCGTAGTACGTGCGGAAGAAGTTCCGCGCGTCCTCCAGGGTGGCGGCGTCCAGGTCGGCCATCGAGCCGATCGGGGTGTGGTGGTACGGGTGACCGTCCGGGTACGCGAGGGCGGTGAGCCGCTCGAACGCGGTGCCGTACGGCACGTTGTCGTAGCGCTGGCGGCGCTCGTTCTTGACGACGTCCCGCTGGTTCTCCATGGACTCGTCGTCCAGGGCGGCGAGCAGCGAGCCCATCCGGTCGGCCTCCAGCCAGAGCGCGAGCTCCAGCTGGTGGGCGGGCATCGTCTCGAAGTAGTTGGTGCGCTCGAAGCTCGTGGTGCCGTTGAGCGAGCCGCCCGCGCCCTGCACCAGCTCGAAGTGGCCGTTGCCGTGGACCTGCTTCGAGCCCTGGAACATCAGGTGCTCGAAGAGATGGGCGAGACCGGTGCGGCCCTTGATCTCGTGCCGGGAGCCGACGTCGTACCAGAGGCAGACCGCGGCGACCGGGGTCAGGTGGTCCTCCGAGAGCACCACGCGCAGGCCGTTGGCCAGCCGGTGCTCGGTCGCTGTCAGGCCGCCGGAGCCGGCCTCGGCCGCAGCCGTGTGACCCATGGGCATGTGTCCCCTTCGATCGCGATCGGGAAAAAGTCCTGCCACTGTATGCAAGCGCGCCGACACCTGGCGAAGTTCCCGGCCCTCCCGGATGTCCCTCTTCCGGGTCGCGGTCGGCGTTGTCGGTGCCACGGTCCACAATGGTCCGCGTCAGATCAACCTTGTTGGTGAAGGAGCCGCAGCCGCGATGGCCCGCCGCAGCACGAAGACACCGCCGCCGGACGACGCGTTCGAGGAGCGAATCCTCGACATCGACGTCGTTGACGAGATGCAGGGCTCCTTCCTCGAGTACGCGTACTCGGTGATCTATTCGCGTGCGCTGCCCGACGCCCGCGACGGCATGAAGCCGGTGCAGCGGCGCATCGTCTACCAGATGAACGAGATGGGCCTGCGGCCCGACCGGGGCTTCGTCAAGTGCGCCCGGGTCGTCGGCGAGGTCATGGGCAAGCTGCACCCGCACGGCGACGCGTCCATCTACGACGCGATGGTGCGCATGGCGCAGCCGTTCTCCATGCGGGTGCCGCTGGTCGACGGCCACGGCAACTTCGGCTCGCTCGGCAACGACGACCCGCCGGCCGCCATGCGGTACACCGAGTCGAAGATGGCGCCGGCGGCGCTGCTCATGACGGAGTCCATCGACGAGGACACCGTCGACTTCGCGCCGAACTACGACGGCCAGGAGCAGGAGCCGGTCGCGCTCCCCGCCGCGTATCCGAACCTGCTGGTCAACGGCGCGTCCGGGATCGCGGTCGGCATGGCGACCAACATGCCCCCGCACAACCTGGGCGAGGTCGTCGCCGCCGCCCGGCACCTGATCCGCTATCCGAACGCGGACCTGGAAGCGCTGATGCGCTTCGTGCCCGGCCCGGACCTGCCGACCGGCGGCCGGATCGTCGGCCTGTCCGGCATCAAGGACGCCTACGAGTCGGGCCGCGGCACCTTCAAGATCCGCGCGACCACCACGATCGAGACGGTGACGGCCCGCCGCAAGGGCATCGTCGTCACCGAACTGCCCTTCACGGTCGGCCCCGAGAAGGTCATCTCCAAGATCAAGGACCTGGTCGGCTCCAAGAAGCTGCAGGGCATCGCCGACGTCAAGGACCTCACCGACCGCGCCCACGGCCTGCGCCTGGTCATCGAGATCAAGAACGGCTTCGTGCCGGAAGCCGTCCTGGAGCAGCTCTACAAGCTGACGCCGATGGAGGAGTCCTTCGGCATCAACAACGTGGCGCTGGTCGACGGCCAGCCGCTCACCCTGGGCCTCAAGGAGCTCCTGGAGGTCTATCTCGACCACCGCTTCGAGGTCGTGCGGCGCCGCTCCGAGTTCCGCCGCGGCAAGAAGCGCGACCGGCTCCACCTGGTGGAGGGCCTGCTCGTCGCGCTGCTCGACATCGACGAGGTCATCCGGCTGATCCGGGAGAGCGAGAACTCCGCGGAGGCCAAGGCGCGCCTCATGGAGCGCTTCTCGCTGAGCGAGATCCAGACGCAGTACATCCTGGACACCCCGCTGCGCCGGCTCACCAAGTTCGACCGCATCGAGCTGGAGACCGAGCGCGACCGGCTCACCGGCGAGATCGACGAGCTGACCGGGATCCTGGAGTCCGACTCCGAGCTGCGCAAGCTGGTGTCGGCGGAGCTCGCGGCCGTCGCGAAGAAGTTCGGCACCGACCGGCGCACGGTCCTGCTCGAGTCGGCGGGCGCGCCGGTCGCGGCCACGTCCCTGGAGGTCGCGGACGACCCGTGCCGGGTGCTGCTCTCCTCCACCGGCCTGCTGGCCCGTACGGTGACGGAGACGCTGCCGGCCGCGCACGACGGCAAGCGGACCAAGCACGACGTGATCGTCTCCTCGGTGGCGGCCACCCAGCGCGGCGACATCGGCGTGGTGACCTCGGCCGGCCGGCTGCTGCGGGTCGCCGTGATCGACCTCCCCCAGCTGCCCGACACGGCCGCCGCGCCGAACCTGGCGGGCGGGGCGCCGCTCGCGGAGTTCGTCTCCCTGGAGGCGGACGAGACGGTGCTGTGCCTGACCACCCTCGACGAGGAGTCGCCCGGTCTCGCCCTCGGCACCCTGCAGGGCGTGGTCAAGCGCGTCGTGCCGGACTACCCGGCGAACAAGGACGAGCTGGAGGTCATCACCCTCAAGGACGGCGACCGGATCGTCGGCGCGACCGAACTGCGCACCGGTGACGAGGACCTGGTCTTCATCACCTCCGACGCCCAGCTGCTGCGCTACCAGGCCTCCCAGGTGCGGCCGCAGGGCCGTCCGGCGGGCGGCATGGCCGGCATCAAGCTGGCGGCCGGCGCCGAGGTGCTGTCCTTCACGGCGGTGGACCCGGCCGCGGAGGCGGTGGTGTTCACGGTGGCCGGCTCGACCGGCACGCTGGACGCCGAGACCGGTTCCTCGGCGAAGCTGACCCCGTTCGACCAGTACCCGCGCAAGGGCCGCGCCACCGGCGGTGTGCGCTGCCAGCGCTTCCTGAAGGGCGAGGACCTGCTGGTCTTCGCCTGGGCGGGCGCCACCCCGGCCCGCGCCGCCCAGCAGAACGGCACCCCGTCCGAGCTCCCGGAGCCGGACCCGCGCCGCGACGGCTCGGGCACGCCGCTGGCGAAGCCGGTCGAGGTGGTGGCCGGCCCGACGGGCTGACCGGCAACCGGCACGTACGCCGACGCCCCTGGTCTCGCGCCTAGCCGCGCGGGACCGGGGGCGTCGTCGTACGGTCAGTCCCGCGGACCGTAGGTGGCCGCGATGCCGGCGACGATGATCCGCAGGCCCTCCTCGAAGCCGCTGTCGTAGTCGCCGAAGAGCTCCGCCCCGGCCTGGGCGGCGAGCGGGTAGGCGGCCATCCGCTGGGCGCGCTCGGCCACGTCGAAGCCCTCGCGCCGCTCGCCCGGCACCGGTTCGGTGCCCTGTTCCTCGGTGACGAAGCCGAGGGTGAAGAGGTACGCGGTGGTGCTCGCCCGCACCGCGTCGCGCAGCGAGAACCCCGCGTCGACCAGCGCGCCCAGCTCGCGCTCCATGTCCGCGGCGTGGTCGGTCCCGGTGAACCGGGCGCCGCTGTAGACCTTGGCGCCGTCGCGGTAGCGCAGCAGCCCGGCGCGCAGGCCCCGGTTGACCGCCAGGATCCGCTCCTGCCAGCTCACGTCCCCGGCGGGCCGGGCGGCCGGGTCGGCGACCATCTGGCGGTACATGACCGTCGCCATCTCGTCCAGCAGCGCCTGCTTGTTCTTGAAGTGCCAGTACAGCGCCGGGGCCTGGACGTGCAGTTCCTGGGCGATCGCCCGCAGCGTGAGGCCTTCCAGGCCGCGCTCGTTCAGCAGGCGCAGGGCGGTCTCCGCCACCTGCGCCGGATCCAGCCGGGTCGTCTTCTTGCTCGCCACCGGCTCACCGTATCCCCTTGACAATTTAACAGCGTTAAGGAGATGCTCCGGACGTCGGAACTTAACACCGTTAAGGACGGGGATACGGTCATGGACAAGAGCACGGACACGGGTGCGGACACGGGTGCAGACACGGAGGTCGTCATCGTCGGAGCGGGCCCGACCGGGCTGGTCCTGGCGATCGACCTCGCCCGTCGGGGCGTGCGCGCACTGCTGGTGGAGCAGGCCGAGGGCCTCTTCCCCGGCTCCCGGGGCAAGGGGCTGCAGCCGCGCAGTCTGGAGGTGCTCGACGACCTGGGCGTGCTGCCCGCGGTCCTGGCGGCGGGCGCGCCGTACCCGCTGATGCGCGGCTGGGAGGGCGCCGAGCCGCAGGGCGAGTGGGACATGATGGCCCGCTCGGAGCCGACCGAGCAGGTCCCGTACGCGAACGTGCTGCTCGTCCCGCAGTTCCGCACCCAGGAGCTGCTGTACGAGCGGCTGCGCGAGCTGGGCGGCTCGGTCCGGTTCGGCACGGCCCTCACCGGCTTCCGGCAGACCGGGGACGCGGTCGAGGCGGAGCTGTCCACCGGGGAGACGGTGCGGGCGGCGTATCTGGTGGCCTGCGACGGCGGCCGCTCCACCGTGCGGCGCGCGCTCGGCATCGGGATGACCGGGGAGACCGTCGACCCGCGGCCGATGCTCGTCGCGGACGTGCGGCTCGCGCCCGGCACCGTCGTCGACCGCGGCAACTGGCATCTGTGGGCCACGGCGCCGGGCGGCGGCGTGGCGCTGTGCCCGCTGCCCGGTGGTGAAGCCCGTGACGAACCCGGTGACGAACTCTTCCAGCTCGTGGCCGGGTTCGAGGACGAGTCGGCGGTCGTGGACACCTCGCCGGAGGGGGTACGCGCGCTGCTCACGGCCCGCACCCCGCTGGCGCCGGAGGACGTGGCGGAGGTCCGCTGGTCCTCGGACTTCAGGGCCCGGGCGGCGATGGCGGACCGGTTCCGGGACGGCCGGATCTTCCTCGCCGGGGACGCGGCCCATGTGCACTCCCCCGCCGGCGGCCAGGGCCTCAACACGAGCGTCCAGGACGCCTACAACCTGGGCTGGAAACTCGGCCGGGTGCTGCGGCACGGCGCCCCGGCCGCGCTGCTCGACTCCTACGAGGCCGAACGGCAGCCGGTCGCCGCCGACGTCCTCGGCCTCAGCACCCGCCTCCACCGCGCGAGCACCGCCGGCCGCGCGGCCCAGCGCGGCTCCGAGGTCCAGCAGCTCGACCTCGGCTACCGGGACTCGCCCTGGTCCGTGGAGACCCGCCCCGGTCTCCCCGAGGACGCCCTGCGCGCGGGCGACCGCGCCCCGGACGGTCCGTACGGAGCCGGCCGCCTCTTCGACCTCTTCCGCGGCCCGCACCTCACCCTGCTCGCGGTCGGCGTCCCGCTCCCGCCTCTCCCCGCCTCCCCGTCGCTGCGCACGGCGCACCTTCCGGCGTACGAGGCGTACGGCACCGGCCTGTTCCTGATCCGCCCGGACGGCTACGTCGGCTGGGCGGGCCCGGACGCCGAAGGCCTGGACGCGCACCTGGCGAACCTGGGCGAGGCGCCGGTCGGGGCGCGGGTCTAGGCCCAGGCCCGCACTAGGGCGTGTCTTCCCTCGGCTCCTCGTCGGGCTGCGGCACGTACCGCAGGACGCCCCACATGCTGTGCTCGTCGGGTGCGTCGTCCGGTCCGTCCAGCTCGCAGCCGGCGAGTTCCTTGCGCAGGGCGGCGGCGTCGATGCCGCTGCCGATGAGGACCAGCTGGGTCAGCCGCTCCTCACCGGCCGGCCAGGGCTCGGGCCGGAAGCGCAGGAAGCGCCCGACCGCGTGGACGGTGTAGCGGTTGGCCGGATCGGCGGCGCCGAAGTCGACGAAGCCCTTGATCCGGTAGAGGCCCTCCGGGCGCGAGTCCAGGAACGCCATGAGCCGGCGCGGGTGCAGCGGGACCGGTGTGCTCAGGGAGAGGGTGTCGTAGGCGGCGTGCGGGTGGGCGTGCTCCTCGTCCTCGGAGCCGTACAGGATGTCCTCGATCGACATCTGCCCGGCGATCTCGCCCTCGGGCACCACCCGGTCGAACAGCAGCTCGGGGTCGATCCGCCCGTACGCGGCCTCGACGACGGCGCCGCGCGGGGCGAGGGCGGTGACCGTCTCCCGTACGGCACGCAGCTCCTCCGGCGCCACGCCGTCGGCCTTGTTGACCACGACGAGGTCGGCGACGGCGAGGTGGCGGTCGGTCTCCGGGTGCCGTTCCCGGGTCGCCGCGAACTCGGCGGCGTCGACCACCTCGACCAGACCGCCGTACACGATCCGCCGGTTCTCGCTGGCCAGCAGCATGCGCACGAGCTCCTGCGGCTCGGCGAGACCGCTCGCCTCGATCACGATCACGTCGAGCCGCGCCTCGGGCCGGGTCAGCACCTCCAGGTACTCGTCGAGCTCGCTCGCGTCCACGGCACAGCACAGACAGCCGTTCCCGAGCGAGACCGTGGACCCGACCTGCCCGGCCACGGTCATGGCGTCGATCCCGATGTCGCCGAAGTCATTGACCATGACCCCGATCCGCGTCCCCCGCGCACTGCGCAACAGATGGTTGAGCAGGGTGGTCTTCCCCGCCCCGAGAAACCCGGCCAGCACGATGACGGGAATCTGCTGGGTGGGCTGGCTGGTCAAGGGTCACGCCTCCGGGCCGTCGATGCCTGCACCTGCGAAGCCTCCAGAATAGGCGGGCGCCTGCGCGGGGCCGTGTTCTGCGCCCCGTCTCAGCCGAGCCCGCAGGCCCCGGCGTGCGGGGCCCGCGCGCCGACACGAGGCGAGCCGGCCCGCCGCGACACGGACCTGTCCGTGTTCCACGGACGGCGGAACGGACCCGGCGCACGGAGACCCACCGATCCCGCCGGGACCGCGAGGTCGGAGCCTTCCGAGGCGGGCGCGGTGCCTGCCCGAGGGCCGCCGACCGCGCCCCCGCACCTGAAA
Source organism: Streptomyces fradiae (assembly GCF_041270065.1). Lineage (NCBI taxonomy): Bacteria > Bacillati > Actinomycetota > Actinomycetes > Kitasatosporales > Streptomycetaceae > Streptomyces > Streptomyces fradiae. The sequence goes on along the minus strand of NZ_CP065958.1, from coordinate 6,059,781 downwards.
AGCCCGCCGGTCCCGTCAAGGCCGGGCGGCAGCAGCGCGCCGCGACGCAGCCGGGCACCGCCCCGGCGGGCGCCGCATTTCCGGTCGGCGCCCCCGTCCCCGTACCGTTTCAGCCATGAGCCCCGCACCGTCCTCCCCCGCGCGGCCGCCCGGCCGCCGGCGCAGGATCGGGTGGCCGCGGCGGGTGTTCTCGCAGGTGCTGCTGATGCAGCTGGCGATCGCGACCGGGGTGACGGTGCTGGCCACCGGGCTGTTCCTGGCCCCGTTGAGCGCGCAGCTGGACGACCAGGCGATGCGCCGCGCCCTGGCGATCGCGCAGACCACGGCCTCGCCGGAGATGGCCGCGGGCCTCGCGACCAGCCGCCCGACGCCCGACGGCCCGGTGCAGGCGGAGGCCGAGCGGATCCGGCGCTCCACCGGAGCCGAGTACGTGGTCGTCATGGATACCGCCGGTATCCGGTGGTCGCACACCGACCCCGCCCAGATCGGCCGCCGCGTCTCGACCGACCCCAGCGCCGCGCTCGCCGGGCACGCCGTGATGGAGATCGACAGCGGCACCCTCGGCCGCTCCGCGCGCGGCAAGGCGCCGTTGCGGGACCGGCGCGGGGAGATCGTCGGCGCGGTGTCGGTCGGCATCGAGTACGACAGCGTGCGCGACCGGCTCGTGGCGGCGATCCCCGGGCTGCTGCGCTACGCCGGCGGCGCCCTGGCGGCCGGCGCGCTCGCCGCGTATCTGATCTCCCGCAGGCTCCAGCGGCGCACCCACGACCTGGCCTTCTCCGACATCTCGGCGCTGCTCGCCGAGCGCGAGGCGATGCTGCACGGCATCCGCGAGGGCGTCGTCGCGCTCGACGGCGCGGGCAGGATCCGACTGATGAACGACGAGGCGCAGCGGCTGCTCGGCATCGGCCCCGAGGCCACCGGCCGCCCCCTGGAGGAGGTACTCGGCGCCGGCCGCACCACCGAGGTGCTCGCGGGCCGGGCCACCGGCGAGGACCTGGTCACGGTGCGCGGCAGCCGGGTGCTGATCGCCAACCGGATGCCCACCCACGACGGCGGCGCCGTCGCCACCCTCCGCGACCGCACCGAACTCGAACGCCTGGGCCGCGAGCTGGACTCCACGCGCGGCCTGATCGACGCGCTGCGCGCCCAGGACCACGAGCACGCCAACCGCATGCACACCCTGCTCGGACTGCTCGAACTGGAGATGTACGACGAGGCCGCCGACTTCGTCACCGAGGTCGTCGGCGTGCACCGGGCGACGGCCGAACAGGTCACCGAGAAGGTCCACGACCCGCTGCTCGCCGCGCTGCTCGTCGGCAAGGCCGCCGTGGCCGCCGAGCGCGGCGTCTCGCTGCGCGTCGCGCCCGGCTCGCTGCTCCCGGACCGCCTGGTCGACCCGCGCGAACTGGTCACGGTCGTCGGCAACCTGGTCGACAACGCCCTCGACGCCGCCTCCGGCACTCCCCACGCGCGCGTGGAGGTGGATCTGCGCGCCGACGGCCGCGCGGTGGTCCTCAGGGTCGGCGACAGCGGCCCCGGCGTGCCCGGGGAGCGGCGCGAGCTGATCTTCACGGAGGGCTGGAGCACCAAGGAGCCGCCCGCCCACGGCAAGCGGGGCCTCGGGCTGCCGCTGGTGCGCCGGCTCGCCGAGCGGCGGGGCGGCAGCGCCGTGGTCGGCACCGGCCCGGACGGCGGCGCCGAGTTCACCGTGCTGCTGCCGGACGCGCTCGTCGAGGCGCACGGCGAGCTCGCGCCGGTGGCCCCGGAGGAGGCGCGGTGATCGACGTCCTGGTCGTCGACGACGACGTACGGGTGGCCCAGGTCAACGCCGCCTACGTGGCCAAGGTGCCGGGCTTCCGGGTGGCCGGCGTCGCCCACTCGGCTGCGGAGGCGCTGGCCGCGCTGACCGCGCCCGCGCCCGCCGTGGACCTGGTGCTGCTCGACCACTACCTGCCGGACGGCAACGGTCTCGCGGTGGTACGCGAGCTGCGCGCCCTCGGCCGCCAGACCGACGTGATCATGGTGACCGCGGCGCGTGACGTGGCGACCGTCCAGGCGGCGATGCGGCACGGGGCGCTGCAGTACCTGGTGAAGCCGTTCGGCTTCGCCGGCCTCCGGGCCAAGCTGGAGGCGTACGCGGCGCTGCGCCGCACCCTCGACGGCGGCGGCGAGGCGGAACAGGCCGAGGTGGACCGGATCTTCGGCGCCCTGTCCGCCGGCCCCGTCGTCCCGGACCTGCCCAAGGGCCACTCCCCCACCACGGCCGAGCTGGTGCGGCAGGTGCTGCTCGCCGCGGACGGGCCGCTGTCGGCGCAGGAGATCGCCGAGCGGGCCGGGGTGAGCCGCCAGACCGCCCAGCGCTACCTCAAGCTCCTGGAGCGCACCGGCCGGGTGCGGCTCTCCCTGAAGTACGGCGAGACGGGCCGCCCCGAGCACCGCTACGCATGGGCGGGCCCGGCAACGGCCCGCTGAGGCGCCGGGGGGCCGGGCCGGGGCCGGGAGGGCCGGGCCGGGGCCGGGAGGGCCGGGCCGGGGCCGGGAGGGCCGGGGCCGGGAGGGCCGGGCCGGGAGGCGCCCGGCTGCCCGGACGCCCCTTTACCCCGCCCGCGCGCCTGCGCCGAGACCGAGGCGAGCGCCGTCCTTGTCCCCCGGCCGCGCGCCTGCGCCGTACCGCGCCGGGACGGACACCTCCGGCAGGTCCGGCGAGCCGGAAGACGGCGGCCGACACGCCTCGCGCGGTGTGCTCGCCGCCGCCGACACCGATGCGGTCACCGCGATCCGCGTTCCCCTGGGCGGCGCTGCGGCGCGCGACCGGACTCGGGGCCACGCGCGGGCACCGACCGGGCCGCGCCGGAAGGCGGCAGGTCCGGCGGGCCGGACGAGGCCTCGGCTCGCCGCACGCGGTGCGCTCGCCGACACCGACGCGATCACCGCGATCCGCGTTCCCCTTGGTGGCGCTGCGGCGCGTGACCGCACTCGGGGCGCGCGCGGTCACCGACCGGGCCGCGCCGGCAGGCGGCAGGCGGCAGGCCCGGCGGGTCAGCCGACGGCCTCGACACGCCTCGCGCGGCGAGCCGTCAGACCGCTCCCGCGCCCGTGAGCGCCCGTACCTCCGTCTCGGCGTGCCGGGCCTCGTCCGGGGGTTCCGGGGAGGTCACGGTGCCGAGCCAGCCCGCGAGGAAGCCCAGCGGGATGGAGACCACCCCGGGGTTCTGCAGCGGGAAGAGCTGGAAGTCGACGCCGGGGAACAGCGATTCGGGGCTGCCGGAGACGACCGGTGAGACCACCACGAGCAGCACGGCGGGGACGAGGCCGCCGTACACCGACCAGACCGCGCCCCGGGTGGTGAAGCGCCGCCAGAACAGCGAGTAGAGCAGCGCGGGCAGATTGGCGGAGGCGGCGACGGCGAAGGCGAGGCCGACCAGGAAGGCCACGTTGAGGTCGCGGGCGAGCAGGCCGAGGCCGATCGCGGCGACCCCGATGCCCGCGGCGGCGAGCTTGGCGACGGCCACCTCGCTGTGCTCCTTGGCGCTCCCGCGGCGGCGCAGCGAGGCGTAGAGGTCGTGCGCGACGGAGGCCGAGGAGGCGAGGGTGATGCCGGCGACCACGGCGAGGATGGTCGCGAAGGCGACGGCGGCGACGACCGCGAACAGGACGGTGCCGCCGGTGGATCCGGCCCCGCCGCCGAGGTCGAGGGCGAGCAGCGGCACGGCGGTGTTGCCGGCGGCGTTGGAGGCGCGGACGGTGTCGGGGCCGACGAGGGCGGCGGCGCCGAAGCCGAGGACGATCGTCATCAGGTAGAAGCCGCCGATGAGGGCGATGGACCAGACGACGGAGCGGCGGGCGGCCCGCGCGGTGGGCACGGTGTAGAAGCGCGAGAGGATGTGCGGCAGTCCGGCGGTGCCGAGGACGAGCGCGAGGCCGAGGCTGACGAAGTCGACCCGGGCGGTCCAGTCGCCGCCGTAGCGCAGCCCGGGCGCGAGGAAGTCCCGGCCGTGGCCGCTGCGTTCGGCGGCGGTGCTGAGCAGCTGGTCGACGTCGAAGTGGAAGCGCAGCAGGACCAGCACGGTGAGGGCGATGGTGCCGGCCATGAGCAGCACGGCCTTGACGATCTGGATCCAGGTGGTGGCGCGCATGCCGCCGAGCGACACGTACACGACCATCAGCGCGCCGACGCCGATCACGGTCCAGGCGCGGGCGGCGTCGCTGGTGCCGCCGAGCAGCAGGGCGACCAGGCTGCCGGCGCCGACCATCTGCGCCACCAGATAGAGCACGGAGACGGCGACGGAGGAGGTGCCGACGGCGATCCGGACCGGTCGCTCGGCCATCCGGGCGGCGACGACGTCGGCGAGGGTGAAGCGACCGCAGTTGCGGACGAGTTCGGCGACCAGCAGGAGCACGACGAGCCAGGCGACGAGGAAGCCGACGGAGTAGAGCATGCCGTCGTAGCCGAAGAGCGCGATGAGGCCGGAGATGCCGAGGAAGGAGGCGGCGGACATGTAGTCGCCGGCGATGGCGAATCCGTTCTCCAGGGGCGAGAAGAGCCGTCCGCCGGCGTAGAACTCCTCGGCGGAGCCGTGCCGGTTGCGGCTGACCCAGGTGGTGATGCCGAGGGTGACCGCGATGAACGCGCTGAACAGCAGCAGCGCCAGGGTCTGGTGGTCTCCGGTCATCGCCGCACCCCCCGGGTCATCTCCTGGGTGTCCCAGCGCAGTTCGAGCGCGGCCCGGTCCCGGCGCAGCCGGGCGTGCCGGGCGTAGGCCCAGGTCAGCAGGAAGGTGGTGGCGAACTGGCCGAGTCCGGCGACCATGGCGACGTTGACCGCACCGGTCACCGGGCGGGCCATCAGACCGGGGGCGGCGGTGGCGGCCACGACGTACGCCAGGTACCAGAGCAGGAAGGCGAGCGAGGCCGGGAAGACGAAGCGGCGGTATCGGCGGCGCACTTCCTGGAAGGCGGGGCTCCGCTGGACCTCCAGATAGACGTCCGCGGCGCTGTGGCCGTCGGCCGGGGCCGGGGCCTGCTGGTGGGGGACGGCGCCGGGCGGCGTCCCGTCCCCGTCATGCTCGCCCCAGCCGGCGGCGAGCTCGTCGTACCAGGGGTCGTCGATCCGCACCTCCGCGGATCCGCTCCCGTCGTGCTTCTCCACCGGTGAACTCTCCTTGTCAGCGAACCGTTTCGGCCGCGTGCCCAAGGATGGACAGACTGGGCGGATCCCGGACTCTTCTCCCGTCCTTCTTCACTCCATCAGGTGATGAGGCCCCGGGCACGACTGACCGGCCCGCCGATAAGTCGTATCGGGCGGGCCGGCCGGTGGAGGTGTGCGCGGGCCGGGGTCCGGCCCCGGGTGTCAGGCGTCGATGCGCGAGCGGTCCAGGGTCGCGGCGGAGCTGGTGATGAACTCCTTGCGGGGCGCCACGTCGTTGCCCATGAGCAGGTCGAAGACCTGCTCGGCCGCCTCCAGGTCGCCGATGTTGATCCGGCGCAGGGTGCGGTGGCGGGGGTCCATGGTGGTCTCCGCCAGCTGGTCGGCGTCCATCTCGCCGAGGCCCTTGTAGCGCTGGATGGCGTCCTTGTAGCGGACGCCCTTGCGCTCGAACTCGAGCAGGGTCTGCCGCAGCTCGTTGTCCGAGTACGTGTACACGTACTTGTCCTGGCCCTTCTTGGGCTGGACCAGCTCGATCCGGTGCAGCGGCGGCACGGCGGCGAAGACCCGGCCCTGCTCGACCATGGGGCGCATGTAGCGCTGGAACAGGGTCAGCAGCAGGGTGCGGATGTGGGAGCCGTCGACGTCGGCGTCGGTCATCATGATGACCTTTCCGTACCGCGCGGCGTCGATGTCGAAGGTGCGGCCCGAGCCCGCTCCTATGACCTGGATGATCGCTCCGCACTCGGCGTTCTTGAGCATGTCCGAGACGGAGGATTTCTGGACGTTGAGGATCTTTCCGCGGATCGGCAGCAGCGCCTGGAACTCGCTGTTGCGGGCGAGCTTGGCGGTGCCGAGCGCGGAGTCTCCCTCGACGATGAAGAGCTCGCTGCGCTCCACGTCGTCGCTGCGGCAGTCGGCGAGCTTGGCGGGCAGCGAGGAGGACTCCAGGGCGGTCTTCCTGCGCTGCGCCTCCTTGTGCTGGCGGGCCGCGATCCGGGTACGGGCGGCGGCGACGGCCTTCTCCAGGACGGCGCGGGCCTGGGCCTTGGCGTCCCGCTTGGTGGAGGTCAGGAAGGCCTTCAGCTCGCGGGCGACCACGGTGGCCACGATCCGGCGGGCCGCGGAGGTGCCGAGCACCTCCTTGGTCTGACCCTCGAACTGCGGCTCGGCGAGGCGCACGGTGACGACGGCGGTGAGGCCTTCGAGGGCGTCGTCCTTGACGATGTCGTCCTCGGCGACGCGCAGCAGCTTGGCCGAGCGCAGCACCTCGTTGACCGTCTTGGTGATCGCCTGCTCGAAGCCGGACACATGGGTGCCGCCCTTGGGCGTGGCGATGATGTTCACGAAGGAGCGGACCGTGGTGTCGTACCCGGTGCCCCAGCGCAGGGCGACGTCGACGCCGAGCTCGCGGGTGACCTCGGTCGGGGTCATGTGGCCGCGGTCGTCGAGGACCGGGACGGTCTCCTTGAAGGTGCCCTGGCCGGTGAGGCGCAGCACGTCGCAGACGGCCTTGTCCTGGGCGAGGAACTCGCAGAACTCGCTGATGCCGCCGTCGAAGCGGAAGGTCTCCTCGCTCTTGCCGATGCCCTCCAGGTCGCGCTCGTCGCGGACCACGATGGTGAGGCCGGGGACGAGGAAGGCGGTCTGCCGGGCGCGCTGGTGCAGCGTGTCCAGGGAGAGCTTGGCGTCCTTGAGGAAGATCTGCCGGTCCGCCCAGTAGCGCACGCGGGTGCCGGTCCGGGTCTTGGGAACGCGCTTGCCCTTGAGGAGGCCGCCGGACGGGTCGAAGGGGCTGTCGGGGCCCTGCTCGGTGAACATGCCGGGGACGCCGCGGCGGAAGCTGATGGCGTGCGTGGCGCCGTTGCGGTCGACCTCGACGTCGAGGCGGGCGGAGAGCGCGTTCACCACGGAGGCGCCGACGCCGTGCAGACCGCCGGAGGCCGCGTACGAGCCGCCGCCGAACTTGCCGCCGGCGTGCAGCTTGGTCATGACGACCTCGACGCCGGACAGACCGGTCTTGGGCTCGACGTCGACGGGGATGCCGCGTCCGTTGTCGCGGACCTCGACGGAGCCGTCGTCGTGGAGGATGACGTCGATGTGGTCGCAGTAGCCGCCGAGGGCCTCGTCGACGGAGTTGTCGATGATCTCCCAGAGGCAGTGCATCAGGCCGCGGCTGTCGGTCGACCCGATGTACATGCCGGGTCGCTTGCGGACGGCTTCGAGCCCTTCGAGGACGAGCAGGTGCCGAGCGGTGTAGTTGGAACCGTCACGGTCTGCGGTCAGCAGCGCACTGGACGGCACGGACGTCTCGGCGGTCACGCGGTTCGCTCCTCGCTGAATTTGAAATCTGGCCCGGTGGGTAAGGCACGGCGGCCCGCACCGGTTCAGAGGGTACAGAGCCCTGGTAGAGCCGTTGTCACGCCACCCTCCTGAATCTTCATGCTAGTCCAGAGTCGTATGGATGTTCGATCCCTCGATGGGGTGACGCGAACATCACGTTCCCTTCCAGGCATGAACCATTTAGGCTCCGGGCACGTCCTCATGAACAACCGGCAACCCGCCGGGAGGGCACGACCACACACAGCAATGCGAAACCCGTAGAGCGAAGCAATACGGCTCATTCGCCGCCAACCGGCAGCAGACAGCCACCTTGGGAAAAAGTTTCGAGGAAAAGCCACGAGCGGGAACGTTTTCGGCCTGGTTGGATGTTGACCCTGGTACGACAGCTCGTCGAGCTAGAGAAGAGGCGACGTGACTACTGTTCTGACCCCCGCGAGCCCCCTGACGGCCGCTGACCGCTGCGACCGCTGCGGCGCCCAGGCTTACCTGCGTGTCGTCCTTGTCAGCGGCGGTGACTTGCTCTTCTGTGCCCACCACGGGCGCAAGTTCGAGCCGGAACTCAAGAAGATCGCCGCAGAGATACAGGATGAGACGGACCGGCTCACCGACGTGCCGGCCCGCACCCAGGGCGACGACCACTGACGCCTCGCATCCCCGACGAGCCACGGGCCGGTTCCTGACGACCGGCCGACGGGCGGCCACCCCCGCAGTCTCAGGGGGGTGGCCGCCCGTTCTCGTACGCGCCGTTCTCGTACGCGCCGTTCTGGTACGTGCCTTCAGAAGTGCCGCGGCAGCAGCGCCGAGACCCGGGTGTAGACACCGGGGTTCTCCGCCTGCCCGCAGCCGCTCCCCCAGGACACCAGGCCGATCAGCCGGCCCCGGGCCACCAGCGGCCCGCCGCTGTCGCCCTGACAGGCGTCATGGCCCCCGCGGGGATCCCCCGCGCACAGCATGGTGTCGCCGCGGTACGCGGCACCGTCGCCGCCCGGATACGCCCGCTCGCAGGCCGTGTCCGGCAGCACCCGCACCCGCGCCGAGCGCAGCGACATCGCGTACGTCCCGTTGCCCGTCGTGTCGCCCCAGCCGTACACGTTGGCCGCCGTGCCCTCCGCGAGCGCAGCGTCGCCCGGGCGGGCGGGCTCGATCGCGTACGACTCGGGCAGCGCCCTCGCGAGCGTGAGCACCGCCAGATCGCCCGAGTTGGTCGACGGGTCGTAGTCCGGGTTCACCCAGGTGTCCGCCACCCGCACCTCCCGGCCGCCGTGCCCGCGCAGCGAGGTGCGTCCGGCGATCACCGAGAAGTCGGACAGCTGCCCCGGCGTCCCGCCGAGCACCTCGCGGCCCAGGCAGTGCGCGGCGGTGAGCACCTTGGTGGGGGCCACCACGACGCCGCCGCAGAACTGCCCCGCCCGGGTACCCCCGAACCGGTCACGGCTGGACAGGGCCACGACCCACGGCGACTCGGTGATCCCGGCCGGCTGCCCGCCGACCACGACGCTGTCGGCGTGCGCGGTCCCGGCCGTGCCGAGCGGCCCGGCCGCCGCCGCGATCAGGCCCAGGACTCCGGTCAAGGCACGGGTGATGGGACGACGCATGAAGCCTCCTGACTCTCCGCTGACATCTTTTCACCCAGCGTCGTCCAGGCCTGCCCACCGCGCACCCGCACTCACGCGCGAAGGACCCGGCCCCCCGAACGGGGAACCGGGTCCTTCGTACGCCTGTCGCGTCCCTGGCGGGACGGGCGATCAGTCGAGGTAGTCGCGCAGCACCTGCGAGCGGGACGGGTGACGCAGCTTCGACATCGTCTTCGACTCGATCTGACGGATGCGCTCACGCGTCACGCCGTAGACCTTGCCGATCTCGTCGAGCGTCTTCGGCTGGCCGTCGGTCAGGCCGAAGCGCATGGAGACGACGCCGGCCTCGCGCTCGGAGAGCGTGTCGAGGACGGAGTGCAGCTGCTCCTGGAGCAGCGTGAAGCTGACCGCGTCGGCCGGGACGACCGCCTCGGAGTCCTCGATGAGGTCACCGAACTCGCTGTCGCCGTCCTCGCCCAGCGGGGTGTGCAGCGAGATCGGCTCGCGGCCGTACTTCTGGACCTCGATGACCTTCTCCGGGGTCATGTCGAGTTCCTTGGCCAGCTCCTCCGGGGTGGGCTCGCGGCCCAGGTCCTGGAGCATCTGGCGCTGCACACGGGCGAGCTTGTTGATGACCTCGACCATGTGCACCGGGATACGGATGGTGCGGGCCTGGTCGGCCATGGCGCGGGTGATCGCCTGACGGATCCACCAGGTGGCGTACGTGGAGAACTTGTAGCCCTTGGTGTAGTCGAACTTCTCGACGGCGCGGATCAGACCCAGGTTGCCCTCCTGGATCAGGTCCAGGAAGAGCATGCCGCGGCCGGTGTAGCGCTTGGCCAGCGAGACCACCAGACGGAGGTTGGCCTCCAGGAGGTGGTTCTTGGCGCGGCGCCCGTCCTCGGCGATGATCTCCAGCTCGCGCTTGAGCTTGGGGGCGATCTTGTCGGAGTTCGCCAGCTTGTCCTCGGCGAACAGACCGGCCTCGATGCGCTTGGCGAGCTCGACCTCCTGCTCGGCGTTGAGCAGCGGGACCTTGCCGATCTGCTTGAGGTAGTCCTTCACCGGGTCCGCGGTGGCACCGGCGACGGCGACCTGCTGAGCGGGCGCGTCGTCCTCGTCCTCGTCGGACAGGACGAAGCCCTTGCTCTCGCCCTCGGACTCCTCCTCGTCCTTGCCGGGAGCGACGTCCTCGAGCAGCTCCTCGCCCTCGAGCAGCTCTTCGTCGTCCTTCTTCGCCGCGGTCTTCTTGGCGGCGGTCTTCTTGACGGCGGCCTTCTTCGCCACCGTCTTCTTCGCGGCGGTCTTCTTGGCCGCGGCCTTCTTGGCCGGCGCCCCGGCCTCGTCGGCCGGATCCGCGCTCTCGGCCGCCGGGGCCGCGGTGGCGGCCGAGACGGTCTTCGTCACGGTCGTCCTGGCGGTGACGGTCTTGGTGGCGGTGCGCTTGGCCGGGCTCTTCGCTGCGACGCTCTTGCGGGCGCGCTTCGGCGACTCCGCTGCACTGACCATCAGCGTCACACCCTCTTCCTCGAGGATCTGATTGAGGCTGCGCAGAACATTCTTCCACTGGGTTGGCGGAATCTGGTCGGCCTCGAAGGCCCGACGCACGTCATCGCCGGCGATCTGCCCATCAGCCTTTCCCCGCTCGATGAGCGCCATCACAGACTCGGACTCGGCGATCTCCGGCGGGAGCGTACGGGATGTGCTGGCCGACACGAACAACCTCTCGGAACGATGGAAAACGGCTTCCGGCCCCGCCCTGGATCAGGCTGGGACCGACGACCGTCGGCCGGGAATGTGCCGACGGCGCGGGCTGGACCGGGGAACTGCACAGCGCCGTGAGCGGCTGCTGTATTCCTTCCTCGGCTGTCACCTCTTAGGTCATCGCGCGGCTTCGAAGAGTGTTACGCCCAATCCGCGTGGCCCGAGTCACACCTCATTTGCGGCGAATCCGCCATGAAACATCCGGAACGGCCCGAGATCGCGCCGCCCGACCCCGGCGCGCCCGGGGACGACGGTGGTCCCCGGGCTCCGCTCGGGTCCGGCGGCACGCGCTGCGTGCGTCTCGGCGCTGCTGGTCACGGTCGGCGGATCAGTTCCCGCGCGGGGCCGGCACGACGCGCCCCTCCTCGGGGTGGACGGTCAGCAGCTGCCGCATGGCGGCCTCGGCGCCGTTCGCGTCGCCGGCGGCCAGCGCGTCGACGATCCGGGCGTGGTGCGCGAGGCAGCTCTCGCTCGGCCGGTCACAGCCGGTGGCGGGGGCGCCGGAGACCTGGAGGGCGGCGCCGACGATGCCGGACAGGTGCTCCAGCATGCGGTTGCCGGCGAGCTGGATCAGCAGGGCGTGGAACTCGGCGTCGGCGCGCGAGAAGGTGATCCCGTCACCCTGCGCGTACGCGTGGCTCATGATCTCGACCATGTCGGCGAGGCGCTGCTGGATGTCCTCGCGGCCGTGACCGGCGGCGAGCCGGGCGGCCAGCGGCTCGATGGTCCAGCGCAGCTGGTTGAGCTCGCGGCGCTGGTCGTCGCGCTGCGGGCCGAAGGCGCGCCACTCGATGATGTCGGGGTCGAGCAGGTTCCAGTCGCTGACCGGACGGACCCGGGTGCCGACGTTGGGGCGGGCGCTGACCAGGCCCTTGGCCTCCAGTACGCGCAGCGACTCGCGGACCACGGTGCGCGACACCTCGAAGCGCTGGCCGATCTCCTCGGGGACGAGGGGGCGGTCGGCGCCGAGGTCGCCGGAGACGATCATCTGGCCGAGCTGCTGGACGAGCTGGCCGTGCAGTCCGCGCCCGCGGCTGCCGGCGGCCCGGCGGCCGACCCGGCCGAGCTCCTCCGTCGCCTCCCAGACGGGCGGTCCGACGCGGTCGGCTCCGGGCGCCTCCGCGTAGGGGTAGCGGTCGAGGTCGCCCGGGGCGCCGAGGCCGGACTCGACGGGGCGGGCGGAGGTCATCATCGTGTGCGCAAGGGTAGTCACGCATCCTTTGTCGGCGTGGCTCCCGTGCCCCTTGAGGTCTTTGGTGAAAAGCACACGAAAGGGTGATCGGCACCCCCTGGGCAATTGACGATTTATCGGACATTACGGGCAATTTCCAAGGGAGTTGCCGATGAAACGGAAGCTTTCAGTCCGATTGTGATCACCAACGCGCCCTGCCGTGACGGCCCGTGAGCACATAGGCGCACAGCAGGACCGTCAACGTCAGGGTGAGAGCCACCCCGACGGGCTGCCCGACCACCCGCAGCGCCCCCATCACCCAGCGGTCGGCGGCCGAGGACCACTCCACGCTGGCGAACTCGCGGATCCGGGCCGGGAGTCCGGCGACCGAGCGGCGGGGCGCGCCCGCGAGCATCCGCTGCAGCGGCGGCGCGAAGACCACGGGCACGGCGAGCACCGCCGCCACACCGGCGGCCGCGGCCCGGAACACCCCGGCGCCGAGCAGCCCGGCCCAGGCACAGCCGATCACCAGGCCGAACCAATTCGCACACAGGGTGGGCCAGTTGTGCGGTACGGGGATCAACTCACCGCCGTAGACGAACCGCACGGCCTCCAGATCGGCCACGACGGCCAGCACCGCGAGGACCGCCCCGACGCCCGCCGCGACCGCCAGCTTGGCGAGCAGCAGCCCGAGCCGGCGCGGCACCGCGCCGCGCCCGGTGGTGAGCGCCGGATAGCGGTACTCCTCGCCGAAGGAGAAGGCACCGAGCAGCCCGGCCCCCAGCGCGGCGGGCGGCAGCGGCGAGATCCCCGGCCAGCCCGCCAGAACGGCGGGCAGCGGCGTGCGCCCACTGCGCGCGAGCAGTACGGCGAGGGTGACGGACACCAGCAGAACACCGGCCGCGACGAGCGGCGTCGAGGGCACGCCGAGCAGCCGGCGGATCTCGTAGCGCAGGGGGCGCAGGGGGGAGCGATGGGGCGCGCGATGTTTGCGGTACGCGCGGGGCGCGGGCTCGGTGCCGGTAGGTGCGGGCTCCCCGGGTACGGGCTCCGCCGGCGCGGCCGCGGCGGGCTCCGGGGGGTGCGGGGGGTGAGGGGCGGTGCGGGTCTCTCGGGTGTCGCCGGTCTCGTCGGCGAGCCGGTGGAGCAGGACGCCGTTGCGGAAGGCGCTCTCGCCGACGGTCGCGCAGTCGCTGCCGTAGACGGAGAGCCGGTTGCCGCCCTCGGTCACCACCTCCACCGGCCGCCGGGCGGACCGCGACTCCTGGGTGAGGAGGGCGGCGAGCCGCGCGGCGTGCGGGGTGCGCACGGCGACCCGGGGGCGCAGGCGGGTGCGGGCGAACTCGGCGGCGTCCTGGTCGGCGGCGAGCCGCCCGCCGTCGAGGGTGACGACCCGGTCGGCGTTGCGGGCCGCGTCCTTGGGGTCGGCCGTGGTGTAGAGCACGGTGCCGCCCTCGTCGGCGTGGGCGCGCAGGAGTTCGTACAGCCAGGCGCTCTCCCGTACGGAGAGTCCGGCGGCGGGCTCGTCGAGGAGCAGGGTGTGCGGGTCGCCCAACAGGGCGGAGGCCAGGCCCAGTCGGCGGTCCATGCCGAGCGAGAGGGTGCCGACGCGCTGGTCGTGCAGGCCGGTGAGGCCGACGGCCCCGAGCATGTCCTCCGCGCGCGAACCGGGCACCCCGGCGGCGGCGCACAGCATGCGCAGCTGACTGCGCAGGGTGCGGGAGGGATGGCCGGGCACGTCGCCGAGCAGGACTCCGACCTCGCGGGCGGGGTGGGCGACGCGGTGCAGCGGGCGGCCCCGGAAGTAGGTGACGCCACGGCCCGGTTCGAGCTGGAGCATGAGGCGCAGGGCCGTGGTCTTGCCCGCGCCGGCCGGTCCGAGCAGGGCGGTGACGGTGCCCGGCCGGGCCTCGAAGGTGAGGTCGTCCACGACGGCCGGGCGGCCCGGGCGGGGGGTGCTGGTGAGTCCGATGGCCTGGAGCATCGCTTCTCTCGCGGGTAGGTGAGACCGCTCCGCGGCAGGGCGGCTATCCCAGCAAGATAACGCCATATTTCGGACTTTTGGCGCAGGGTTGGCGCCTCGGGGCGGCCCCGCGACCGCCCGTCAGACCTCCGGGCGGAGCATCGGCGGGTTCAGCAGTGTCGCCCCACCAGCACGGAACAGCTGGGCGGGGCGCCCGCCCTGACGGGTCGTGGTCCCGCCGGCCGGCACGAGGAAGCCGGGCGTGCCGGTCACCTTGCGATGGAAGTTGCGCGGGTCCAGGGCCACACCCCAGACCGCCTCGTACACCCGGCGCAGCTCACCGACCGTGAACTCGGGCGGGCAGAAGGCCGTCGCGAGCGACGAGTACTCGATCTTCGAACGGGCCCGCTCCACCCCGTCGGCCAGGATCCGCGCGTGATCGAACGCCAGCGGCACCGGCTCGCCCTCCCGCTCCGCCGTCCCGTCCTCCCCGAGCAGCTCCTCCACCGGCGCCCAGCGCGCGCTGTGCGCGTCCCCGCCGGCCCGCGGCGCCGGCAGGTCCGGGGCGAGCGCGAGATGGGCCACGCTCACCACCCGCATCCGCGGATCCCGGTCCGGCGCCCCGTACGTCGCCAACTGCTCCAGGTGCGCCCCGTGCCCCGGCACCGGCTCCGGGTCCCCCGGGTCGTGCACGCAGAGCCCCGTCTCCTCCACCAGCTCACGCGCGGCGGCGGAGTCCAGATCCTCGTCGTCCCGCACGAACCCGCCGGGCAGCGCCCAGCGCCCCTGGAACGGCGCCTCCCCCCGTCTCACGATCAGCGCGCACAGCGCATGGCGCCGCACGGTGAGGACGACCAGATCGACGGTGACAGCGAAGGGCGGAAAGGCCGACGGGTCGTAGGGAGACATGCCCGCGATCATAGTCGTCTCCCTGACGATAAACACGCCCGCCGGAAGGATCCGCCCCCACTTCTTCCCCGGGGGGGCTTCCCCCCTCCCCTCCCCCGCTTCACGATCCGGGGCATGCTGCCCCTCCCACCGCTCCATGGGGAGCACGGCTCGATCAGCCTCGACATCGAAGCCGAGGACGGGATGGCCGTGGGCGCCTTCCGGGTCCATCAGCCCGGACCCGTGCCCAAGCGCCGCCCGATCTCCCGCAGGAAGCCGCACAGCGCATCGGCAGCCGGCCCAGACCCGCAGATCCGGGCATCCCACGACGGCCGGTCGGAACAACACGCCCTCCGCCCGGGGCACGAGAGGCTCGGTGTCTCCCAACGACTACTGGCAGGCCCAGTCCTTGTGCGCGACAGGACCGGGACCGGTCTGGCGGTACACCCGCTTCGAGGCCCGTCCTCTCACACACCCAGCTGCAGACCCGGCGCCGCCTCCTCCACCATGCCCAGGCCCAGGCGGCCGACGCGGGCGGCGAAGGGGGCGCCGGCGAGGGTGAGGGCGGAGAGGCGGAGTTCGCCGAGGGGGGCGGAGCGCAGGGGGTGGAGGGTGACCGTGCGGCCCGGGGCGTCGGGGCGGATGCCCAGGGCGGCGGTCAGGAGGTGGACGCCGGAGGCGGCGGCGACGGCGGCGGGCCGGCAGGCGGCCGGGTGCGGTACCGGCGGGGCGCCGGGGGTGCGCCGCTCCCCCGCGTACATCTCCGGGAGCCGCAGGTCGAAGGCCTCCGCGGCGTCCAGCACGCCGCGCAGCAGCGCGGCGGCCTCGCGCTCGTGCCCGGCGGCGGCGAGCCCCGCGACGGCGACCGCCGTCTCGTGTACCCGCACCGCGCCCGAGCGGTGCCCGAACGGGTTGTACCCGGGCTCCTTCTCGCCGAGGCCCCGCAGCCCCCAGCCGGAGTCGAGCGCCGGGGCGACGAGCAGCCGGGCCAGGCGCTCGGTCTGCGCCTTGTCGAGCAGCCCGGGCGCCTGCCGTCCGGCGGCGGTGAGGCCGGTGTCGAGGAGGTGTGCCGCCCAGCCGCCCAGGTGGGGCAGCGGGCGTCCGTCGGGGAGCCGGGCGAGCAGCGGACGCCCGCCGGCCGGGTCGTCCAGCCAGAACCGGTCGCGGAACCGCTCGCGCAGCGCCCGGGCCCGTTCCCGCCAGGCGTCCCCGCCGGGCCGACCGCAGGAGTCGAGGAGGTCGGCGCCGAGCACGGCCGCGCGGTGCGCGTGGGCCTGGGTCTCGGCCCGCGCGGGTCCGGCGGGCCACGGGTCCGGCACGAACCCGTGGTCGTCGAAGGCGCCGCGCAGCCAGTCGAGGCAGCGCTCGGCGGCGGGCAGCAGTTCCGCGAGGTCCTGCTCGGGCAGGCCCCAGCGGCGGGCCTCGGCGAGCACGGCGGGGAAGGCGAGGGTGGCCTCGACGCCGGTGCAGCGGGGCGGGAGGAGCGGGCCCGCGTCCCTGAGCGGTCCGGGGATGCGCCCGGACTCGGGTCCCAGGCCGGGCAGTTGGGTGCGGGCGAGGGCGCGCAGGGTGGTGGCGGCGAGCCGGGTGCCGAGCGGGAGGGCCATCCGGGCGGCCCACAGGGCCTCGGCGGTGACGGGCCCCAGGCGCCAGGGGACGCCGGCGGCGAGGTGCACGTCGGCCGGGTGCGCGGGGTCGCGCTGGAGGAGTGCGCGCAGATCGGCGACGCAGGCCCGCAGCAGGGGTCCGAGGCGGGGGTCGTCGCCTTCGGCGACGGCGTCGGCGAGGACGTGTCCGCCGGGCCTGCCCGCGCCGGGCGCCCGGGTCCGGCCGGCGCGTTCGCAGCGGACCCGGAGGGTGAGGACGAAGGGGGCGCCGGCGGCGGGTTCGGCGTCCCAGCGGAGGAGTCCGGCCGCGCCGAGGGCGGCGCTGGGCGCGGGGTCGGCGAGGACGCTGACGGCGGTGCCGTCGGGGGCGGTCCAGCGGAGGCCGGTGCCGTGGACGCTCGCGGTGAGCTCGGGGCCGGGCCGGCCGGCCGCCACCGAGCCCAGGTCCGCGAGATCCGTGCCCAGAGCGAGCTCCACCGGGATCCGCGCCGGCCGGGGCGCGGAGCTGCGCAGGGTGATGCGTTCGGTGCCGTCGGCGTCGCGGGTGCGCTCGACGAGGAGTCCGGGGTCGGGGCCGAGGTCGCCGGGTGCGCGCAGGACGCCGAGGAACTCGGCGCGTTCGGCGCCGTCCGCGCGGCCGCGGAGCGGGACGGGTGCGCGGCCGGCGACGCGCAGGACGGAGCGGGCGAGGAGCCGGCGGCCGTCCTGGAAGACGCCTTCGAGGCCGGTGCCGGTGAGTTGGCCGTGCCGGGCGCTGATGGCGAGGGCGGGCAGGGCGACGCCGACGAGGGTGTCGTGCACGGCCTGCGGTTCGCCGGGGTGGGGCGGATGTCCGGCGGCGGGTCCGGGGGCCTGGGCGGGGCTGGGGGCCATGACGGGTCTGCGGCGCTCTCTGTGGGGTCCGGGCGGTGCGGCCGGGCCCGGGCGGGGCCGTGGCCCGGTCCGCGCGGGCGGTCCCGGCGGTCCGCTCGTCCGGCCGTGGAACGGCGGTTCCGCTCCTGCGCGACCGCCACAGAGGTGAACGCCGCCGCGGGTCGGCGGGTCACGGCCGTCATGCCCCGCTCCTCGCCCGGCCGGTCCGGCGGGTGCGCCGCACCACGGGCCGCCGGGGCGGCCGGGGTTCGGCCCGGCGGCGCCGGGCGGCCTGGGTGGTGCGCAGCCCGGCCTGCCGTGCGGCGCGGCGGGCCGTCTGCCGGGCCCGCTGCCGGGTGCGGACCTCCGTCGGGGCGGCCTCGGCCGGAGCGGGGGCGCCGGGCGCCTCGGCGGCGAGCCGGGTGTCCCGTTCCTGGCGCAGGCAGGCGCGCAGGGCCTCCGGGTCAAGGCCCTCGTTGCACGCCTGGTGAAGGAGCCGGGCGAAGAGGTACTCGGGGTCGGCCTCCAGGGCGAGTCCGAGGGCGACCCGGGCGGAGGGCTCGTCGCCGGTGGACCAGGCGACCCAGCCGGCCAGGGTCAGCGGGGCCGCCGCGTACTCCTGATAGGGCGGGACGCACCGCCGGGACACCGCCCGCCAGAGCCGGAGGGCGGGTGCGGCTTCCGGGCCCTCCATCCACTCGGCGGCCTGGTCGCGGGTGTCGCGGTCCTGCAGGCCGAGGATGAGGGTGGCGGCCTCGTCGGGCGAGAGCAGCGCGTCGTCGCGTTCGTCGCCTGTCGCCGGGCCGGTCAGGGACGCCTTGAGCGCGGGCGGCAGGGCGGTGCCGCCGGCGTGGGGCCGGGGTGCCGGGCCGCCGGGTGCGGCGGCGAACCGTGTGAGCAGGCGCCGGGCGAGGCCGAGGGTGGTCTCGCGGGTCTCGCGGCGGCCGAGGCCGCTGGCGGGGGTGTCGAGGATCCTGGGCACGATGACGGTCGCCGCCTCGTTGAGCGCGGCGCGCTGCGCCGCGTCGTCCTCGGTGCGGGGCTTCAGCCGGGCCTCCATGTCCTTGAGGGTGCCGCGGACCTGGATGCCCGCGTAGGCGGCGGAGGCGGCCATCACGGAGGTGCCGGAGAGGGCGAGGGGCGTGCCGTCGGGCGGGCAGCAGCGGGCGTCGGGGCAGCAGTAGGAGAAGTAGAGGCCGTCGGAGATGCAGAGGGCTTCGGGGACGGGGATGTCGAGCGCGCCGCAGGCGGTGCGGAGGCGCTGGGCGAAGGGGCGCAGTCGTTCCATGACGCGCTGTGCGGTCTCGCCCGGGCGGGGTTCCTGGCAGAGGAAGACGACGATGGCGTCGGGCCGGTCGCCGCCGCGCCGGCCGGCGCCCTCGACGAGGCATGCGGCCAAGTACTCGGCGGTGGCGGGCCATTCGCGCGGCGAGCCCGGGATGCCGACCCTGACCCGGCCGCCGAAGCGGCCGCGCTCGCCGTGGAGTGCGACGAGGACGACGGAGTCGCTGGGGTGGAAGCCGAGCATGAAGGGCAGTGCGTCGGCGAGCTCGGCGGGGCCGCGGAGGGTGATCTGCTGGGGTGCGGAGGACCCGTGGGGGTCGTGGGAGTTGTGGGGGTCGCGGGATTCGTGGGATCCGTGGCGGTTCGTGTTCATGGTCACGACGGTCCCGTGATTTCCCCGATCGCGAAACCCCTGTGGATAACTCCCGGTTGGGGCTTTCGGGAGGTTTTCCACAGGGGTCGGCGGGGTGGTCGCGCCGGGCGGCCGGATGCGCTTCGATGAGAGGTCAGCCCGCCGCGGCCAGCACCAGGGGCAGCACGGGTCCGCTGCCGGAGCGGCGGAGCAGGCGGGCGGCGACGGCGAGGGTCCAGCCGGAGTCGGTGGAGTCGTCCACGAGGAGGACCGGGCCGGGGGTCTCGCGCAGGGCGGCGGTCAGCTCCTCGGGCACGGCGAGGGCGCCGGACAGGGCCCTCAGGCGCTGGGCGGAGTTGCTGCGGCGGGCCGCGTGGGCGCCGTCCTCCGTGACGTACGTGAGGGTCCCGAGGAAGGGCAGCCGGCCGACGGTGGCGATGCCCCGGGCCAGCGAGCCGACCAGCTGCGGCCGGGTCAGCGAGGGCAGGGCCACGACGCCCACGGGGCGCTCGGGGGCGTCCGGGGCGCCGGAGGCCCAACCGGCGGGCGAGCGGGCCCAGTCGGCGAGGACGGCGACGGCGGCCCGCAGCACGTCGTCGGGGACGGGGAGGTCCGGGGTGCGCTCGGCGAGCAGCGGGCGCAGCCGGTTGCCCCAGCCGATGTCGGAGAGGCGGCCGAGGGCGCGGCCGGGGGCGCACTGTTCGCCGGCCGGGATGCGGCCCTTGAGGTCGACGCCGAGGGCGGGCATGCCGGTGGGCCACATGCGGCGGGGTTCGATCTCCACGCCGGGGCGGTCGAGTTCCTTCTCGGCGGCGGTCAGGGTCTCGGTGGAGACGGCGGAATCGGCCCAGGGGCCGGCGCAGTTGTCGCAGCGGCCGCACGGCACGGCGCCCTCGTCGTCGAGCTGGCGGCGCAGGAACTCCATGCGGCAGGCGTTGGTGCCCACGTAGTCGCGCATGGCCTGCTGTTCGGCGGCGCGCTGCCGGGCGACCCAGGCGTAGCGCTCCGCGTCGTACGTCCAGGGGGCGCCGGTGGCGATCCAGCCGCCCTTGACCCGCTTGACGGCGCCGTCCACGTCGAGGACCTTCAGCATGGTCTCCAGGCGACTGCGGCGCAGGTCGACGGCGGCTTCGAGGGCGGGCACGGACAGCGGCCGGCCGCCGGCCCCGTCGAGCGCGGCGAGGGTCTGGCGGACCTGGGCCTCGGGCGGGAAGGCGGTGTCGGCGAAGTAGCGCCAGATCGCCTCGTCCTCCTTGCCGGGAAGGAGCAGCACGTCGGCGTGGTCGACGCCGCGGCCGGCGCGGCCGACCTGCTGGTAGTAGGCGATCGGCGAGGACGGCGAGCCGAGGTGGATCACGAAGCCCAGGTCGGGCTTGTCGAAGCCCATGCCGAGGGCGGAGGTGGCGACGAGCGCCTTGACCTTGTTCTGGATGAGGTCGGACTCGGCCTGCAGCCGGTCGGCGTTCTCGGTGCGGCCGGTGTAGGAGGCGACCGCGAAGCCGCGCTGGCGGAGGTAGGCGGTGGCCTCCTCGGCGGCCGCCACGGTCAGCGCGTAGACGATCCCGGAGCCGGGGAGCTCGTCGAGGTGTTCGGCCAGCCAGGCCAGCCGGTGGGCGGCGTCCGGGAGGCGGACCACGCCGAGGCGGAGGCTCTCCCGCTCCAGGGTGCCGCGCAGCACCAGGGCCTCGCCGGCGCCGGTGCCGAGCTGTTCGGCGACGTCGGCGGTGACCCGCGCGTTGGCCGTGGCCGTGGTCGCGAGGACCGGCACGCCGGGCGCGAGTTCGGTGAGCATCGCCCGCAGGCGCCGGTAGTCGGGCCGGAAGTCGTGTCCCCAGTCGGAGATGCAGTGCGCCTCGTCGACCACGAGAAGGCCGGTGGTGGCGGCGAGCTTGGGCAGCAACTGCTCACGGAAGTCGACGGAGTTGAGCCGCTCCGGGCTGACGAGCAGGACGTCGGTCTCGCCGCGCTCGACCTCCTGGTGGATGGTGTCCCACTCCTCCGGGTTGGCCGAGTTGATGGTGCGTGCCCTGATACCGGCCCGCTCCGCCGCCTCGACCTGATTGCGCATCAGGGCGAGCAGCGGGGAGACGATCACGGTGGGTCCGGCGCCGCGGCGGCGGAGCAGCGCGGTCGCCACGAAGTAGACCGCGGACTTGCCCCAGCCGGTGCGCTGGACGACCAGCGCGCGCCGGCGGTCCTCGACGAGGGCGGCGACCGCCTGCCACTGGTCCTCGCGCAGTCTGGCCGAGCCCGACGGATCGCCGACGAGCTCCGCGAGGACGGTGTCTGCTTCGGTCCGGAGGTCCAGGTTGTCCATGCCCCCCATGCAACCCGATGGGACTGACAATCGGCCACTTCACCCCGCGTGACGGCCGGTGACCCGGTGGTCGCCGCGTTGCACGTCGATCGGTGGAACAGAGCGTGAACAATGGGCAACTGGGCAGGGATATGAGAGTCATACCGGTGGATTCCAGTCAGCGGCGCCAATTGCTCGTTGCCGCCCGCGCACGGGCCAGGGAAGAATTGGTCATCCACCCCGCACGCCCAACGCGGCCCGTTGGCCGTGCCGTGGTGCGCCCTCATCCGACCCTGCCCGCGGAGCGGGCGCGTATCCGAAGGGAGGATCGTGACCCTCGGATTCGCTCCGCCCTCGACCGCTCCTACGAACTCGTCGTCCGGGTCGGCCAGCCGCCTCGCTCGGATGCTCGAACCGGCCGAGTGGGCCTCGGCCGGGATCCCGCTCCTGCGTAATCCGCGCGAGGTCGTCAGCGGCCTGCACTCCCGTCACCGTCCCACGCCGTCCACGGCCGTGGTCGCGGTGCTCGACCACGAGGAACGGCTCGCGGCCAGCGCTTCGTTCGCCCGCCGGGCCGCTCCGGCGGACGGCTGGGAATTCCGCAACGCGCTCCTCGCGCAGCTGCGCCGGGTCATCCCGCACGACCTGCGCCGGCGTGCGCCGGTGCGTACGGCGGTGCTGCTCTACTGCCGCGAGGGCGACGAGCGCTGGACCGAGGAGGACGGCGCCTGGATGTGGGGTCTGCGTGACGCGTGCACCCTGCACGGGCTGCGCTGCGGGGCGTACATCACGCTGACCGGCGGCGGCTGGCAGGTGCTCGGCGAGGGACGGGGCGGGCGCCGGCCCAGTTCCGACTCGAAGCCGGCGCCGCTGGGCGAGGACCCCGCGCTCGACCGGCTGATCCCGCGGATCGCGAGCGGCGCCCCCGAGCCGCTGCGCCGGGCGGCGGCCCGCTGAGCGTCCGGCCGGGCCCGGGGCTTCCGGGGGACGGCCGGTCCGGTGGGACGGTACGGGGCGCGGTCCGAGCGACCGTGGCCCCGCCCGGCCCCGTCTCCGTACGAACGGCGCCGGCTGCTCCGTACGCCACCCGCCATGTGCGCGGGCCGGCCCACGCCCCGCCCCTTCCGCACCCGGGAGAGGGCACGGCAGGGGCTCGGACGGGGCCTGGACGGACAGATCAGACGCCGGCGCCGAGCGCGGCGGTGACCCGCTGCGGGTCGCCGCAGACGATCAGCAGGGCGGTCGCCCGGCGCATCGCCTCGGGCAGGCGGCGGGCGACGTCCGCGTCGGAGCCGCCGTTGACCGCGACGACCACCACGGGCCGGGCGGCGGCCCGGTCCACGGCGGCGGCGTCCGCGAAGAACACGTCCTCACGGGCGTCCTGCTGCGCCCAGTAGGCGGCCTCGCCGAAGGACAGCTCGTGCGCCGCCCAGGGGTGCTGCTCGCCGGTGGTGAGGACCAGGACGTCGCCGGGGGCGCGGCCGTTCTCCAGGAGCAGGTCCACCGCTTCCTCGGCGGCGTCGACGGCTCCGTCGACGGGCGCGGGGATCAGCTGGACCTGCGGCTCGTTCCGCGGTTCGGTCCGCTGGTCGGAACGATTCTCCGCACGGGCGGAGGAAGCCGTTCCGGCAGCGGGCGGACGCGGCGCCGGCGGGGCCGGCCTGGCCGGACCGGGGCCGGGACGCCCGGGTCGCGGAGAGGCGGCGGAACGCGGGCCGGGTACGGGTCGTGGGGTCGGCACGGGGCGGCCTGCGGCCGCGGTCGCGCGGGGACCCTGGGCACTCTCGTGAATCTGAGGCTCCTCGGGGATGAGAGGCATGGGTGGATGTCTATCAAACGCCGTCGCACCGAGCTCGGGCGGGTGGGCGCACAGGGGCGCCCCGGCTCCTTGCGCAGGTCCGGCGGACAGGTTTCCCCGTGACTCCGCCGGACATGCCGGAAGCCGAAGTTCAGAAGTCGAAGCCGAGTTGTCCCCCGCTTTCGAGTGCGGCGGCCTCGGCCGAGAGGCGGACCTTCTTGAGGTGCCGCCAGCGTGGCATGGCGTCGAGATAGGCCCAGGAGAGCCGGTGGTACGGGGTGGGCCCCAGCTCTTCAAGGGCGGCCTTGTGGACCGGGGAGGGGTAGCCCGCGTTGGCGTCGAAGGCGTACGCCGCGTACAGGTCCGAGGCGCCCTTCAGGCCGGCCATCAGGGTGTCGCGGCGGACCTTGGCGATCACGGAGGCGGCGGCGACGGCGACGCAGGACTGGTCGCCCTTGATCACCGTGCGGACCTGCCAGGGGCTGCCGAGGTAGTCGTGCTTGCCGTCGAGGATCACGGCGTCGGGGCGGACCGGCAGGCCCTCCAGTGCGCGGATCGCGGCGAGCCGGAGGGCGGCGGTCATGCCGAGTTCGTCGATCTCGGCGGGCGAGGCGTCGCCCAGCGCGTACGCGGTGACCCAGCCCTCGAGTTCGGCGGCGAGCGCGGTACGGCGCTTGGGCGTGAGGAGCTTGGAGTCGGTGAGCCCCTCGGGCGGGCGGCGCAGGCCGGTGACGGCGGCGCACACGGTGACGGGACCGGCCCATGCCCCGCGTCCGACCTCGTCGACCCCGGCAACGATCCTGGCGCCGGTCGTGGCCCGGATCGAACGCTCGACGGTGTGTGTGGGTGGTTCGTACGGCATGGCGCTGACAGGTTACGCCGATGGATACCTCCCTCGGTACCCGGATTCCCCCCAGGCATTCCCGCCCGGCCGGAACCGGCCGCCGGACGGGCCGGGATTCGCGGCGCTCCGATGCCGCTCGCTTCGCTGTCGCACACCCTGGCGGGGTACGCCGAACAGTCCGGGAGCAGCGCCGGATACGGGTCTGACGGCGCCGGGCGGCCGGCCTCCGGTCGCAGGCGTGAATCCCGGAGGCCGGCCAGCGGGACGGCGGCCACTTGTGTGAAATGGCCGCCGGGAGCGCCGGGTTGGGGGTCGGCGGGGAGAGCCCTCAGGGGGCGTACGGGTCGGTGTCCGGCGCGTAAGGGTCGGCGTCCGGGTCGTACTCCTCGTCGCGGGTGGGCTCGCCGCAGAAGACGGAGTTGGTGGCGGGGCGCCGTTCGAGGATGTCGCGGGCGCGGGCCTCGGAGCGGCTGGTCGCGAACCAGGGCTCGTCCTCCGTCCGGTCGAAACGGTCGTCGAGTTCGCCGAGGGCGCAGTCGCGCAGCCGCTCGGGGAGCCGGTCGAGGGCCGGTGCGGCGTCGGCGGAGAGTCCGGCGAGATAGTTCACGTCGATCTTGTGGTCGCGCTCGTACCGCTGGACGTTCTGCTCGGCGATCACGGCGTCCGGCTGGATCAGCCCGAAGGCCAGGACGAAGCCGGCGGCGCTCGCGGCCAGGGCGCGGGGCAGCAGCTTGGCGCCCCAGATCCCGGCCGCCATGATCAGCAGGATCGCGACCCCGAGCCAGATCTCCATGGCGGACACCGAGATGCGCAGCCGGGTGAGGCCGTACGCGTCCACGTACAGCTCCATGCGGCGCAGCGCGGAGGCGACGACGACCAGGGTGAGGACGCACAGGGTGCCGAGGACGGAGCGGACGAGTCGGGTGTCGCCGGGGGTGCCGCGGGGTGCCCAGCGCAGGGCGAGGCCGATCACGGCGAGGGTGAGCAGGGTGGCGAAGAGCAGCTGCCAGAAGCCCTGGCGGGCGTATTCGGAGTAGGTGAGCCCGGTCTCGCTCAGGACCTTGTCGTAGCCGCCGAAGAGCACGGCGAGCTGGACGGCGTTGAAGGCGGCGAAGAGCAGACAGAGGACGACGAGCGGGAGCGCCCATTCCAGGCGGGCACGGGGGCGGCCCGGGCTGAAGCTGAGCCGGTCCCAGCGCAGCGGGGCGGCGGCGGTGCGGGCGACGGCGATCGCGCCGAACAGGCCGAGCAGGAAGCACAGCAGCCGCCAGGGCGCCTGGTCGAGCGAGATGTCCGGCATGAGGCCGCCGAGGAGGTCGGCGAAGGCGGCGTCGGCGCCGGCGAACAGCGCGCCGAACACCACGAGCAGGCCCAGGGCGATCAGGATCGGGCGCAGCAGCGCGCCGAAGCGGCCCTGCGCTCCGCCCGCGCTGTGGCGCATCCCCTGCCAGGTCCACGGCATGCCGCTGCCCACGGAATCGAAGAGTCCGACGGGCCCGAAGAGCATGCTGGGCCAGCCTCGGCCGCCGTGCAGCGCGTAGCCGGTGAGGCCGAGGGCGGTGAGGACGGCGAGGAAGGTGGGCCAGCCCGCGTCGCTGAGGACGGGTACGACGAGCAGCGCGGCGCCGCCGAGGGCCCACACCAGCGTCCACGGGCGCAGCCGGCGGCCGGCCGCGCGGGCGGCGAGGGCGCCGGCGGCGGTGGCGGGCACGGCCACGAGGAGCAGGTTGGCGCCCGCGCCGCCGCTGAGGAGCAGGGCGGCGGCCAGGGCGGTGGCCAGGATCGCCCAGAGCGTCGGCGAGGTCGGCCGGGCCGGTGCCGGGGGCCTGAGCTTGCTTGGCGGCGGCTTCCGGTGCGGCGCCCAGGCCTGGTACGGCGCGTACGCCCCGGGCGGGTACGGCCCCTGCGGGTACCCGCCGTGCGGATGCACCCCCGGCGGCGGCGCGACCGCGGTGGGCTGGCCCGCCGGACTGGTCGGACCGCCGGCGGGCGGACCGCTCGGCGGCGGGCTGCTGGGCGGCGGGCTGTCCTTGGGCTGTGCGGACGGCTCGTGCTGCCCGGACGGCTGTGCTGCGGATGGTGTGTCGGTCACGGGACCCCCTCCCGGCCGGGTGCGCCGGGCCGTGCGGCCCACGGCGTCCCGGGTGTCTCGTCGGCACGCTGCTTGTCATGATCAGCGCTGCGAGTGGCCGACTTTAACGGCGGTGCGCCGCACCGGACCGGTCCTGCCACAGCTGTGGCAGGACCGTGACACTGGCGGAGCGGCCGCGTCCGGAAGGACCGGGGCCGGGTGGGCCCTACGAGCGGGCCGTGGCGGGCACCCAGTCGGGCAGGTCCTCGGTCTGCTCAAGCCAGGCGGCGGGCGGGGTGCCGCCCGG